>JBDLQA010000026.1:0-5307 GCA_039800845.1 Actinomycetota bacterium
AGTTCCTCTATCTGGTGCCTAACTTCGGCAACCCATCGGGTGTGACCCTCACCGAGGAGCGTCGTCACCGCATCGTTGAGATCTGCCGCCGCGAACACATTTTGATCCTCGAGGACAACCCTTACGGCCTGCTCTACTTCGGTGAGAAGCCACCGGCAGCGATGCGCTCCTACGAAGAAGACTGCGTTATCTATCTGGGTTCGTTCAGCAAGATTCTGGCTCCTGGCCTTCGCGTTGGCTATGTTTTGGCCCCGCCGGCCGTTCGTGACAAGCTCGTTTTGGCCAACGAGTCGGCGCTTCTAAGCCCAAGCACTTTCACCCAGATGCTCATTAGCGAGTACCTGGCCAAGAGCGACTGGCAGGGACAGATCGACACTTTCCGCGGTATTTACCGTGAACGCCGCGATGCCGCCCTGGCCGCGATGAAGGAATACCTGCCACACCTGCACACCACCCGCCCTGACGGCGGTTTCTACCTATGGGTGACCCTTCCTGAGGGCATCGATAGCAAGGCAATGCTTCCACTGGCAGTCACCGAACTGGTGGCATACACCCCTGGAACCGCGTTCTTCGCCAACGGCGGAGGACATAACCACCTGCGTATTAGCTTCTGCTACCCAACGCCGGAAAACATCAATCTGGGCATCAAGCGTCTGGCCACGGTAATCAACCGACAGACCGAGTTGCTCGAAACCTTCGGTAAATAACAAGTTTCACGTGAAACAGTGACCGCAATCACAGGGAGGACGCCATGATCCCGGGTTTGAAAAAGGGACAGCACCTAAGAATTCAGGTTTTGGCGGGCGGAATCTCGCACGAACGCGACATTTCCCTCAAGAGCGGGCGTCGTGTGGCGGATGCACTCACCGATGCCGGCGCCACCGTGATCATTCGTGAGCCGGACGAGCACCTGTTCCAGCACATCAAGGAAGACAAACCGGACGTAATCTGGCCTACCCTTCACGGTGCGTCCGGTGAGGACGGCTCGCTGCGCGACATCCTGACCCTCGCTGGCGTTCCTTTTGTTGGAGCGGCTGCCGATGGCGCTCGTTTGGCCTGGGATAAGTCGATCGCCAAGATTTTGGTTCAGCGCGCGGGCATTCAGACCCCGCAGTCGCTCACTTTGCCGAAGGAAACCTTCCGCGAGCTCAATGCCGAAGCCGTTTTGGCGCAGGTTGGCAACCACATGGCCTTCCCAGTGGTGGTAAAACCGGCTCGTAGCGGCTCTGCACAGGGCGTGACCATCGTTGACGACCCTGCAAACCTGAACCGAGCGATGATCGACGCGTACGTTTACTGCGATGTAGCCATCATCGAGAAGTTTGTTGAAGGCACCGAGCTAGCGATCTCCGTGATCAACGAGGGAGCGGGTCCGATTGCGCTTCCTGCCGTTGAGATTGAGCCAACGACCGGGCGCTTTGGCTACGACGAGCGCGTTGTTGCCGGCGAGACCAACTACTACGTTCCTGCTCGCCTGGACCAAGCCGTTCTTGAGCGCGCCGCCAAGGTTGCAATTCGTGCTCACGAGGAATTGGGCCTTCGCCACATTTCTCGCGTGGACCTAATTGTGGATGCCGCGGGTGTTCCTTGGTTCTTGGAAGCAAATGTTGCTCCTGGACTAACCGAAACTTCACTTTTGCCTCAGGCAGTGTTGGCCACCGGGTCGAGTTTGTCTCAGGTTTACCTGGGTCTGGCAGAAGCCGCAAAGCTCGGTCGAGGCTAAATCCGCGCATCTCCAAAACGCGGTGCTTTGGCCGCGATATTTGGCTAATCTGCTCCACTTGAATGGTTCAGGGGAGCGCGGTGCGAGCGTTTCACTCCACTTTATTTTTTAGCGCTCTAGAACGCCTCAAGAGCGCGAATGGCGTTTTTCGGAATCACAAAAAGTGACGATTAGTCGCGCTTGAAGCCCAGTTCGTCCAAAATTCGGTTCAAATCTGCAACGGTCGCGAAATCGATGACCAACTGGCCCTTTTTCTTGCCGAGGGAAATCTTCACTCCGGTGTTCAACTGGTCACCCAGCTTCTCCGCGATCTCCGAAAGCAGACTCATACGGCCACCCGGACGTGGCTTGCCGTTTCCGGTGCCTCCCGCAGTAGCTGCTTTGTCCAGAGCAACGCCTTCTTCGAGCGAGCGAACCGACAGACCTTCGTTGATGACCTTGTTGGCCCAGTAGATCATGCGGGCGTCATCGGCGGCACCGAGGATGGCACGGGCGTGACCCGCGCTTAGAACACCGGCGGCCACCTTCTTCTGAACCTCAGCTGGCAGCTTGAGCAGACGAAGGGTGTTGGTGATCTTTGGGCGGCTGCGGCCGATGCGGTCCGCCAGCTCTTCCTGGGTGATTCCGAAGTCATCCAGGAGCTGCTGGTAAGCGCTGGCCTCCTCAAGCGGGTTGAGGTCGCTGCGGTGCAGGTTCTCCAGCAGGGCATCGCGAAGCATGTTTTCATCGGCGGTTTCGCGGATGACGGCCGGAATCTTGGTTAGGCCGTTTTCCTTGGATGCACGCAGACGGCGTTCACCCATGATCAGCTCATAGCGACGCTCGCCGTCCTGGTCTGGTAGGGGACGAACCACGATCGGCTGCAGTACGCCGAGTTCGCGGATGGAGTGAACCAGTTCGGCGAATGCTTCTGGCTCAAAGACCGTACGCGGCTGACGGAGGTTAGGAACGATCGAGTTGATGTCCAGATGCCCAAAGCGCGCTCCTGGGACCGCTACGAGGTCACTGGAGCCCTCAGGGCTGGCACTGGTGTCCTGGAAGAACACGTCCATCGGGCGTTCGCCTGGTACGTCACTGGTTGGAATCAGTGCGCCGATGCCGCGGCCGAGGCCGCCTTTCTTCTCTGCCATTTAGGCTCCTCGATTAGCTAGTTCGATTGCTGCCTCTAGGTAGGCGAGCGAACCGGTTGAACTCTTGTCGTAAGTGATAACGGGTTGCTGGTAGGAAGGAGCCTCGGAAACTCTCACCGAACGCGGGATTGCGGTGCTCAGTACCTGCTGTGGGAAGTGGGTGCGTACGTCCTCGGAAACCTGAGCTGACAGGTTCGTACGGGAGTCGTACATGGTCAGCAGGATGGTCGAGAGACGCAGAGTGGCGTTCAGGTGCTGCTGAATCAGCTGGATGTTGCGGATTAGCTGACTCAGACCCTCGAGCGCGTAGTACTCGCACTGGATTGGAATCATGACCTCGGATGCCGCGGTGAAGGCGTTGATGGTCAACACACCCAGACTTGGCGGGCAATCGATGAAGATGTAGTCCGGCTTCACCTTGGCCTCGGCTAGGAACTGGGAGATGGAGTTGCGCAGGCGCAGATTGCGCTCGCCCTCGCTGAAGCCCGTGATTAGTTCGAGCTCGGCTCCTGCTAGATCAATGGAAGCAGGGACGCAGTAAAGGTGGTCCATCACCGGGCTCTTGTAGATAACGCTCACCAGCGAGGCGCCCTCGGTGAGGACCTCGTAAATGCCCTTCACGCCGGAGTGGTGGTCAACACCCAGCGCGGTGGAGGCGTTTCCCTGAGGGTCAAGGTCGATTACCAGCACGTTTAGGCCCTTGTAGGCAAGGGATGCAGCCATGTTGACCGCTGTGGTGGTTTTGCCAACGCCACCCTTTTGGTTGCTGATGGTGAAGATACGAGTGGCGGCTGGACGCTTGATTTCCGCAGCGTTGATGGCAGCTAGGCGGCGTGAGTTTGAAGCAATTTCGCGTGCCAGGGGAGTGTCATCGAATGCACCAAGGTTGTCGGATTGTTTCACGTGAAACATTCCCCCTAGTTCTTGCCAGCTGCGTGGTTGGCAGCATTCAAATCAATGGTGGAAACAGTCGCAAAAGCCTGATCAGCAGCGCCTTCCGAGGTAACTGCGGATGCAGACCAACCGGTAGGGGTAGGGCTAACTTCAGCTCGTCCGTTTGGGTAACCAAGGCCAGATACAGTCGCGGCAGGCGTGGAAACGCCCTGTTCGGCTGGAAGGTCGTGATTCAGCGACACCATTACTCCTGTTTCGACCACTTTTGAGTGGCAACTGCTTCGGTTAGTTAAGCCTAGTGATTACCACGAGGGTAGGTTCCGCCAAGTGCTTTACGCCTGTGTAAACAATCTGGAAATCTGCAATCTTGAGCTTCTTGCGCAGGTTTTCGGAGTCATTGATCTCATCCTGAGCCTTGCTTCCCTTGAGCGCCAGAACGCGGCCGCCGGCCTGTAGCAGTGGCACGGTGAGGCGCAACAGCTTAGGGAGAGCCGATACAGCGCGGGCGGTAACCACCGAGAACTTGCGGTCGGTGACTTCCTCTGCACGAGCGCGCAGCACAGTCACGTTGGAGAGCCCAAGCTCTTCAACCTGCTGCTGAAGCCAGCCAGAACGACGCTCCATCGGCTCAATGAGCGTGAAGTGCACGTCCGGGCGAGCGATAGCCATCGGCAGGCCAGGGAGCCCTGCGCCAGAACCCACATCGGCAACCGTATCGCCAGGCTCGAGCAATTCGGCAACTACGGCCGAGTTCAAGATGTGGCGAGTCCAAAGCTTCGGCATCTCGCGCGGACCCAGCAGGCCCAAAAGGTCGGCATCTAGTACGAGGTTGGTCGCGTAGTCCCGCGCCTGATCAATGCCGGCGCCAAAAATGTCAGCAGCTACCGCCGGTTCAATTTCAAGTTCGTAAGTCTCTTCTGACATCTCAATCCAAATGTTTCACGTGAAACAATGCAGCTCGCATTGCTTAGGAATCGTCTTAAATCTATGCTCTCGAATAAACCAAACCCCCGCACATGTTTCACGTGAAACATTGGACGGGGGAGAGGTGGAAAACTAGCCGTGCTTTACGACGATGTGACGGTCCTTGCCCTCGCCCTCAGACTCCGAAACCAGACCGGCTGCGGCAATGAGGTCGTGTGCGAGCTTGCGCTCGTAGCTGGACATTGGCTTCAGAGCAACGTTGTCGCCGCTCTCCTTGGCCTTGGCAATCGCCTTCTCCACGATCTTGGCCAGGCCAGCATCCTTGGCATCGCGGGAACCACCGATGTCAAGAATCAGACGGCTGAAGTTGCTGGTCTTAGCCTGAACAGCCAGGCGAGCCAGCTCCTGCAGTGCTTCAACAGTGTCCGGGTGAGACAGCAAGCGAAGGTTGCTCTCGCCCTCCGACGAAACCTCCAGGTAAGCGCGACCCTGACGAACATCGATGTCGATGTCGCCATCTAGGTCGTAGATGTCCAGCAATTCTTCGATGTAGTCCGCGGCGATGTCGCCCTCTTCTTCAAGCTGCTTGACGCCCGAAGTAGCGGTGATTTCGGCTTCTGGTGCGATGTCTTTTTC
>JBDLQA010000027.1:0-9039 GCA_039800845.1 Actinomycetota bacterium
CGAAAGGGTGAGGATTTTGTTTGCGGAGACGAGAGGATTTGAACCTCCGAAGGATTTTTAG
This sequence comes from Actinomycetota bacterium, assembly GCA_039800845.1. Taxonomy (GTDB): domain Bacteria; phylum Actinomycetota; class Actinomycetes; order Actinomycetales; family Microbacteriaceae; genus Rhodoluna. The sequence continues at coordinate 62 of JBDLQA010000027.1, forward strand.
TCCTTACCTCATTAGCAGTGAGGCGCACTCGACCGGGCTATGCGACGTCTCCTGGTTGCCCAATAAGTTTAGCGGTTGTTCTTGGCCCGTGCCAATCCCAAGTAATGCTGCCTCAGTCGTTCGGGCTGCTTTTCAATTGCGTAACGGAGCATTGTTCGCGGCATGGTGTCCGCGGTTTCATCCAAATACGCCCGTAGGGCGTCGTCTTCGATCTTGCCGATTTCCCGCAACATCCAACCAACAGCCTTGTGAATAAGGTCGTGTTGGTCACGGTGTAGAAGCCTAGCAACCTGGAAAGCTTCGTCGAATTTGCCAATTTTTATGGAACTAAACGTCAGCAAAATAGACATACGTCGTTCCCAAAGCACATCCGATTTAGCCAGCGATACCAACAGCTGGTTGTTTGGGTAGCGGACTAACCAATCGCCAAAGACGTAGCCGTTGTCCACGAGGTCCCAGTTGTTCCAGCAATTTTCATAAGCCAGTTTCAGCCAGAGGTCAAAAAGCAAGCCGCGGTCTGAATCGACCTTTGCCTTCTTGTAGCGATTTACCAGCAGGATGTCCGCAAGTAGTCGCTCTTCGTGAATTGGTGAGTGGGCCAGCTTAACGACCTCATCCAGGGGGAGTGCGGCGAATTCACCAGCCACCTGACGAACCTGGGGAACCTTAGCGCCTATGAACTGGTCGCCTTCGGCGTATTCGCCCGGGCCAGTCTTGAAGAACCAGCCAAGGTCGCGCGAGCGGCCGGGATTTGCGAAGGCAGCCAAAGCTTGTTTGGCTGCCTTCGCTGTCAGTCCGGTTGTTGCCGCAGGGTTAGCCATTCAGATCATCCAGGTTCAGGTCGATGTCCCCCAAATTAGTGGAAAGCAGCTCGCCTCCCGAGGAAACACTCAAGCCGTCGCCGCCAACAGCGACATCCACCAGAACCTGCGAACCATCGCTGATGGCCCCGGCCAGAAGCAGATTCGCCAGTTGGTCGTCAATCTGCTGCTGCATCAGGCGACGCAGCGGACGGGCTCCGTAAATCGGGTCGAATCCGTGCTCCGCCAGCCAGGTGCGAGCCGCCGGAGTTACCGCGAGGTGTAAGCGGCGCTCGGCCAGACGGCCGCTCAGGCGTTCGATGTTCAGCTCCACAATCTGGCCCAGCTCGGCGATGTTTAGCGCGCTAAACAGCACGATGTCATCCAAGCGGTTCAGGAATTCAGGCTTGAAGGCAGCACGAACGGTTGCCATGACAGCCTCGTTCTTCTGTGCCTCGGTGAGGTCCGGGTCGACCAAGAATTGACTTCCCAGGTTGCTGGTCAGAATCAAGATCACATTCTTGAAGTCGACGGTTCGGCCCTGGCCATCGGTGAGGCGGCCATCATCTAGCACCTGCAACAGCACATCGAAGACTTCCGGGTGAGCCTTTTCAACTTCGTCCAGCAGCACCACCGAATATGGGCGACGACGAACGGCTTCAGTCAGCTGACCGCCCTGTTCGTAGCCGATGTATCCAGGGGGAGCACCCACCAGACGAGACACCGAGTGCTTCTCGCCGTATTCGCTCATGTCGATTCGGACAATCGCCTTTTCGTCGTCAAACAGGAAGTCCGCCAGGCTCTTTGCCAGCTCGGTCTTACCCACGCCGGTCGGGCCCAGGAACAGGAACGAACCGGTCGGGCGTCCAGGATCCGCGATACCCGCCTTGGTTCGGCGCACTGCATCCGCAACGCTCTTGACCGAACGCTTCTGACCGATCAGGCGCTTGCCCAGCTCGGCCTCCAAGTGCAGCAGTTTTTGTGATTCGCCAGCGAGCAGCCGGCCGGTCGGAATGCCGGTCCAGGCAGCAACCACCGCAGCGATGTCGTCCTCGGTGACCTGCTCATTAACCATGCGATCAGTGGCGGCACCCTCCAAACCTTCGGCCTGGGCAAGCTGCTTCTCCAGTGCGGGAATCTCCCCGTACAACAGGCGGCTCGCCTTCTCCAGGTTGCCTTCGCGCTGTGCGCGATCGCTGTCGATGCGCAGCTGGTCCAGCTTGGTCTTCAGCTCACCAACGCGGTTCAGCTCGGCGCGCTCCTTCTCCCAGCGGTCAGCCAGCTCCTTCAGCGTGGCCGACTTCGCGGTCAGATCCTCGCGCAGTTTCGCCAAACGCTCCTTGCTGGCAGCGTCTTTTTCCTTAGCCAGTGCAAGTTCTTCCAACTTCAAGCGGTCCACTGCACGACGCAGTTCGTCAATCTCCACAGGCGCGGAATCAATCTCCATACGCAGGCGGCTTGCCGCCTCGTCGATGAGGTCAATTGCCTTGTCCGGCAGCTGGCGACCGGTGATGTAACGGTCACTCAGAGTGGCCGCGGCAACCAGCGCGCTGTCGGCAATGGCAACTTTGTGGTGCGCCTCATAGCGCTCCTTCAGGCCGCGCAGAATCGCAACGGTGTCCACCACCGATGGCTCACCTACGTAAACCTGCTGGAATCGGCGTTCCAATGCGGGGTCGCGTTCGATTCGCTCGCGGTATTCATCCAGGGTGGTGGCGCCTATCAGACGCAGCTCGCCGCGGGCCAACATCGGCTTCAACATGTTGGATGCATCCATGGATCCATCCGCAGCGCCGGCACCAACGATGGTGTGCAGCTCGTCCACGAAGGTAATTACCTGGCCCTCAGCGGCGTTGATCTCCGCGAGCACGGCCTTAAGGCGCTCCTCGAATTCGCCACGGAATTTGGCGCCTGCCACCATCGCAGCCAGGTCAAGGCTGATCAGCTGCTTGCCCTTCAGGCTCTCCGGGACGTCGCCGGCAACGATGCGCTGCGCGAGACCCTCCACAACGGCAGTTTTACCAACACCTGGCTCACCGATGAGCACAGGATTGTTCTTGGTGCGGCGGCTAAGCACCTGGCTGACGCGACGGATTTCGGCATCGCGGCCGATGACTGGGTCGAGCTTGCCGGCCTTGGCAATCTCGGTGAGGTTCACGCCGAATTGTTCGAGCGCGCTTTTTTGTTCTTGCTGATTCTGGGGGTTCATTTGTGCTCCTTAAGGAACAGATGGTGTTGCTTTTACTTGGCGCGCCAGAGGACGACGCCAGAGTTTTTGGCCGGGCGTTGGCCCTGTGCCAGGCTCACTACGCCTTGGTCTCCCGCAGCAAATACGCGGGCTCCCGGGCGGTTCATGAGTTCGGTTGCGAGCGTGGACTCTAGGTCTCGCACTCGCTTCCGAAGTTCTGCGTTTTCATTTTCAAGTTCAAGTACGCGGTTGATGCCGGTGAGGCTCACGCCTTCGGCACTCAGCCGAGCGATTTCTTTCAGCTGAGCCACATTGCGCATTGTGTAGCGGCGGCTGTTGCCTGCGGTTCTCACAGGACAAACCAGCCCTAGGTGGTCGTACTGGCGCAGCGTCTGCGGGTGCATGTTGGCCAGCTCAGCCGCCACCGAAATCACGAATATTGGAGTGTCCTCGGTGATCTCTTCCATTAGAGCAGTCCGGCTTTCAGCAGAAGTTCTGCGCGTGGGTCTTCATCGGGAAGTTCCTCGGCAAAAGCGCGCAGCGCTTCTTCAGCTTTGGAGCTCAGGTGCGATGGGACGGCGATTTCCACCGTTGCCAGTAGGTCTCCGCTGTGCTTTTCGGTCACCACGCCTTTGCCCTTCACGCGCAGTACGCGCCCGTTCGGGGTGCCGGCGGCAACCTTGAGCTTCACCGGTTCGCCACCAAGGGTAGGCACCTGGATGGTGGCACCAAGCGCCGCTTCGGCGTAGGTCACCGGCACGGTCACGCGAAGGTTATCGCCATCGCGGGTGAAGACCGGGTGCGGCTTGATGTTCACGGTGATCAGCATGTCGCCGTTTGGTCCGCCATTCATCGATGGCTGGCCCCGGCCGCGCAGCTTGATCTTGCCGCCGTCCTTGATGCCGGCTGGCACCTTGAACGACACATCTTCGCCGTGCTGGAACGAGAGTTTGCGGGTGGTGCCCTTCACGCCATCGATGAAGTCGATGGCGACGGACGCGGTTAGGTCGGATCCTGGAGTTGGGCCGCCGAAGCCACCACCGAAACCTCCGGGGAATCCAGCCCCACCGAAGCCACCGCCACGAGCGCCGCCGAACAGGTTGGCGAAGACGTCCTCGAATCCCGCGCCGCCCATGTTTGGGCCTGCACCGGTGAATCGGGCACCTCCGCCGCCCGCACGAATGGCATCGTATTCGCGGCGCTGGCTGGCATCACCAAGCACGGTGTATGCCTCAGAGATTTCCTTGAAGCGTGCCTCCGCCTTGGCATCACCCGGATTGGAGTCCGGGTGATACTGGCGTGCAAGCTTGCGGTAAACCTTCTTGAGTTCGGCTTCGGTTACGTCTTTGGAGACGCCAAGGATCTTGTAGAAATCCTTGTCAAACCAGTCTTGACTTGCCATTACCGTCCTCTCCCTGTCTAAATCTCTGCTTGTCGGGAATCTTTTTTGTTATTCCTGAGGAATGTTGACTGCAACCTTGGCTGCGCGAATAACGCGCTCACCAAGCATGTAGCCGGGTTCCACCACGTCAGCGATGATGGTTTCGCTCACTTCGGCGGAAGGAAGCTGAACGATTGCGTCGTGCAGTTCCGGGTTGAAAACTTCACCCTTGGCGCCAAACTGCTTCAGACCGAACTTGTCGCCGGCTGCTCGCAGCTTGTTTGCAACCGCAGCAAACGGCGAACCCTCAAGGTCGCCATGTGCCTCGGCGCGGCTAAGGTCGTCCAGCGCAGGGAAGAACGCGCGGAGGACCTCGGCGATGGCGTTGTTTCGTGCAACATCGCGGTCGCGTTCAACGCGAGCCTTGTAGTTCACAAACTCTGCCTGGAGTCGCTGCAGGTCGCCGAGCAGCTCGGCCTCCTTGGAGATAGGACCTAGGTCCTCAACCAAGTCGGCGAGCGCCTCGTCTACCGCGTCGGTTTCCAGGGGTGCCTGGTCCTCGGCGTTAGGTTCCTGACCTGCCTCGAAGTTGGTGTTCTCCTCGGCCATTACTTGGTCTCGTCTTCGTCGTCCACAACCTCGGCGTCAACAACGTCCTCACCGGATGCCGCTTCGCCCTCGGCTGGCTGCTCTGCAGCAGCGGCAGCGTAGATTGCCTCGCCCAGCTTCTGTGCGCTGGTGTTCAGCTTCTCGGTGGCAGCCTTCACTGCATCGATGTCGTCGCCGGCAAGTGCGGTCTTCAGAGCATCTACGTCGGCCTGAACCTCGGTCTTTACGTCCTCAGGGAGCTTCTCGTCGTTTTCCTTGATCAGCTTCTCGGTGGAGTAAACGATCTGCTCGCCGGTGTTGCGGATGTCCTGCTCTTCACGACGTGCCTTGTCCTCGGCTGCGTGCTCTTCGGCATCCTTCACCATGCGCTCGATGTCTTCCTTGCTCAGCGAGGAACCACCGGTGATGGTCATCGACTGCTCCTTGCCGGTGCCCTTGTCCTTAGCGGATACGTGCACGATGCCGTTTGCGTCGATGTCGAAGGTTACCTCTACCTGAGGTACGCCACGTGGTGCTGGTGCGATTCCGGTGAGCTCGAAGTTTCCGAGGCTCTTGTTGTCGCGGGTGAACTCACGCTCGCCCTGGTAAACCTGGATGCTCACCGATGGCTGGTTGTCAGCTGCGGTGGTGAAGGTCTCCGAACGCTTGGTTGGGATAGCGGTGTTGCGCTCGATCAGCTTGGTCATGATTCCACCCATGGTCTCGATACCGAGGCTCAGTGGGGTCACGTCAATAAGCAGTACGTCCTTGCGCTCACCCTTTAGAACACCAGCCTGGATGCTGGCGCCAACTGCAACGACCTCGTCAGGGTTTACACCCTTGTTTGGCTCCTTGCCGCCGGTGAGGCTCTTCACTAGCTCTGCAACTGCAGGCATACGAGTGGAACCACCAACCAGAACAACGTGGTCGATGTCGGCCAGCTTCACGCCAGCTTCCTTGATTACGTCGTTGAAAGGCTTCTTGGTGCGCTCGAGCAGGTCCGACGTGAGGTCCTGGAACTGGGCGCGAGTGATGGTCTCGTCCAAGTTTGCAGGGCCGTTCTCGGTGAGGCTCAGGTATGGCAGCTGAACGTTGGCCTGAGTAGCCTGCGAGAGCTCCTTCTTGGCCTGCTCTGCAGCTTCCTTCAGACGCTGCAGGGCAATCTTGTCCTTGCTTACGTCAACGCCGGTGGTCTCCTTGAAGCGCTTGATCAGGTGCTCAACCAGGCGGTTGTCCCAGTCGTCACCACCAAGGCGGTTGTCACCGGAGGTAGCCTTCACCTGAATGGTGCTGAAGCCTTCATCCTTGCCAACTTCCAGGAGCGATACGTCGAAGGTACCGCCACCCAGGTCGTAAACCAGGATGAGTTCGTCTTCCTTGCCCTTGTCCAGACCATATGCCAAAGCAGCTGCGGTTGGCTCGTTGATGATGCGCAGTACGTTGAGGCCCGCGATCTCACCGGCTTCCTTGGTTGCCTGACGCTCTGCGTCGTTGAAGTATGCAGGAACGGTGATTACCGCGTCGGTCACTGCCTCACCCAGGTAGGTTTCGGCGTCGCGCTTCAGCTTGGCAAGAATACGTGCCGAGATCTCCTGAGCGGTGTACTTCTTCTCGTCTACGCTGAACTTCCAGTCGGTGCCCATGTGGCGCTTGACGGAAGCGATGGTGCGGTCAACGTTGGTTACTGCCTGGCGCTTTGCGGTCTCGCCAACCAGAACCTCGCCATCTTTGGTGAATGCAACCACCGATGGGGTGGTGCGGAAGCCTTCTGCGTTAGCGATAACGGTTGGTTCGCCACCCTCAAGCACAGATACTGCCGAGTTGGTGGTTCCGAGGTCGATACCTACTGCACGAGCCATGTTTATCTCCTAAGTTGTTTCTTTCCGGTTTTCCGGGGTTTTTGCCTGGCCGCAACGGGAAGTTGAGCCATCTGGACTCAAGTTTGACATGAGGGGAAAATCTTGTCAAGCATCAAATCATCAAAGTTGAGTCGACTCCGCTCAACTTTGCATTCCAGGCTTCCCATTCGCCCTGTGATGCCTAGTATTCATCGATGCCTGAGCCCGAAGCCTAAAGCCGGTGCGAGACTCGAATCACTATGAAGCTGAATGAAATCCGTATGCGCGATCCCTTCATCGTTGAAGCTGTCGATGGAGGTTTCACCTTATTCGGAACCACCGACACTAATCTCTGGGGTGGTCCAGGAACTGGTTTCGACTGCTACACCAGCCACGATTTCGAGAACTGGTCCGGGCCCATCGAGGCATTCCGCCCACCCGCCGACTTCTGGGCGGACACACAATTTTGGGCACCGGAGGTCCATCAGGTGGGCGACCACTTCTATATGTTCGCCACCTTCGCAACCGCCGCACCAAAGCCCAAAGTTCGCGGCGTTGCCGTTTTGCGATCCAAAGAAGTTACCGGGCCTTACCTGCCCCACAGTGATGGCCCAGTTACCCCAGCGGACATGCCCTGCCTCGATGGCACGCTATTTACCGATGAAGACGGCCAGCACTGGCTGGTCTATAGCCGCGGTGCGGAGGGCAGCCCCACAGCACCTGGTATTTCCGACGGTGAAATGTATGCGCTCCGCCTTAGCGAAGACCTAAGAACTTCCATCGGTGAGCCCATCTTGCTATTCCATTCGTCCGATGCGCCCTGGAGTAAGCCGCTCTGGTTCCCTCCTGGCGTGAACCCGCCAGAGGAACTTGGTTTGGCGAAAGATCCGCTCTTTACCGACGGTGCATTCCTGGTGAAGGCCGCGGACGGCTCGCTGTTGATGTTCTGGTCCGCGTTCGGCGAAGAAGGCTACGCCATAGGAATTGCGCACTCCGCCAGCGGCAATATTCTGGGCCCTTGGACCCAGCAGCCAGAGCCACTTTGGGCGCGAAACGGCGGCCATGGAATGGTTCTTCGAAGCCAAACCAGAGGCGACCTCCTGGTGTTCCACGCCCCCAACGACACCCCGAATGAGCGCGTGGTCGCGGTACCCGTCCAGATTGGCGGCAACACCGCTAATCTGAAGCCATGAGCAATGATGCTGCAGTAGCACCGCGCAAACTAGCCACCTGGTCCTGGGCACTCTGGGGATGGGCGGAACATGCTTACCCAACCATCATTCAGACCTTCATCTTCGCCACTTACATCACCAGCGATGCCTTCGGCAAAAACACGGATGCCCTGAGCAACCAGTTCGGCCTGGCAGTCTCCATCGCCGGTTTGGCAGTTGCCGTTTCCGCGCCGGTAATCGGTCGCCGCTCCGATGCCTCCGGCCGCCGCAAGCGTAGCCTGCTAATCAACAGCGGCATCCTCATCGCCTTGATGTTCGCTAGCTACTTCGTGATGCCAAACCCGGCTTACTTCGGTTTCGGCCTGGCGCTATACGCCATCGGATCCGTGGTCCAAGAGATCACCTTCGTCAACTACTACGCAATGCTCAAGCAGGTGAGCACGCCCAAGACCATGGCACGCGTCTCGGGTCTGGCTTGGGGTCTGGGCTATGTGGGCGGCATTGTTCTGTTGCTGATCGCCCTGGTTGGCTTCTACCTGCCGGACCACCCTTGGTTTGGCATTTCCACCGATGGCGCCCAGAACATCCGCTTCATGTTCGTGATCAGCGCGGTTTGGATGCTGATCTTCAGCATTCCGATGGCCCTGTTCGTGCCGGAGGTAGCGGCCCCGGCCAGCGCTAAGAAGGTTTCGATTCTGGAGAGCTACCGCGGACTTTGGTCGCAGCTAAAGAGCCTCCGCCAGACTTCCCCCGATGCCCTTCGCTTCCTCATTGCCTCCGCCATCTTCCGCGATGGCCTAGTTGGCGTTTTCACCTTCGGTGCTGTCCTGGGCTCGGTAGCGTTCGGCTTCACCAAGACTCAGGTGATCTTCTATGGAATAGCTGCCAGTATCGTTGCCGGCATCGGTGCCACCATCGGTGGATTTGTGGATGAGCGCATCGGCACGAAAAAGACCATTCAGGGTTCGCTCATCGGCTTGGTTCTAGCCGGGCTTTCGGTGTTCGTGTTCG
>JBDLQA010000028.1:0-7782 GCA_039800845.1 Actinomycetota bacterium
CGGTCTGAGCCTTTGCCGCAGCATCCATGGCGGCCATTCCGTCCGCTGGCGAAGCGCTTGCGATACACGCAAGAACTTTGCCCGTGGCAGGATCGGTCACGTCCAGAGTCGCGCCATCGGAGGACTCACGCCAAACTCCGTCAATCAACAGTCCCTTGGGAACGCTGGCTAGTACGCGGGCTTCATCTAGGGCGGTGATGGACATATTGCTCTCCTCGGGAAGTTTTCACCTGTGTTTAACATTCTAGGCAATAAGGGCGCGTTTTAAGCAGTAAATTGTTCACCTAGGCTAAACATCATCAGTTTTGGGACAAAGGAGTCCGCACGATGCAGAACATGTCAGTTACTCAGTGGGTCGAGGAAACGGCCCGACTGACACAACCGAGCGAGATCGTATGGTGCGATGGATCACCAGCCGAGTGGGAGCGCCTCACCTCGGAGTTGGTTGCCAACGGCACCCTGATTCAACTCAACCCCAAACTACGTCCCAACTCATTCCTAGCAAGGACAGCACCGTCCGACGTAGCGCGTGTTGAGGACAGAACGTTCATTTGCAGTGCAACCGAGGAGGACGCCGGGCCAACCAACAACTGGCGCGAACCCACGGAAATGAAGCAGACTCTGAGTCGCCTTTTCAAAGGCAGCATGCGCGGTCGCACAATGTTTGTTGTTCCGTTTTCCATGGGTGCCATCGATTCCAATCAAGCCCAGTACGGAGTTGAAATAACAGACTCTGCCTATGTTGTGCTGAGTATGCACCTAATGACTCGAGTCTCAAATCGCGTTTTGGAAAAGATCATCGCAGGCGCCAGCTGGGTACCGGGGCTTCACAGCGTTGGAGCACCTCTGATTGGCAAAGACGGCGAAGTATTGCCCGACTCAACCTGGCCCTGCAACGACGAGAAGTACATCGCACACTTCACCGAGACAAACGAGATTTGGTCCTTCGGATCCGGCTACGGCGGAAATGCCTTGCTCGGTAAAAAGTGCCTCGCACTTCGCATCGGCTCTAATCTAGGACGCCACCAGGGTTGGCTAGCCGAGCACATGCTGCTGATCAAACTGACCTCTCCAGCCGGACGAAACTTCCACATAGCTGCGGCCTTCCCATCAGCCTGCGGGAAAACAAACCTTGCGATGCTTCAGCCGAGCCTGCCGGGATGGACGGTATCCACCATCGGTGACGACATCGCCTGGATAGCACCGGACTTAGATGGCAGACTCCGAGCAATCAACCCCGAGGCTGGGTTTTTCGGTGTGGCACCTGGTACGGGCTTGAGAACCAATCCGGTGGCGGTCCAGACGATAGCAGCAAACACGCTGTTCACGAACGTAGCTCTCGCCGACGATGGTGATGTCTGGTGGGAGGGCCTCACCGACGAAACTCCCGCGCACCTCATTGACTGGACCGGCAAGGACTGGACCCCGGACTCCGAGACGCCGGCCGCACACCCGAACTCTCGCTTTACCGTTTCCATTTCGCAGTGTCCAACAATCGATCCTAATTGGGACTCTCCGATGGGTGTTCCTTTGGATGCAATCCTCTTCGGTGGTCGCCGGGCCACCAATGTTCCGCTGGTTGTTGAGGCACGGAGCTGGGAACACGGCGTGTTCATGGGAGCCACCATTTCGTCGGAGCAGACCGCCGCCGCCGAGGGTGTGGTGGGAACCCTGCGACGAGACCCCTTTGCGATGCTGCCATTCTGCGGCTACAACATGGCCGACTACTGGCAGCACTGGCTCAACATCGGAGCCGCATCGCCAGCACAGAACCTGCCGAAGGTGTTCCAAGTCAACTGGTTCCGAAAGGGTAGTGACGGCAAGTTCCTCTGGCCGGGGTTCTCGGAAAACATAAGAGTTTTGGAATGGATTGCCAAGAGACTTGAAAATGCAGCTACCGCCGTCGATTCAGCCATCGGTGGTCTACCTGTAACAGCGGAACTTAATGTCGAGGGGTTGAAAATCACCGACCAGCAACTGAAAGAACTCTTTGAGGTGGACGCGAATCTGTGGCTACATGAGGTGAGGTTGATTGACGGCTTCTTCAGCAAGTTTGGCAAGCACCTGCCAGCGGTTTTGACAGGCCAACTCGACTCGCTGAAGGAGCGACTGACTGAAGGTGTGTCCTAGGAGAAAATCTCCTTGTGCTGGGACAGGGTGATACGCGTTCTGCGGATGTGACCTTCTAGCGCCTGACCGGCCTGCACTGCATCGCCATGAACGATGCCGTCGAGGATCAGCTTGTGCTCCAAGTGGGTAACCTCAGAGGACGCAAGGCCACTGAGCTTGACGTAAGCGCGGCGATAGTGCTGAGTGGTGTTCCAGATGCGCTCCACGAACTCACGTAACATGCCCGGTTCGGCGCCAGAGTAGGAGAGCAGGTGGAACTCCCGGTCGAGCCTCAGAAACTGCTCGATGTCGTGCGAGTTCTCAATGTCACGGACTAAATCACTGAGGCGCTTGATCTGCTGGCCCGTGAGGTTAGGAATGCTGTGGCTCAAGAGGAGTGGCTCCAGGCGCTCACGCATTTGATAGGCCTCGTAGCATTCGCGCTCGGAGAGTTTGGAAACCCAGGCTCCGGCGTTGGCAACCATTGTGATGAGACCATCGCCCTCGAGCTGCCTCAGCGCGTCGCGCACTGGCTGGCGGCTGGCACCGAATCGCAATGCGATGTCTTCTTGGCGCAACCTCTCTCCGGGAACCAGAGTGCCGTTGAGAATCTCCTCGCGAAGCGTCTCAACTACTCGGCTGGGTGCACTGGATGCCACAACTTTACCTCTGCGTCCTTTTCATAGGCCTTGCCGTTAGGGTACGTGCAGAGTTCAAACTGCATACCCCAGGGACTTAAGAAATATACCCAAGTCTGTCCAAGGCTCGCGTTTGAACTCTTGGTCGGCTCTCCCAAGACTCGAATTCCGTGAGCCTTCAGGTAGGCAATGGCTGCGTCAATGTCATCCACATAGAAGCAGAGGTGATGGCCACCCACATCGCTGTTGCGCGGCTGGGTGAGCCGCACGTCTTCATCGGCAGAGACGTACTGAAAGACCTCGAAGTTGGACCCGAATTGACACCTGAAGAATCGGATCTCCTTCATGATTGTGCGCGGGTGGACATTTAGGTGCTCGGCCATCCAGTTGTCATCGCTCTGAAACGGTCCGAGGCTGTAAACCAAGTCACAGCCAATGATGTCCCGAAAGAATACGGTTGCCTCTTCGATGTCCGGCACAGTAAACCCGATGTGATCGGTTCCGCGAAGGGTGGGAATACCTTTGCTCATTTCCGCTCCTAATGCACTTATTGGATACATCTTGACGCATAAATCTCATTTTTATAAGTTTTTTCGCATTTTCTGGAAGATTTTGGATACATTTGGCTATTGTGTAAGTCAGCACGTGTAGTAGAGCTAGACATTGGAGTCACGGATGACCGAGAAGATTCAACTCTCACCTAAAGAGCCTTGGATTGAACTTCGCACCACACCGGAAGACTGGCGCAACGCGAATCCGAAGTTGCTCGAGAACATGCTCGGGCAGATGCACCTTATTCGCGCCTTCGAAGAAACCGTGCTGCAACTGGCGTCGGAGGGTCTCGTTCATGGGCCAGCCCACTCCAGCATCGGACAGGAGGGTGGAGCCGTAGGTTCCATCGTTGGATTGCGCGGTACTGACGCCGTAAACGGCTCTCACCGAGGACACCACCAGTTCCTAGCCAAGGCCATCAGTTACGTTGCTCCACATGGTCTGGACGTCACTCATCTGGTGAATCCAGCCGTTCAAGAGGTATTGCAGCGCACTCTCGCTGAAATCCTTGGACTCGCTCAGGGCTATTGCCGCGGCCGAGGAGGTTCAATGCACCTTCAGTGGATGGAAGCCGGAGCACTGGGAACGAACGCCATCGTCGGTGGTGGAGTTCCCCTAGGCGCAGGAAATGCTTGGGCGCAGAAGAATGCAGGAACCAGCGACCTGACCGTCAGTTACTTCGGTGACGGCGCGGTAAACATCGGTTCCGTTCTCGAGACCATGAACCTCACCGCCGCCTGGGACATCCCGCTGGTGTTCTTCATCGAGAACAACCTGTACGCGGTGTCCACGCACGTTTCCGAGGTAACCGCTGAAGAACGCCTCTCTGGTCGCGGAACCGGATTTGGCATTCCTAGCTGGCGCGTAGACGGCATGGACCCACTTGCAGTTCACCTTGCGATGCAGGAAATCTCGGAACACGTACGCGCCGGCAAGGGCCCTGCAATCATCGAGGCAGAGGTCTACCGATTCTTCCACCAGAACGGTCCGTTCCCAGGCAGCGCCTTCGGCTACCGACCAAAAGACGAAGAGGAGGCCTGGCGAAACCGCGACCCGCTGGCTCGCGTAGCGAACGAGATGATCAACCTCGGCCTGCTCGACCAGGCGATGGTCGATGAGGTCCGCAACCAGGCTCAGGCGGCCATGCAGGCTGCAGTTGACCAGCTCTTGGAGCCAGACCTGGCCGGAAAGCCTGGGGCCCGAAAGATTCGCGCCGAACTCTGGCCGAGTGTGGACTTCGTAAACGTGGGAGTCAGGGGAGACGCCAGCGAACTCGCCGGCGCCCGAACCGAGGAACTAACCTCCTTCGCCGGAGCCAAGGAAGAGGTACGCTTCGTCGATGCCGTGGCCGCCGTCATGGACAGGCGCATGGAGACAGACCCTCGAATCGTGGTTCTGGGAGAAGACGTTCACCGCCTCAAGGGTGGCACCAACGGCGCCACCAAGGGTCTGGTTGATAAGTATCCAGGACGCGTCCTAGGAACCCCAATCAGTGAGAACGCGTTTGCCGGTCTCGGCGGTGGAATGGCCCTCGATGGCCGTTTCCGCCCGGTAATCGAGTTTATGTACCCGGACTTCATGTGGGTGGCTGCAGACCAGGTCTTCAACCAAATTGGCAAGGCTCGCCACATGTTCGGTGGAGACGCGGCGGTTCCGCTGGTTATCCGCACCAAGGTAGCCATGGGTTCGGGTTACGGCTCGCAGCACCTCATGGATCCGGCTGGTATTTTCGCAACCGCGCCGGGTTGGCGCATCGTTGCGGCTTCTAACCCCTTTGACTATGTGGGTCTGATGAACGCAGCTCTCGCCCTGCAGGATCCGGTGCTCGTAATTGAGCACGTGGACCTCTACGCCTCCAAGGGCGAAATCGCGCAGGGCGACTTTGACTACCAAATTGAGTTCGGCAAGGCAGCGGTTAAGCGAGAGGGTAGTGATCTCACCATCCTCACCTACCTCTCAATGGTGAACCACTCGCTCGAAGCGGTGGAACAGACCGGCGTGGATGCAGAAGTGATTGACCTCCGATGGCTCGACCGGGCAAGCCTCGACTGGGACACCATCGGTGCCAGCATCAAAAAGACCAACGCGGTAATGATTGTGGAGCAAGGCGCACAGGGCACGAGCTACGGTTCGTGGCTCGCCGACGAGATTCAGCGCCGATTCTTTGACTACCTGGATCAGCCAGTTCAGCGAGTCCACGGTGGGGAAGCTTCTCCAAGCATCTCCAAGGTTTTGGAGCGTGCCGCAATCGCCCGCACAGAGGAAGTTGTCGCTGGCATCCACCACGTTGTGGAAGGTTTCGGTAAGAACTAATGGCTACCCTAATTCGCATGCCGGAAGTGGCAGCAGGCGCAACCGAAATTGTGCTTGCAAAGTGGAATATCCAAGAAGGCTCTGTGGTGAAGGCCGGTGATGTAATCGCCGAGATGGAGACCGAAAAGGCGGTCGTGGACTTCGAATCCGAAACCGACGGTCGCGTCTACAAGGTCCTCGTGGCCGATGGGGCTTCTGTAGAAGTTGGAAACCCAATCCTCGTTCTGCTGGCCGAGGGCGAGGAAGCATCGGCTGGAGACGCTCTTCTTGGCGGGTCAGCAGTGGGTCCTGTCGCTTCGGTGGCATCAGTTTCAGCTGAGCCTGCCGTTGCTGCAGCAGATGTGGCAGCAGTTGTCGCACCTCCGGTTGCTTCGGCTGTGCCAACCGAGCCCGCTGCTACAGTGCTGGCTGATGGTACCGACCGCCGATTCGTGAGCCCGATTGTCCGCAAATTGAGCCACGAACAAGGTGTTGACCTTACCCAGCTCGTCGGCACCGGCCCTGGTGGACGCATAGTTCGACGCGACCTGGAAGCGTTCATCGCACAGCGCGGACCAGTTGCACCGGACTCACCACAGCTTGGTGTGCAGCCCACCCCATCGATGCCTGCCAGCGGTTCGGCCATTGCTAAACAGGAATACTCCAGCAGCTATGTCACCGTTCCACACTCTGGCATGCGCCGGGCAATAGCTCGCCGCCTCACCGAGAGCAAGACGACCGTTCCGCACTTCTATGTAACGGCCGACTGCAAGGTTGACGCGCTTCTGGCACTCAGGAAGAGCATCAACGAGACTTCACCGGTAAAGATTTCTGTCAATGACTTTGTGGTGAAGGCTGTTGCAGCAGCACTAATGGACGTGCCTGAGGCAAACGTAGTTTGGAATCCAGACTCAATGCTCAAGTACGAATCGGCAGATATCTCAGTTGCAGTTGCCACCGATGGCGGACTCCTCACCCCGGTTGTGAGGGGAGCGGAGAAGCGCAGCTTGAGTAACCTGAGCACCGAGATTTCGGAGCTGGTTGCCAAGGCCCGTGCTGGCAAACTTCGCCAGGATGACCTAGAGGGCGGAAGCTTCGCGGTCACCAACCTTGGTATGTATGGCACCAAGGAATTCACGGCAATCCTGAACCCACCTCAGTCCGGAATCTTGGCAGTGGGCGCAGCCTCCCCGCGCGCCATCGTTGAAGACGGCGAGATTGTGGTTGCCAACGTGATGACCGTCACCCTTTCCGCGGATCATCGTGCCGTCGATGGCGCTTTGGCGGCTCAGTGGTTGGCAGCCTTCGTCAAGCGCATTGAGAACCCGCTAAGCATGCTGATTTAGCAGCTGGCGCGTTCAGGAGTGTAGAGAAAAACTACCGAGGGTTAGGCGACTGGGTTACGCAGTTTGCGCGCCTTGGCGTCGCCCATCACGTTCAAAACGTCCACTGCAGACTTGGCCGGCAACGATGGACCGGTTGCCTTAGCTGGACCCAAGTTGCTCAGATTCTGGGTGTCCGGCTCCTTGTTACCAATCACGAACCAGATTCCTCGAGCCGGCTTGGCGGAGTTGTTCTCGTACATGTGCAGACGATTTGCATCAAAGCTGAAAGAGTCACCCGGGTAGATCTCGTGCACTTCGTTCTCGATTCGCAGGGTCAGAGTGCCCTCGATAATCACTCCGTACTCCAGTGCATCGTGGCGCATCATCTTGCCATCAACGGAGCTTGAGCTTCCAGGTTCGTAGGTAACCATGAGCGGGTCGGCATCCTCGCGGCCGCCATCGGCTAGGCGCTCCCACACCACACCATTTTCCATTTCAATGACTGGGTTTTCACTGCGACGCTGAACGATTCCGTGATGGCCGTCCTCGTAGTCGGCAATGTCGTTTGCACCTTCGTGCTGAATCTGGCCCTTCATGAGGCCATCCAAGGAGATACCCAAGTGATTTACCAGGGCGTAAAGAGTGCTAACGGAAGGCTGCGTTTTGCCAGTCTCTACCTGCGATAGCAGGCTCGCGGAAACTCCCACTTCGTTGGCGACGCTGCGCAAACTTAGCTTTCGTGAAACGCGAACTCGGCGTAACTCTTCGCCAATGTCAAAATTCACGTAAATCGCCTCCTGGTTCCTGCTTAACTATTCAGACGCTTAACAGTTACTTTACAGCGACACGCGCAAAAACTAACTATT
>JBDLQA010000029.1:0-17586 GCA_039800845.1 Actinomycetota bacterium
GAATTGCGCTATCTTCGCTTTCGCGCGCAGGCAATCCTGATCAGGCGCTGAACGCCCTGCTTTGGATAGCCGAAACCGACCGCAACCGCTTGAAGCAGCTGCTCAAGAAGAACGATTCAGCTGATCGCCTTTGCCTCGTGCTGGGCGCTTCATCGGCGCTTGTGGACTTCCTACGTCGCCATCCCGACCAGTTGGCGCTTTTCGAAAAGCCCGTAGCTGCACTGGACGATCAAGCCAACATGACCGAGCGCATGCGGCTAGCGCTGTCGCCGGTATTGGCAAAGGCAATCGCAGACAAGAACGCTAACCCGGATTCACCATTCGATTCCGCAAGCTGCTGGAACGCAATCCGCAAGGCATACCGCTCGGAACTGGTCAAAATTGCAATCTTTGACCTGAGTGCGGAGACCCCTTGGGAAGTAATGCAGGCGGTTGCTGCAGCCCTAGCCGATGCTGCCGGCGCGGTCATCGAATGCGGTATCGACATCGGCCGTGCGGAACTAACGCACACGCGCGAGTTTGGCGTTTTCGAACCCTTTGAAGTCGCCGGTACAAACTTCTCCGTGATTGCCATGGGTAAGTGTGGCGCGCGTGAACTCAACTACATCAGCGACGTGGACGTAATCTTTGTGGCTGGCCCAGCAAACGAGACAATCGAAAGCCACCGATCCATCGATGTTGCCACCAAGCTTGCCAACCGCATGATGCGTGCCATCGATGCCACGGCAGCGGAGCCGATGCTGTGGCAGGTGGATCCAAACCTGCGCCCAGAGGGTAAATCTGGCGCGCTGGTTCGAACTCTTGAATCGCACGTCGCTTACTACGACCGCTGGGCAGAGGGCTGGGAGTTCCAGGCGCTGCTCAAGGCGCGGCACCTTGCCGGAAACGCCAGTTTGGGCAACGAGTACGTGGAGTCGCTGAACCCTAAGGTTTGGGCCAGCGCAAAGCGCGAAAACTTCGTTGAGAACGTTCAGAAGATGCGACAGCGAGTCCTGGAGCACATCCCTTCGAACGAGGTTGACCGCCAAATAAAGCTTGGACCGGGTGGCTTGCGCGACGTTGAGTTCACGGTTCAGTTGCTGCAGTTGGTTCACGGCCGCACCGATGACACGGTGCACCAGAGGGACACTATCGGTGCAATCCAAGCGCTGCGCGATGCCGGCTACATTGGCCGTCTAGAGGCCCAGACTTTCAGCGACTCCTACAAGTTCCTTCGCTCTCTGGAACACCGCATTCAGCTCAGCGAGCTTCGCCGCACGCATCTGATGCCAACCGATCCGGAACAATTGCGAGCCATCGCGCGGTCGCTGAATCCGCGCTGGAATGCCGATTCACTGTCCGAAAATTGGGAACGCACAAGAACTGAAGTCCGCGGACTCCACCAGAAGATCTTCTTCCGTCCACTGCTTTCGGCTGTTGCTCGCCTTGAAGATTCAAACCTGACCCTCACCGATGACCAGGCCATCGACCGTCTAGGTGCTATCGGATTCCAGGATCCAAAGGGCGCACTGACCCAGATCAGGGCGCTTACCTCTGGACTAAGTCGTCGTGCGGCTATCCAGAAGCAGCTTTTGCCAGTGCTTATCGAGTGGTTCGCCAAGGGCACCGACCCAGACACGGCTCTATTGGCCTTCAGGCGCCTCTCTGAGGACCTAGGGGAGTCGCCCTGGTATTTGCGCATGCTTCGAGACGCAAGCGGCGCTGCCGAGCGAATGACGCAGGTGCTCTCCAACAGCCGCATGGCCACAGAGCTATTTGAGCGCATTCCGGAAGCGGCGTCCTGGTTCGAGAAGCTTGAAGATCTGCAGCCGGTATCGGCAGACGAACTGCGCAAAGAGTTCGAAGCCATCAATGACCGCCACACCGACGTGGAAGCTATCGCCAACGCCTGCCGCCACATTCGCCGCAGGGAAACACTCAGGTTGGCCATGGGAGCGGTTCTAGACGTTCTAAACATCGATGAGGTGGCCACGGGCCTATCCACCATCACCGAGGAATACTTACGCGGGCTCCTCAACGCTATCCGTTCCAACAGTGCCGAACGGGTGGAAGGGCATCGCCTAGCGACCGCCGTCAACCTTGCAATCATCGCGATGGGACGCTTCGGTGGCGCGGAACTTGGCTTTGGCAGCGATGCAGACGTAATGTTCGTCTACACGGCGCCGGATGGCATTCCAGGAGAAGTCGCCCAAAAGGCCGCGGAACTGATCGTCAGCCAGTTGCGGGAACTGAGTAAAGACTCCGCCCTGGAGTTCGAACTTGACCTTGATTTGCGCCCAGAGGGTAAGAAGGGAGCCATCGTGCGCTCCCTGGAGTCTTATGCGGCCTATTACGAACGCTGGAGCGATTCTTGGGAGGCTCAGGCGCTGTTGCGCGCCCGTGTTATCGCAGGCCCAACCGAGGTAGCCGACGGCTTTACCGCACTCATCAACCAGTACCGTTACCCATCCAAGGTTGACCCTAAGGACATCCTTGAAATCCGCCGCATCAAGGCTCGAGTCGAGACCGAGCGGTTGCCGCAGGGTGCAGACCCCAAGCGGCACCTCAAACTTGGTCGCGGCTCGCTCTCCGATGTTGAGTGGCTCGTTCAGTTGTTGCAGCTGCAGCACGGGGGAGAGCACCCGTCTATTCGCACTCCAAAGACCATCCTGGCTCTGCATAACTGCGTAGAGGACAACCTGATCTCTGAATCCGATGCCAACGTGCTGGAAGCGGCCTGGATTCTGGCTTCGCGCGTGCGCAGTGCGTCTGTTCTGCGCACCAATAAGCGCACCGATGTCCTTCCTCACGATCGACGGCAGCTGGAAGGCATCGCTCGTATTTTGAACTATCCGGCGTACAGCGCTTCACAGTTGGAACAGGACTATTTGGCAGCCACCCGTCGCGCCCGAATCGTGTTCGAACGCCTCTTCTTCGGATAAGCCGCCAAACAGTCAGCTGCATTAGGCGCTGCAAGCCCAACTCAGCTCAACCCACCAGACTTCAACCCACCGCACGGCAAGCCCCAAAACCTCAGCCCATAGCAAAAGGGCCACACCTTTCGGTGTGGCCCTTTTGAAATGGCTCGTACTGATTTTCCGGTCACCTAAGTGACTTTAGTCATCCAGCCGATTACGAATTAGACGCCGAAGTACAGCTCGAACTCGTATGGGTGTGGACGCAGCGCGATTGGCTGGATCTCGTGTACACGCTTGTACTCGATCCAGGTCTCGATTAGGTCCTTGGTGAATACGCCACCCTCAAGCAGGTAGTCGTGGTCGGCCTCGAGAGCCTTGAGGACGTCCTCTAGGTTGCCTGGAACCTGAGGGATAAGCTTTGCTTCCTCAGGAGGCAGCTCGTAGAGGTCCTTGTCCACTGGCTCGTGTGGCTCGATGCGGTTCTTGATGCCGTCGATACCAGCCATCAGCATTGCAGCGAACGCCAGGTATGGGTTGCTCGATGCGTCTGGTGCACGGAACTCGATGCGCTTAGCCTTCGGGTTGGTGCCGGTCATTGGGATACGGATTGCTGCCGAACGGTTACCAGCCGAGTAAACCAGGTTTACTGGAGCCTCGAAGCCTGGAACCAGACGGTGGTAGCTGTTCACGGTTGGGTTGGTGAAAGCAAGCAGCGAAGGAGCGTGCTTCAGGATACCGCCGATGTACCAGCGAGCGATGTCGGAAAGACCGCCGTAGCCGGACTCGTCGTAGAACAAAGGCTTGCCTTCCTTCCACAGCGACATGTGAACGTGCATACCCGAACCGTTGTCACCGAAGAGTGGCTTTGGCATGAAGGTTGCGGTCTTGCCCCACTGGTCAGCCACGTTCTTGACGATGTACTTGAACTTCAGGATGTCGTCGGCTGCCTTGAGAAGGGTGTCGAACTTGTAGTTGATTTCACCCTGACCTGCGGTACCAACCTCGTGGTGGCTGCGCTCGACCTCAAGGCCAGCAGCGATCAGCTCTAGAACGATGTTGTCGCGCATGTCAGCGTGCTTGTCAACTGGGGTTACAGGGAAGTAGCCACCCTTGTAAGGGGTCTTGTTAGCGAGGTTTCCACCCTGACCGTTGACGCGTTCGTCGCGGCCCGAGTTCCAGGCTGCTTCGTCGCTGTCGATGAAGTGCATCGAGCTGTTCTGCTTGTACTCGAAGCGAACGTCGTCGAAGATGAAGAACTCTGCCTCAGGAGCGAAGAAAGCGGTGTCGGCGATGCCGGTGCTTGCCAAGTACGCCTGAGCCTTGCGAGCGGTCTGACGTGGGTCGCGACCGTAGATCTCGCCGTTACGTGGGTTGTAGATGTCGAAGACCATGATGAGGGTCTTCTCTGCGCGGAACGAGTCCAGGTAAGCAGTGGTGACATCTGGGATGATCTGCATGTCCGACTCGTGGATCGAAGCGAAGCCGCGGATCGAAGAGCCATCGAACAGCTGACCATCGATGAAGAACTGCTCATCGATCATTGCTGCTGGAAGGTTGAAGTGCTGCTGCACACCAGGAAGGTCAGTGAAGCGAACATCAAGGAACTTAACGTCGTTGTCCTTGATGTACTTGACTACCTCAGAGGCGGTCTTGAACATAGGGAAATCCCTTCAAATTGGATTGGGTCTCAGGCGAGCCATTACGCCTAAATCCAGTCTACTTCCCGTTTACCTTGAAAATACTGCGATAAATGTTTCGGGAATGTTAAAAGTTCCGCCCTTAGGCTAGACCAATGACAGATTCCCCTCAGCGCTGGGCCGGCGAACGACTCGGCCTTCCGCAATCCGGCTCGGGCAGTCTCGCCAAGATGCCACGCAGAATCCTAGCAATCGGCATCGATTGGGCTGCAGCGATGCTGATTTCTCACGCATTCTTCCATGATGCAAATGCCGCCAATCTGGGCGTTTTCGCCATCATGCAACTGGCACTTACATCGACGCTCGGTTTCTCCATGGGCCATCGATTCGCGGGAATCCGTTTGGTGAATCTGCGCACTGGTGGAAGAGTCACTTTCCTGAGCGCTGCAATCCGCACAGCTTTGCTTTGCCTGGTTATTCCAGTCGCCATCTGGGACAACGACAACCGCGGACTTCACGACAAAGCAGCGGGAACTGCGCTAGTCAGGTTCTAAGTCCGAAGCCTAAAAAGTAAAACCGCCCGAAGATCAGTCTCCGGGCGGTTTTTGAGATTGGATCGCGAAAGTTCTAGCGAGGCTTCGACATACCGCGAACGCGGGTTGGGTCGATACCCTTCGGGACAGGCACGTTGAGGCGCATGGTGGAAAGACGGCGGTTGATCTCTCCGAGCTCAGCGGTGCGAACCACCTTAGGAAGCTTGAAGATGGTCTTAGCGAGGTCGCCCAGACGCACAGAGTGCTCATCGCCACAAACCCAAAGAACGCTAACCGGAACACCGTTAGCGACCTTGGCTAGCTTGCGCTTTTCGTCCTCGACCAGGCGGCTAAGCGAAGCACGGTGACCTTCGGCAATCAGAACGATGCCACCACGACCAGCAACGCGGTAAAGCAGATCCTGGCTACGTGCGTTTAGAGCAACTGGCTCTTCGCTGCCACTCCAACCACGCTTCAGAATGGTGCTCAGAATCGCGCCAACTGCGCCAGCCTGACCTTCGATGCGCGAATATGCCATCCTCTCGGCACGGCGGCTAATGACTGCTATAAAGGTGATAACACCCGCAACAAGGCCTAGGACCGACCATACGGTAAGGCCAATAGCGGAACCGCCACCGATGAAGCCGAGCAGCAAGCTAACGCCGAGAGCGGCGATACCTGCAACAGCTGCGAGTGGAACTGCGGTCTTGTCAGTCTTTGCGGTCAGCTTCCAAATTTCCCACATTTGGGAGAAGCGACCCGGAGTCTTCTGGGTGTTCTTTGCCATTGTTACAGACTACCGTTTAGACCGCTTGAGAGAAGCCAAGCGCCGTGTCGGCGAGGTGCTGAAGATGCTCTGGAACCGGGCGGCCCTTGGCAGCCATGCTCTGCGCCCATAGGCGGCCTGCACGGTAGGAGGAGCGCACCAGCGGCCCGCTGAGCACGCCAAGGTAACCCATGGCTTCAGCCTGTTCCTTTAGCTCTACGAACTCTTGTGGCTTTACCCAGCGTGAAACCGGGTGGTGGCGCACCGATGGGCGCAAGTACTGGGTGATCGTGATGATATCGGTGCCAGCGTCGCGCAGTTCCTGGAGCGCCTGCAGAACCTCATCGATGGTTTCGCCCATTCCCAGAATCAGGTTGGACTTAGTGACCATACCCGCGTCGCGAGCCTGGGTGATTACATCGAGGGAGCGTTCGTAGCGGAAGGCCGGACGAATCTCCTTGAAAATACGAGGAACCGTCTCGAGGTTGTGCGCGAACACCTCAGGCTTGGCGTCAAACACCTGCTGCAGCAATTCTGGTTTGCCGCTGAAGTCTGGAACCAAAATCTCAACACCAGTGCCCTCAGACTGCTGGTGAATCTGACGAATGGTCTCGGCATACAGCCAGGCGCCTTCATCTTCAAGGTCATCGCGGGCCACACCGGTGACGGTTGCGTAGCGCAGGTTCATTTTGGCTACCGATTCACCAACACGGCGGGGTTCATCGGCGTCGAAAGCGGCAGGCTTACCGGTGTCAATCTGGCAGAAATCGCATCTACGGGTGCACTGGGAACCACCGATTAGGAATGTTGCCTCGCGGTCCTCCCAGCATTCAAAGATGTTTGGGCAGCCGGCTTCCTGGCAGACGGTGTGTAGGTTTTCGCCCTTCACCAGGCTCTGCAGCGCGGTGTACTCCGGGCCCATCTTGGCCTTAGTTTTGATCCACTCGGGCTTCTTCTCGATTGGAGTCTCAGAGTTGCGCACCTCAATACGAAGTAGCTTCTTTGGGGTTTCACTCATAGTTGCACCTTGTAAATCCGGTCCAGATGCTTCTGAACCTGTTCTGCCGCCATAGCGGGAGTTATTTCACGACCTAGAAGTTCGGTCAACGTGGAAGTGCCTGCATCCTTGATGCCGCAAGCAATAATCGTCTCATACGGCTTCAGGGAGTTGTTGCAGTTCAATGCAAAGCCGTGCATGGTGGTGTGATCCGCCACGCGAATGCCAATGGCGGCAACTTTCAGGTGCGATCCATCCGGCTGCGGTGCCCAAACCCCGGAACGACCCTCTACACGCTCTGTGTATAGCCCAAAGTCGGCGATGGTGTCTATCAAAACCTGCTCCAACCAGCGCACATAGCCCACCACATCGATGGGGCGGGGGAGCTGCATGATTGGGTAGCCAACAAGCTGTCCCGGGCCGTGCCAGGTGATCTTGCCACCTCGGTTTGTCTCAATAACGGGGGTGCCGTCCTGAGGGAGTTCTTCGCCTTCAGTGCGTTTTCCCGCGGTGTAAACCGGCTGATGCTCCAACAAGATGACGGTGTCGGCCCGTTGGCCGGCTGAAACCTCACCATGGATTCGATTCTGAAGAGCCAAACCTTCGTCATAAGACACAAAGTCCGGACTAAATCCAGCTACTAAAAAGTCAGTCATCGAATGTTTCTACCTAGATGTTCCACAGAAGTTATCAACAGATTGCGGAATGGGTTGCTTCCCTACCTATCTAGTGTCGCAGAGTTAGTTGGGGAGACATGCAAATACGCTCAATTTTTCGACTACACGCGGTACTTCAGGAACGCTGGAGTACCGGCATTCCCACGCGGTTAGCGCGCACGGGTGCACGTCGCTTTGAGATTGACTCAAGCAACAGTGACTTGCCGGACTTTATCTACGATGTCGGCTTCACTGATGCCAGCTTGACAGATGCTAGCTTCACGATTGCCGCATCAACCGCGCAATCATCCTTGGGTCCGGAGGACAGTTCAGCGAGGGAACAAGGAAACCAATCAGCCAACAATAAGTCGGCTAAACCAGCGCTGATTGTTCTTGCAAGCTCTGTAGCGCTGGCTGTGGTGCTAGCTGGGTTGCTATTCGCCTTCGGCGATCACCTGGCGCCGATGACCCTGCTTGCAAACAAGCCTTCCACTCGCGCAAGTGACTCCCAGGCGCCCGCGCCAATTTTCAGCTCAGCTAACAAGCCTTGTGACCTAAACCTTGAGACACTGACTCCCTTGGCCGATTCCAAACCTCGGCCTGACACCGATGGCAGGGCGCTCACTCTGATTCGAGACATCGTTATCGGGGGAGAGCGTCAACAAGAAATCTCGGTGCACTGCGACCGTGCGGACGCAATCTATTCGGTCCGCTTTTCGCTGTCGCAAGGTTCCTGGAAAGCAAAGAGTGCGACCCCAATGGGATCGCACTCTTGATGCTTGAAGCGTATTGGCTTACAGGCCGAGGTTTCCGTCGAAGTTTGCCTGCTCGAGGCGAGTCTTGACATCAACCAGGAAGCGGCTTGCGTCTGCGCCGTCCACCAAACGGTGATCGTAGGACAGAGCGAGGTAAACCATGCTGCGGATAGCGATCGACTCGTTACCCTCGGCATCGGTGACAACTGCTGGACGCTTGCTAACAACACCGGTACCGAGGATTGCAACCTGAGGCAGGAACACAACCGGGGTGTCGAACAGTGCGCCACGCGAACCAGTGTTGGTCAGGGTGAAGGTACCGCCCGAAAGCTCGTCCGGAGTGAGCTTGTTGCTACGGGTGCGCTCAGCCTTGTCAGCGATGGTCTTTGCGATGTCGCTGATGTTTAGGGTGGATGCGTCACGGATAACAGGGGTGAGGAGGCCGCGCTCGGTGTCTACTGCGAAAGCGATGTTCTCGCTACCGTGGTAAATCACGTTGTCGCCCTCGATGCTTGCGTTCAGCTTAGGGTGAGCCTTCAGAGCCTCTGCTGCTGCCAGGGTGAAGAAAGGCATGAAGTTCAGCTTGATGCCGTTCTTAGCAACGAATGCAGGCTGGATCTTGGCGCGAAGCTGAGCGATGCGGGTAACGTCAACCTCAACCACGGTGGTCAGCTGAGCGGTGGAAACCATCGATGCAACTGCACGCTCTGCAAGAACCTTGCGTAGGCGTGACATTGGCTCGGTGGTGCCGCGCAGTGGCGAAACCGAAGGTACGAATGCGGCAGCTGGAGCTGCTGCAGCCGGGGCCGAAGCAAATGCTGCTGGAGCCGGCGAACCTGCAGCCAGGACGTCTTCCTTGCGGATGCGGCCACCAACGCCGGTGCCAGCAAGGGTGTTGAGGTCAACGCCGTTTTCGTTTGCGAGCTTGCGAACAAGTGGGGTCACGTAGCTTGCGTCGCTGTTGGAGGCAACTGGTGCTGCAACTGGAGCTGCAACAACAGGAGCTGCCACAGGTGCGGCAACAACAGGCGCGGCAACAACTGGTGCTGGCGCAGCGACCACTGGAGCAGCAACAACCGGTGCTGCAACTGGGGCAGGAGCCTCAACCACGGGAGCGGCAACAGGAGCTGGCGCCTCAACTGTTGCTGCGGCAGGAGCAGCAGCTGCACCATCACCGATGATTGCCAAAACCGCACCAACTGCGGCGGTCTCGTCCTCGTTGACCAGAATCTGCTGCAGAACACCTGCAACAGGCGAAGGGATCTCGGTGTCTACCTTGTCGGTCGACACCTCAACGAGTGGCTCGTCAACGGCTACGGTGTCGCCGACGTTCTTTAGCCAACGGGTAACAGTTCCCTCGGTGACGCTCTCACCGAGTGCTGGAAGAAGTACTTCGCTCATTTGTTTGGATTCTCCTTGGATGAAGTTCTAAATGCTTTAGGCGTGTGCGTGTAGAGGCTTGCCGGCAAGCGCGAGGTGCGCTTCGCCCATGGCCTCGTTCTGGGTTGGGTGGGCGTGGATGAGGCTTGCGACGTCCTCAGGGTATGCCTCCCACGAAACGATTAGCTGTGCTTCACCGATCTGCTCGCCAACGCGGGAACCGATCATGTGAATACCTACAACTGGGCCGTTGTTCTGACGAACAAGCTTGACGAAACCAGCGGTTCCGAGGATCTGGCTCTTGCCGTTGCCGCCCAGGTTGTATTCGTAGGTCGAGATGTTCTCTGCACCGTACTTCTCGGCTGCCTTTGCCTCGCTAAGACCGACGGAAGCGATCTCTGGCTCGCAGTAGGTAACCTTCGGGATGTTGTTCTCGTCGATGGTGCGTGGGTTCAGACCCGCGATTTCCTCGGCGATGAAGATACCCTGCTGGAATCCTCGGTGAGCAAGCTGCAGACCAGGAACGATGTCGCCCGCTGCGTAGACTCCAGGAAGGCTGGTCTGCAGGCGGTCGTTGGTGATTACAAAGCCACGGTCGATGGTGATGCCCTGCTCTTCGTAGCCGAAGCCAGCACTGTTTGGTCCACGACCAACAGCAACCAGAAGTAGCTCGGCATCCAAAGTGGTGCCGTCCTCGAGGGAGACAACGACACCATTCTCGTTCTGGGTAACGCCCGAGAAACGAACGCCGGTCTTGAAGTTGATACCACGCTTGCGGAAAGCGCGCTCCAGACCCTTAGAAACTGCAGGGTCTTCGTTTGGAACCAGCGATGGGAGGCCTTCGATGATGGTTACATCGGTACCGAACGACTTCCATACGGACGCGAACTCAACACCAATCACACCGCCACCCAGCACAATTACCTTGTTTGGAACGAAGTTCAGCTGCAGAGCGTGCTCCGAAGTGATTACGCGACCACCGATTTCCAGACCTGGCAGCGAGCGGCTGTAAGAACCAGTTGCCAGAACCACGTTGGTGCCGGTGTAGTTGTCGCCGTTTACGGTTACGGTTTTAGGGCCGGTCAGGCGGCCTTCGCCAGCAACTACGGTGATGTTCTTGTTGTGTCCAACCAGACCGGTGAGGCCCTTGAACAGTCGGTCTACAACGCCATCACGGTAGGTGTTTACGGTTGGCATGTCGATGCCGTTGAGGGTTGCGCTAACGCCGAAGACGCCGGCTTCACGGGTGACATCTGCTACCTCAGCTGCGTGCAGAAGCGCCTTGGTAGGAATGCAACCGCGGTGTAGACAGGTGCCACCTAGCTTGTCGCGTTCAATTAGTGCAACGCTCTTACCGAGCTGTGCAGAGCGGAGTGCGGCTGCGTAGCCACCACTTCCACCACCGAGGATTACTACATCAAAGTTGTGGTCAGCCACCAATAACTCCCTCATTAAAAACAGGCATCAGTACAAAACTTTACTCCGCTTTTGGCGGTTTAGAGTGCTACTCGGCAGACATTCCTTCAGCCAAAGTCACCAGAGTTCGCACCATCACACCGGTTGGACCATGCGGTGTGTAACCGTAGGCTCCGGACTCGTTATCCGCTGGGCCCGCGATGTCCAGGTGCGCCCACTCCAACTTGGTTCCGTCGGCCTTGCTTCCAATGAACTCGTGGATGAACCAACCACCGACGAGCATTCCACCGAAAGTGGAACCCACTTTCGAGTTCTGAAGGTCGGCAACAGGGGAGTCAATGAAGGAACGAAGCTCCTTTGGCAGAGGCATTGCCCAGGCCTGCTCACCGGTCTTCTTAGATGCTTCCAAGACAGAGGCGATTCCGGCATCGGAGCCCATCAGACCCGCGTAACGGACACCGAGAGCTACCCGCGCAGCCCCGGTGAGTGTGGCAACGTCCACGATCAAATCTGGAGTCTCTTCAGACGCAGCTGCCAGGCCGTCAGCTAGAACAAGTCGGCCTTCGGCATCGGGGTTAGTTACCTCTACTGTCTTGCCAGCACGCCCCTTGAACACGTCACCGGGGCGCATGGCACTTCCGGACGGCATGTTCTCAGCAAGGCAAAGGTAGGCGGTAACGCGAATAGGAAGCTTCAACTCCGCGATAGCCAGGATGGCCGAATAGACGGTGGCTGCACCGGCCATGTCGTACTTCATGCCCAGCATGCCTCCCAGCGGCTTGACAGCTAGGCCACCGGTGTCGAAAGTGATTCCCTTGCCGACGAGGGCCAGGTGCTTTTCGGCACGCTTAGGGGAGTAGGTGATTTTGACCAGGCGCGGTGGACGCACACTGCCCATTCCAACCGCAGCGATGAGACCAAAGCCGTCCTTCTTGAGCTGCTTCTCGTCCCAAACCTGGATCTTGAGTCCGGCTTTTTCGGCAGCATCGACCGCGATGTCGGCAAACTTTGCCGGGTACAGCTCGTTTGCTGGGGTTGCTGCAAGGTTTCTGGTGGTGGCAACGGCGGCCGACAGCACTGAGATTCGATTCAGTGATTTTGCGTCCACCGAAAGCGGCGAGACCAGAGAAACTTTCTTCAGCACACGGGTGCTCGGGCGACCGGCGTAGTCATAGTTTCCAAGTGCCAGGCCCTCAAGCAGCGCTTCGGCCTCCGCTACACCCTGAACCGGCAGCTGAAGGTCAAGCGCGGCAACCTCACCGAGGTTACGACCCAATGCGCCACCGATTTCGCGCCATTCATCGGCGGATGGGCTTTCAGTTCCCAGACCAACGATCACGTGGGCCACGTCACCCGCGAGGCTGCGAGTGATTGATTCAGCCTTGCCGGAAACGCCAAGGGCTGCCAGCTGTTTCGCCGTAAATGCCGCCGAACCCACGAGCTCGACTGTCTTGTCTGCTTTTGCCGCTCCAACTACGACCAGAGACTTGGCGGATGATCCAGCGGGAACCTTGCTAACCGAAAACTTGATTTCACTCATGCGCCTTAGCCTAAAACGATATTCCACGAAAAACTGAATCGACAGGGGAAGAGTCATGGGTCGCGTGCTGTTTAGAATTGCATCGTGATTGAACCTTCAGACCTCTACCACTTGCTAGCGGAAGCCGCGGACATCCCGCTGGGCCTGCCGTTGGTGGCCGGCCTGTCTGGGTTCAGCGATGCCGGCGGCACCATTAGTCAGGTATCGGAGAACATTTTCGCCACCTACGACTTCACTATGTTGGTTGAGTTCGACAACGACGAGTTGCTGGATTACCGCAGCCGTCGACCAATCATGTTCTTTGAAAAAGACCACATCGTTTCCTATGAGCCGCAGGTGCTCGGGCTATACCTTCTTACCGATGAAGCGGGCAACCAGTTCCTCTTCCTGCACGGTTACGAACCAGACTTCAAGTGGGAAGCCTTCGTTGAGGCTCTAGAGGGTTTGTTTGAACTTTTCGCCGTGTCATCCGTCACTTGGATTCACAGCATTCCGTTCCCGGTTCCGCACACCCGCCCAGTCGGCATTACCGTCAGTGGCAACCGTCGCGAGCTAATCGATTCGATCAGCGAATGGAAGCCATCCACCTCGGTACCGGGAAATGTGCTGCACGTGTTGGAGTGGAAGCTTAACGATTCGGGCATTCCGATGGCCGGATTCGTCATGCTGGTGCCTCACTACCTAGCCGACAATGACTACCCGGAATCCGCGATTGTTGCCTTCCAGCAGTTGTCGGCTGCAACCGGCTTGATTTTCAAAACCGATCCGCTGCGCACCGAGAACGCCCGGTTCCTTGCAAAGCTCAACCAGCAGATGGAAGAGAACCAAGACCTACAGCGCATGGTTCAGCAGCTGGAACAGAACTATGGCAACACCGAGGGCAGCCCTTACCGTCCACAAATCTCCAGGCCCGCACCTAAGGTGCCTACCGCCGATGAGATTGCTGCGGAGCTTGAGGACTACCTGGCAGCCCGAACCCGCAACGACGGCGAACCCGAGAAGGATGCCGAGTAGTCGCTGAGCGACCACCGATTCGCGTAATGAAGCGCTCTGGACCGTTCGTAGTCGCTATTGGCTTTATCGCCTATGTCTCCGCGGTTACCCAGCGCAGCAGTATGGGCGTGGCCTCCTTGGCAGCCACCGCCAAGTTCCATACAACCGCCGAACAGCTCTCTGCCTTGGCCGTGGCTCAGCTGGTTATGTATGCGGCCATGCAGATCCCTGTGGGCCTGATGTTGGACCGTTTCGGCGCCAGAAAAGTGCTCACGCTGGGAGCCGTTTCGATGTCGCTCGGGCAGTTCATCGTTGCCTTTTCGCCCACTCTGGAGATGGCCGTGGCAGGTCGTATGCTTGTCGGCTTCGGCGATGCCTTTACGTTTATCTCCCTGATTCGAATCGTGAACACTTATTACGATGGCCCGCGCGCAAGTCAGCTTCAGCAGTGGCTGGGAAACAGTGGTCAAATCGGCCAGATTATTTCTGCAGTCCCATTCGCTTTTGTTCTGCGGGAAGCCGGCTGGATTCAGGCATTCAGCTTGTGGGCAACAATCGCGGCAATCCTGGCCTGTTGTTGTTGGGTGTTCCTGCTTGACCCGCCGGCTAACTCTACGGCCCAGCATGGCGGGATTCGCCAGCGCCTAGCTGACCTTCGCGACGCAGTGAAAAAGCCAAGCGCGCGCATGGCGTTTTGGACGCACTGGATGACGCAATCGTCAACTAACGCTTTGGTGCTGCTCTGGGGCATTCCGTTCCTGGAAGCGGGAGAGGGGCTTCCTGCGGATCAAGCCAAGTTCCTACTCAGTCTGTTCGTAATCATTGGAATCGTCTTTGGCTTTGCATTCGGTCAGCTCTGCGCCTTTAGGCCTCACCTGCGCAAACCACTCCTTACCGCAACCACCAGCACAGTGCTCCTTGCGTGGGCCGTGCTCATCGCCTATCCGGGTAAGGCACCGATGTGGTTGCTGGCTAGCTGGGTGGTTATCGTCGCCATAAACGCACCCGCCTCGATGGTGGCCCTCGATTACACCCGCCAGTACGTGGACAAGAAGATTCTGGGCTCGGTCAATGGTTTCGTGAACATCGGTGGCTTCAGCGCGGGACTGTCGATGATGTTTGTCATCGGTGTTGTGCTGGATCTTTACTACAACATCGCTGGCAAGGGCCTGGGGCTGCAGCTGTATTCGCTGAATGGATTCCGTTTAGCGTTCATCGCCGTGATTTTGATTGTGGGTCTGGGACTCGTTCTGTACCGATATAGCGAGGCACAAACGAGAAAAACTGAAGATTTGGGAAGAAAACCGTAACAAAAACAGTTTTGACCCGTTGACATAAGTGAGAACCCTGCGCTATAGCGCTTGCTATCGTGTAGAATTTCAACCAGAGACCCATTCATTTTCCAGACGGAATTTGACATGGGTCTAAGTTATGCCCGAAACAGGGCATACGCATCGACCAAAGGATTCGATCATTTTCGAAAAACTCAAAGGTAAGTCAAAGGCCAAGGCTGAGGCCGTTGAGCAGAGCGCTCCTGTAGCAGAGACCAAGCCTGCGAAGACTGCCGCCAAGGCCGCTGCCAAGCCTGCAGCCGAGAAGCCAGCAGCTGAAAAGCCAGCAGCTAAGAAGCCAGCCGCTGAAAAGGCTGCACCTAAGGCTGCGGCCGCAAAGGCGGCTGAGAAGGCTGAAAAACCTGCAGCGAAGGCGAAGACCACCGCCAAGGCAGCGAAGGCTGACGAGACCGCAGAGGCCGAGAAGCCAGCAGCCAAGGCGAAGCCTGCGGCAAAGACCGCGAAGGCACCGGCCGCTAAGACCCCTGCAGTTAAAGCCCCTAAGGCGCCTAAGGCAAGCAAGTCTAAGGTTGACGAAGACGAGCTAATCGACGAAGACGAAATCGACGTAGACCTCGAAGTTGAACTGCCAGCCGTGGACGAAATTGTTGCTGAGGCGAACGAGACCCCAGGCGTTGCTCAGGCTGAAGGCGCCGAGGAAGTTCACGAGGAGCTCAGCGAGGCTGACAAGCACCTAAAGGAGCTGCAGGCGCTCGTTATCTCCAACAAGGATGAAGACGAACTTCCAGCCATCAACACCGGCATCAGCGGAGCAACCGCCGACCCCGTTAAGGATTACCTGAAGCAGATCGGTAAGGTTGCGCTTCTGAACGCAGAGCTCGAGGTCGAGCTCGCAAAGCGCATCGAGGCCGGACTCTTCGCTGAAGACAAGCTGGAGAACGAGAAGGACAAGCTTCCTGCAGATGTAGCCCGCGACCTTCGTTGGGTTATGAAGGATGGCCAGCGCGCGAAGGCTCACCTTCTGGAGGCGAACCTTCGTCTGGTAGTTAGCCTTGCAAAGCGTTATACCGGCCGCGGAATGCAGTTCCTGGACTTGATCCAGGAAGGTAATCTCGGTCTAATCCGCGCGGTGGAGAAGTTTGACTACACCAAGGGTTACAAGTTCAGTACTTACGCAACCTGGTGGATTCGTCAGGCCATCACCCGCGCTATGGCAGACCAGGCACGTACCATCCGTATCCCGGTTCACATGGTTGAGGTAATCAACAAGCTTTCCCGTGTGCAGCGTCAGCTGCTACAAGACCTGGGTCGCGAACCGACGCCAGAAGAGCTGGCGCGCGAACTAGACATGACCCCTGAAAAGGTTGTCGAGGTTCAGAAGTACGGTCGTGAGCCAATCTCGCTCTCCACCCCGCTGGGTGAAGACGGCGACAGCGAATTCGGTGACTTGATTGAGGACACCGAGGCTGTTGCTCCAGCAGAAGCCGTTGGTTTCACCATGCTGCAGCGCGAAATCGAGCGAATTCTTGAATCACTTCACCCGCGTGAAGCTGGAGTTATTCGCTCGCGCTTCGGACTCGGTGACGGCGTGCAGAAGACCCTCGACCAAATCGGTGAAGAGTTTGGCGTTACCCGCGAGCGTATTCGCCAGATTGAGTCGAAGACCATGTCTAAGCTCAAGCATCCTTCGCGTTCACAGAACCTCCGCGACTTCCTAGAGCACTAAATGCGTTACCTGCCGGCCATTGTTATCGGTCGCCTAACCCGTTTTGGGGTTAGGTTGGTTCGTCCAGGTGGCGGGTCGGCACTTCCTGGTCTGGTTGTCTCCAAGATCGCTCCGGGGATCCTCAAGCGCACTTTTGCTAGGTTCCCGCAGGGTCTGGTTGTCATAACCGGAAGCGCTGGAAAGTCCACCACCACGAAGATGGTTGTGGCAATTGCACGCGCCCATGGTCTCACGGTTTTCACTAACCCAACCACGGCCAACATCAAGCAGGGTTTTTACAGCAGCATCCTGGAACGCTCAAATCTGTTTGGTCGTATTCGCGCCGACATCGCCATTCTGGAGATGGACGAGGGCCACGCTGCCGAGTTGGTAACCGACATCGTGCCACGCCACGTCACCGTAATGAACGTGGTGGAGGACCAGCTGGACCGTTTTGTGGACCCAGCACTGGTGCGCGACAAACTAGCCATCGTTGCCGAAGCGGCCACCGATAACCTGATCATGAACGCCGATGACCAGAACCTTCTACTCATCGCACAGAAGCCTTTGAAGGCTAAGCTCCACTGGTTCGGAATCGCCGACAAAAAGATTGTTAAGACCCTCGGCTACGCGCCAACCTACCTGCCGGAGCTTGCAACCCCAAACACCACTTCAACGGTCTTGGAGCTTGAGGGAAAGCAGTTGAAGCTGGTTTGCCACGGCAAGCGAGCCGATTTTGAGCTACCTAGCCGCGGAATGCACTTCGCTATCGATGCGGCTGCCGCCATGGAAACCGCAAAGCAGTTCCTAGGCGCTTCCTTCGATACCGAACTCGCTCGCAAAACTCTGGCCGAACTACCACCGGTGTTCGCACGCGGTGAGGTCGTTGAGGTTAGGGGAGTGCCAGTTGAGTTCATCCTGGTTCAGAACCCGATCAGCACTCAGTTGAACATCGACAACCTTCCCAAAGGGCTCGAACGAGTTCTCTTCGCCATCGGTCGTGATGTCCACGACCCATC
>JBDLQA010000030.1:0-8080 GCA_039800845.1 Actinomycetota bacterium
CCTCGGCAAGTTCAGTGGAGTCACCAATGATGTCGATGTCGCACTGGACAAACTGACGGTAGCGCCCCTTCTGTGGACGCTCGGCACGGAACACAGGCCCGGTCTGGATTGACTTGAAAACGTTAGGGAGCTTGGCTCGGTTGGTCGCGTAAAAGCGAGTCAAAGGAACTGTCAGGTCATAACGAAGACCAAGGTCAGCTAGGTTGTCTGCACCCGAGTGATCTTCGAGTGCGCGGTCCAACTCTTCGCCGCGTTTCATGACGCGGAATGCAAGCTTCTCGTTGTCTCCGCCCTGGCCGGACGTGAGACGTGCGAGGTCTTCCATAACCGGAGCTTCGATCTGTTGGAAACCGTGCTGGCGGTAAGTGTCGACGATAACGCCCAGAACCTGCTCTCGCTTCTGCTTCTCGAGCGGCAGGAAATCGCGATTTCCGCGTGGTGGGTATACGTCTTTAGCCATGTGCCAATTTTGGCACACCCCTCGACTCAGGGCGGAAAGCGCGCCTTGAGCATCGCCCAAGACATTGCATTACCTTGAATGTGTGGGGCAAATGTCTGAACCGCTCAGGGTGGTAGCCGGAATAATCATCTACGGTGATCGGGTTCTCGCCTGCAGGCGAGGCCAAGGCAAAGCATCGGCAGGGAAATGGGAATTCCCGGGTGGAAAAATCGAAATCGGTGAAACGCCTGAGGCTGCCCTGATTAGGGAGCTCAGCGAGGAGCTCGGCATTTCAGTCCAAGTTCTAGAACACTTTGATACTTCACTCACTCAAATTCCGGGTCTGGTAATCCAACTTGAATGCTACGTAGCGCATTGCGACGAAGTGCCCAAACAGAGTTCTGACCACGATCTCTTGGCCTTGTATAAGTGCAAGGACCTTGCCAGTTTGGACTGGGCAGAACCAGATTTGCCTGCTGTTGCGAAGTTGGCGGGTTTACGCCTTTAGGCAACATTCACAGCCGCAGCGGCCTTGAACTCTGCTACCCCGAGAGCGAGACGAAGTTTCCACCAAATTGAAATAGGCGCTTCGCCCTCGTGCCGGACGTAATCGCAGAGTCCGGCTAGCCTGTAGCTTTGAGCACCAAGAACAGTTTTTTTCTCTTCACGAATCGCCAGCAAGACATCAGACAACCCCGGCCGCTGACTGACGTAACGCTGGCCAGTGGGACTGGATAATGTGGTGGTGCTCTGCGACTCCCAATGGAACACATCACGGGCCTCAGCAAAATCCCTGTACCGCGTAGTTGCAGAATAACCTGAGGATTTATTTAAGGTCACGGTCAAAAGATCGAGTTTGATCTCATCAACATAGGCAACTCCCTGGCGCATCGAATCAGCACCTCTGAATGGGCCGTCCAATTCGGTGATCATGCAGCCTGGAACCCTTGCGTATCCAGAAGCTCCAAGCATCTCGTCGAGTGTGTAGTTCGCATGAGCAAATAACGGAATGTCAGCAAACGAAAACTTGAGCCTGACTTTCAAACCATCAACTTTTTCAAGCAAATACGAAAACAAATCGACGAGTTCAGCCACTAAAACTTTGTCGTCGCGCAAGGCAAGCATTGCCTCATCTATTGACTTCCAACGTTCAGTTGGAGTCCGCCTACCATCGCGCCAGAGTAACCAGAAAAACATACTTCGATAGCGGCGTTCACGCTCAGACAAGGCTGCCCAGGGAACAAACTCACCCACCAACAAGGCAGTGTAAGCATTCAGGCGCTCCCAGTCATTGACGTGCGTAAAAGCTTTTATTCGGCTTGCCAGATCTCGATTTCGGATTTGTTCATCCATCAGGCCAGCGTCGAACTTCAGTGCAGACCAGGAAACATTTGTGAAACGGTAAATGTCTTCCAGGTCACGTCCAGATTCAGCCAAGAACTCTCTCAGCGAAGCATGTCCAAGTGCCTGAATTTCGGCCACGAGCTGGGAACGTCTTGGGCTAACCTGAGCCTTCAAATTAAATAAAACGTTGTTCCTGGCAATCTCGTCGAGCGATACAGAGACACCAGACGGCAAATAAGGGAAGCCGCTTTCGAGGTCACCGATCAAATGCCCTCTTGCACGGCCGGTCAAAGCAGATAGTTTCTTGTCAACCCGATACTCGGCCCGGTGTGCGCCTACGAAATCAAGAACTAAACACGAATCCTTACCTTCATAACGCCTCAGACCGCGCCCCAACTGCTGGAGAAATACAAGCGGACTTTCGGTTGGCCGGAGCATCACCAGAGTGTCTAGATTTGGAAGGTCAAATCCTTCGTTGAACACATCTACTGCCGTTATCGCTTGGATTCGGCCAGCTGCTAGGTCGCCAATTACTGCCTTACGTACTGCGGGATCTGTCGCACCGGTAACGCAGCCCGATGCTATTCCGTTCTTGTTGAGAAGCTCACTTATGTATTCCGCGTGCTTGACATCTGCGCAAAAGAAAAGTGCCCTCATGGACTTGAGGTTTGGAACTTTACGCTCCAGTTCCTGAAACATCAGGCGATCTCTGATGTGATTCCCTGTAACCACATTCGAGAGCTCAGTCGCATCGTATTTTCCAGCCACCCACCTAAGCCCCGTGTAGTCAGTGGATTCGCCGATGCCAAAATAGTGAAAAGGTGTTAAGAGTTGCGCGTCTAGGGCATCCCACAATCGCAACTCTGAGGCAATACGGCCATCGAAAAGCTCGTTTTGAATATTGATGCCGTCACTGCGCTCGGGTGTTGCAGTGAGACCAAGCACTTCTTTTGGAGCAAGCTGCTCCAATAACTTTTTGTATGTTGGTGCTTCCGCATGGTGCACTTCGTCAACAACCAAGAAGTCAAAATGCTCTGGATTCAAGGAATCGATGTGACCGTTCTTTAGTGACTGAACAGTCGCGAAAACATGTCGCCACTTAACTGGTTTTTCACCCCCAACCAGAAACTCTCCAAAGTTGTTATCCCGCAGTACCTCTGCGAACGTGCGCCTGGCCTGCCTCAATATTTCCCCGGAATGTGCCACAAACAGCAGTGTCATCTCCCCACCATGTGCGAGGCGCTCTCTCTTGAAATCCAGGGCAGCTACCACGGTCTTACCGCTTCCAGTTGCCGCGACGACCAGATTTTTGTGGTGGCCCTTTTCTCGTTCCCAGGCCAAGTCTTCAAGAATCTGAATCTGATGGAGTTGGGGAACCACTTCTAGGTTCGAGAGTTCAAACGCAGTCGCCCTTGTGGTTGTTCCTGCTGCCCTAGCAAGGGCCTCCTCGAGTTTCGCTCCGTCAACTTCAGGATCGTAGTTGCCAAAATCCTGGCCGTTCCAGTATGTGTCGAAGGTGGCCTTGAACTTCTCCAAGAGCTCGGGGCTTTTCACTTCGCTAAGTCTGACGTTCCACTCGACCCCGCTAGATAGGGCCGGGCTGCTCATGTTAGAGCTTCCAATGAACGCGGTCGAAAAACCAGTGGAACGATTCAACATCCAGGCTTTAGCATGGAGCCTGTTCTGCCTAGCGAAGTAATCAATTTTGACTTCCGCACCAAGTTCCAGAACGAGTTGATCTAGGGCCTTTTTTTCCGTCGCACCTATGTATGTTGACGTGAGAACTCGAACCTTAACTCCGCGTTTTTTGAGCTCAAGGAGTGGCGCATATAGTACGCGAAGCCCAGTCACTTTGATAAAAGACATCAGAATGTCTACAGACTGCGCGCTGTGCAGCTCTGCGACAAGTTCAGATCCCATACCTGGCTCACCTTTGGCGTTCGTCAATAAGGCAAGTTGGCTGAGCGGCACTTCGGGATGAGTCGCCAGGAGAGATTGATCTCCGTGAACGTCCTTCACCAAACCTCTGAGCAGCTTCTGCGTTAAAGTTTGGTCTTGATCAATTTGGGACAGTAGGGAGTTTGCGAAATCTAGTTGATCTAGAGGCGAACTCATACCCTTCAGTCGATGGGCCAATTTTTCACCGATTGCAGTCGACAAATATTCGGCGAGTTCGTCGCCTTCGATTTCGGTGATGAGCTTGTTGCTCACCGTCTCAAGTTGAATAAGCTCCTTTTCGCTGACAACCCTGTCGTAAAGTCCATCTTCAAACATCATGCCCCCTTGAACGCCCTGGTTGAAATGTTAGCTTTGCGAACGGACCTTAATCTGCGCCACCGATGACACCAGCATCGAATGCACCGGCGTCTTCTAGTTCAGCGGTTCGGATTTCAACCTGAAGTTCACGGGTTGCTTCGCGCAGGGCGCGCTCGGCGTCTAGGCCGGCGGCACGTGATGCCGCCACGATTGCCAGTAGTAGGCCGCCGAGTTCTTCCTCGGTGGTTACTGGAATTGCCGCAGTTTCTGGGTCTTGCGCTTCGATCAAACCGATCTTTTCGGCCTTGCCCAGAACCTTGCTGGC
The DNA here is from genome assembly GCA_039800845.1 of Actinomycetota bacterium. GTDB lineage: Bacteria > Actinomycetota > Actinomycetes > Actinomycetales > Microbacteriaceae > Rhodoluna. Next base: position 4,365 of record JBDLQA010000030.1, read on the forward strand.
TAGGGCCAGGGCCGGCAGTTGCTGCGGAACGCCGTCAAGCACGCTGGAGCGCTCTGGCTTTTCACGCTTCTTGTGGTTGTCCCAGTTGAGCATGACCTCGTCGCCGGTGTTGGCCTTGTACTTTTCCAGCTCTTCTTCGTTGCCGAAGACGTGCGGGTGGCGGTTCTTCATTTTGGCGATGCTGAGGGCTGCTACATCCTGAATGTCGAACGGTTGGCCCAGGCTGCCGGCCGCGGCTAGGTCGGCGTGGAAGATCACGCTATAGAGAACGTCGCCGAGTTCCTCCAGAACCTCTTCGCGGGAGCCCTTTTCGATGGCCTCGATCAGCTCGTAGGTTTCCTCAAGCAGGTACTGGACCAGGCTTCGGTGAGTCTGCTCGGCATCCCATGGGCATCCTCCCGGGGCGCGCAGTTGGTGCGCAACGGCGATGAGTTCGTCGAGTTGGGATGGCTGGCTAGAGGCGCTGGCGTTCATGGGTTAAGTGTGGCAGAACTAAGCGCTTGCGCTGGCAGCACGCCTAGCGATGTTGTTCTCCAAAACGGCAGTTGCAAGGGTGATCGAGATGGCAACGCTGGTGGTGGCGACCACCAGTGGGTTCTCGGTGAGGATTGCGAATGCCATCCAGAAGGCCATGCTGGAAAGCGAGACCACGAGGGACGAGATTGAGACCGCGGTGACTTGAGCGGTGGCTCGGTTGATCCAGGTGCGAATCAGCTGAGGCAAGCGCGATGCGGTGAGGACAATCATCGCGATGTCGGTCACGGCGGTTGGGCCATAGATCACGAAGGCTCCGGTTGCGATACCGGCCAGCATAATCAGAGCCCAGTTCTTGAGGGTGTTGCCCTTCACTGCGGTGACCACGAGTGCGGTGGTGAAGAAGGTCAGCAGGTTGGCGAACATGATGGATGGGCTGCCGACGCGGTAGCCGAAGGCGGTCCAGGCGGCGAACTGGAACACCATGAGAATCCAGGGGCTGAGCGCCAGGCCCTGGGCGTGGCCAAGCTTGCGAATGCGCAGCATCTGAGGGACTCCGGTGGCGATGCCGATAGCGCCGCCGATGAAGCCACAGATTTCGCCGATAACGTGCAACATGTCTCTCCTTTAGTTCCCTGGGAAGACGCGCGCCAGGAACGCCCAGACCCAGTCAATCATGGCCTGGTCGCGCAGCGGCTCGGAGAGGCCAGTGACGCCGGTGGTGGCGTCCGGTGCGGTTGGCACGGCGGTCGGTGCCGGGACGATGAGCAGCTGCGAGCTCTGCATGTAGCGGGTGCCCGGGAACAGGTGGCTGATCCGCACCTGATCACTCTCGGTGAGCGTGACAGGCGAGAGTTTAACCTGGGTTCCCAGTGCATTGAACTCCTTTAGCCCCAGACGGTTGGCCAGCTGGCGAAGCTCGGTGACGGCGATGAGGTTCTTGACCGACTGTGGAGCCTGTCCGTAGCGGTCTTCGAGTTCGGCCAGGATTGCTTCCAGTTGGGCGCGTGAGCCCTTCTCCCCCGATGCCGCCGAGAGCTTGTGATAGGCCTCCAGGCGCAGACGGTCGCTATCCACGTAGGTGTTTGGGATGTGCGCATCCACCGGCAGTTCCAGCTTCAATTCAGCCGGCGCTTCGATCTTTTCGCCCTTGAACTCAGCCACGGCCTCGCCGATCATGCGCAGGTAAAGGTCGAAACCGACACCCGCGATGTGGCCGCTCTGTTCGCCACCCAGCAGGTTTCCGGCGCCGCGAATTTCCAGGTCCTTCAGTGCGACCTGCATTCCCGAGCCAAGCTCGTTGTTGGCCGCGATGGTTGCCAGGCGATCATGTGCGGTCTCGGTGAGCGGCTTGTCCGGCGCATAGAAGAAGTAGGCGTAGGCGCGGTCACGGCCACGACCCACGCGGCCACGAATCTGGTGCAGCTGACTCAGGCCGAAGTTCTCGGCGCGGTCGATGATCAGGGTGTTGGCGTTGGGGATGTCGATGCCGGTTTCGATGATGGTGGTAGAGACCAAGACATCAAACTTGCGCTCCCAGAAGTCGACAACCACTTGCTCCAGCGAGTGTTCGCTCATCTTGCCGTGGGCCACCGCGATGCGGGCCTCCGGCACCAGCTCCTGCAGGTCGCTGGCAACCTTCTCGATGCTCTCCACGCGGTTGTGGACGAAGAAGACCTGGCCCTCGCGGATCAGTTCGCGGCGGATGGCTGCGGCAACCTGCTTCTCGCTGTAGCCACCGATGTACGTGAGGATCGGGTGGCGCTCCTCCGGCGGGGTTGCCAGCGTCGACATTTCACGGATGCCGGTGATCGCCATCTCCAGGGTGCGCGGAATCGGGGTGGCAGACATGCTCAGGACGTCCACGTTGGCGCGGAACTCCTTCAGTTTCTCCTTGTGCTCCACACCGAAGCGCTGTTCCTCATCGACGATGATCAGGCCCAGGTCGCGGAACTTGACTTTGCCACTGAGCAGTCGGTGGGTACCGACCACCATGTCCACTGCGCCGGTTTCCAGATCGGCGATGATTTGCTTTGCCTCTTTGTCGCTCTGGAAGCGGGATAGCGCCTCGACTCGAACCGGGAAGCCGCTGAAGCGTTCGTGCAGGGTCTCCACGTGCTGGCGCACCAGCAGTGTGGTTGGCACCAGCATGGCCACCTGCTTGCCATCTTGGATTGCCTTGAATGCCGCACGCAGCGCTACCTCGGTCTTGCCGTAGCCAACGTCACCGGCCAGCAGTCGGTCCATCGGGACCGGGCGTTCCATGTCGCGCTTGATCTCTTCGATGGTGCTCAGCTGGTCCGGAGTCTCCACGTAGGCGAAGGCCTCCTCCATCTCGCGCTGCCAGGCGGTGTCCGAGCCAAAGGCGTGACCCTTTGCCTTGACGCGCGCGCTGTAGAGCTTGACCAGGTCAACCGCGATTTTGCGAACCGCCTTGCGAGCCTTACCCTTTGTGGTGGCCCAGTCGCTGCCGCCCATCTTGGAAAGCACCGGAGCCTCGCCGCCCACGTACCGGGTCAGGAAGTCCAGCTGGTCGGTTGGCACAAAGAGGTTGTCGTTGGGTGCGCCGCGCTTGCTCGGTGCGAATTCGATCGCCAGGAACTCACGCATGTGTTGCTGGTTTCCGGCACCACTGCGTCGCTGCACCATCTCGATGAAGCGGCCGATGCCGTGTACCTCGTGCACCACGTAGTCGCCGGCCTTCAGGGTCAGCGGGTCGACCATCTGACCGCGCTTGGCGGCCATCTTGCGGGCGGTCGGGCTGATGTAGGTGTTGCTCTTGCTGTAGAACTCGTGCTCGGTGAGGACGATTAGCTTGGCCTCGGGGGCGGCATACCCGCGACGCAGCGGCGACTGCACCACATAGACGGTCTTGGCCGCGGTTTCCTCGGGGATTTCATCCACGAACTTGGCTTCGATGCGAGTCATCGCCAGAGTCTCGGCCAGACGCTCACCGGTGCCGTGCCCCTCGGCGCTGACCACCACCAGCTGGTCGTTGGAAAGCTGGTCGGCGATCCAGTCGGTCACCGAGGCATCGATCGCCTTGAAGTTAGGAATCTCCAGAAGGTTCAGCTGGTGCAGGGTGTCGTCATCGGCACCAAACTGGCTGACCGTGAACAGCGGGCGGCCACCCAGATTGTGAGTGAAGTCACCGAGGCTAACGAAGCTGCCACTGGCCATCATCTCGGTGAGGTCGATGGGGGCCTTGTTGGCGGCGGCCAGTTTGTCGTCCGGGGTCTCGC
>JBDLQA010000031.1:0-17871 GCA_039800845.1 Actinomycetota bacterium
ATGTCCACCTGACCAACCAGGGTCTTCATGATGGTGCGAACGCGCTTCAAGAGCGAGAGGCTTCGATGGGTGTCGCCAGCTTCCAGCGCCGGCTGCAACGCGCTTAGTTCGTGGATCATCTGCTTGAACCAGAGCTCGTAAGTCTGGTGGATGATTATGAACAGCAGCTCGTCGTGCTCACCGTCGGAGAGTGGTTCCTGTAACTCAAGCAACTCATCCACTTTCAGGTACGAGATGTAGCTGACGTGCTTTTCGGTTGCGGTCTCTTTCGGGTCGCTCATTAGGTAACTCGGCTTCCGTTGTCTTCCGCCTTCAGGTAATCGCGCGTCTGAACCAGGTCACGCAGTCTTGCAAATCCGTCGTATACCTCGGCGAAGGAGGTTGGCAGTGGCGCGATGGCCAGGCGAATGCCGCTAGGTGTGCGGAAGTCCGGAATCACGTTTTTCATCGATCGCAGCGCCGCGGCAATCTTCTTGGCGTCGGTGTGAACGATGCTGATGTGACCACCACGGCGGTTTGCGTCACGAGGAGTGATCAGGGTGAAACCGAGCGGAGCTAGCCACTCATCAAACAGCGCAAGCATCAACTCGGTGCCTAGCTGTGCCTTGTCAGCACTTGCCCCGATGCCGGCTTCCTCAATCATGTTCAACGATGCCTGAACCATTCGAATGCCAATAATCGATGGGCTTGCAATCTGGAATCTGCGCATTTCGGTTGTGGTCGGTTCGAAGAACGGACCCATCTCGAACTGCTTGTCCTGAGCGAACCAGCCCTGAATCGGAACGCCCAACTTGTTTTGCATGCTCTTGCGAACATATAGCCAGGCTGGCGCACCCGGACCGGCGTTGAGGTACTTGTAGGTGCAACCCACCGCCAGGTCCACACCCCATTCATCGAAGCGCAGGTCCACCGAGCCAACAGCGTGGCTGGCATCCCAAACCACGAGGGTTCCGTTCTTGCGGCAGAGTTCGGTAATCCCAGCAACATCCGGCTGGGCTCCCGAGCGATAGTGGATGACCTGCAGGGTAACTAGCGCCACGTCATCGGTCAGCAGCGGTGCCAGTATTTCCTCGGTGATTAGCTCGCAGTCGGCGTCAACATCCACAGCGCCGGGTCCGCCCGTGCCGTCATTGTTGAGTGTGATCAGTTTCAAGCCCAGTTGCTGAGCGATTCCCTGAAGAATGAATCGGTCGGTAGGGAAGTTGGCGGCATCGATGATGACGGTCTTGCGGTCCGGGTTGGCGTTGATGGCAGCCAAGCATGCCTGGTAGAAATTCACCGATGTGGTGTCCTGCACCAGAACCTGGCCGGCCGCGGCGCCTAGAGTGGCGCTACCCAACTGGTTACCGGCTTCCTGAGCCTGGTCGATCCAATGCGCCCAACCATCAACCAGTTGGGTGCCCCACTCATCGGTGAGGAACGAGTTGACGCTGGCAACTGTGGCCTTGGGAAGGCGGCCCAGTGAGTTGCCATCTAGGTAGCAGCAGTCGGAGTCGGTGATGACAAACTGGTCACGGAATTTTGCTAATGGGTCGGCGGCATCCATCGCCAGCGCGGTAGCGCGGTCCAGTGGGTTGCCGAACGCCCTCAACTTTGAAGTTGCAGTCATAACGCCAGCCTAACTAAAAGGTGGGTTTCTTCGTCAGCGCGAACTATTAGTTGCCGCAACTTATAAACAACCCGCTTCGCGCGTCCGCGAATCTAAATAGGTTTGTCTAATGGTTCAGTTGCGGGCATATGTGGATGAGAGCAAGGCCAGGGGCTACATTATGGTTGCTGTCATTTGCGATAACGAAAAATCGCCTGGAATTCGAAGGACTCTGCAGGAACTCAGGCTTCCCGGCCAGAGGCGTATTCACATGCGCAAGGAGTCACCTAAAAGGCAGCGAGAAATACTCTCCAAGGTATCTAAGTTGCAAATCAGATTCGTGGTCTCAGCTCGACACGAGTAAGTCAGCCGGAAGCGAGGGAAGAATGCCTGGCTGAAATCGCGAGACTTTGCCTTCGGGAAGGTGTAACCGAAATGGTCTTAGAACTAGACGAGAGTTATTCGATTTCGGACCGCAAAATCCTGGCTCGTGTTCTGCGAGGTAAACAAGGTTTGGAATACAGGCACGAACTGCCTCAAGTTGAACCCCTGCTTTGGCTAGCCGATGTCCACGCATGGGCCGAATCTAAGAAATAGTGCTTAAAGCGCAAAACCCAGTACAACGGCCGTCCGACAGTTTTCTGGGTTCACTTCACGCCGCTAGTGCAGCATGCGTTCCAATCATATAAAAGCAATAACCCTAAAGCAATCGCTTTTCCACAACTCTTAGACCAGAAGCTGGTGCTTTGCCAGGTCCTTGTAGAGCGGAACGTTCTTGACTAGTTCGCTGTGGGTTCCGCTGCCAATGACCCTGCCGTTTTCCATCACGATGATCTGGTCGCTGTCCACCACCGTGCTCAGTCGGTGGGCAATCACAATAAGCGTGCGGTTCTTGGCAACGGCATCGATGGCCTCGCGCATCTTCTGCTCGTTGATGCCGTCCAGCGAGGAAGTGCTTTCGTCAAGCAGCAGGATTGGGGGAGCAGCCAGCAGGGTGCGGGCGATCGCCAGGCGCTGGCGCTCTCCGCCCGAAAGCATGATTCCCTGCTCGCCAACTTCGGCATCCAGGCCAGCTTCATTGCGGTCGAGTACCTCGGTCAGGTTCACTTCGGCAAGCACCGCGCGCAGCTCTTCATCGCTGGCGTTTGGCTTGCCGATCAGCAGGTTTTCACGGATGCTACCAGCCAGCACCGGGGCGTCCTGTTCCACATAACCAAGTTGGCTGCGCAGCACGGATCGCTCAAGCTCCGCAACAGGCTGTCCGTCCAGCAAAATGCGTCCCGCGGTCGGCTCATAGAAGCGCTCGATCAGGCTCAGGGTCGTGCTCTTGCCGGCTCCCGAAGGGCCCACGATTGCAACTCGGCTGCCGCGCTCGATTTTGAAAGACACTCCCTGCAAAACGGTCTTGGGTTCACCCGGTTCGGTCATCGTACCGTCTTCGTTCTGCACTGCAGGAGTGCCGGCGTATGCAAAGTCAACCGCGTCAAACTCGATGGCCAGGTTGTTGCTCGGGCTGGCCTGAGCAGACTCTGGGCCGGCGGTGGTTTCATCCTCGGTCTGAATGCCAAGGATTTCTTGAATTCGGGCCAAAGCGCCAAGTCCGGTCTGCACCGAACTGTAGGCACCGAATGCCTGACCAATCGGGCGGATCATTAGGAATAGCAGGAGCACGAATGTCACCAGGTTGGCCACGGTGGTTGCGCCGGATGCCACGCGGAATCCACCAACACCAAGTACCACGATGAATGCGCCGTTCATGGCGATTCCGGCGATTGGAGAGATGGCTGAGGAGATACGGGCAATCTTCACACCCTGATCATATGCCTGCTTGGCGTTGGCAATGACCGCCTCTGCCTCGCGCTGTTCCGCGCGCGCGGCGCGAATAGTTCGAACGGCGCTGAGTGCGCGTTCAACGGCTGCCGACATCGCGCCAACACGCTCCTGCGCCTTAGTGGTGGCTTGGCGAATCTGACGAGCCACAACAACAACGGCACCCATCGCAAACAGAATCACAAGAAGAGTGCAGCCGAGCAGAACTGGGTCAATCACGGCCATGGCCACAACGGAGCCGATGAAGATGAGGATGCCGCCGACTGCGTCCACCAGGCCCTGAGTCAGGACGTTTCGCAGCAGAGTGGTGTCACCCGAAACGCGCGACACAAGGTCTCCGGTGCGGCGAAGATCGTATTCCTTGATTGGAAGACGCAGCAGGCGCTCCGCGAGGTTGCGTCGAGCGGCCAGAACAACGCCTTCACCGGTTCGGGTGAGAACGTAGTACATCCAGCCACCGCTGAAGCCCGAGACCAGAATCAGCACCACCAGAAGGGTCACTGGCAGGGTGGCATTCTGATGCTTCTGTACGGCATTGATGACCTGGCCGGTGAGCAGCGGCTGGGCCAGCGATAGCACCGCACCGATGAGGGAGAGCACAGCCGCAAACACCAGCTGCTTCTTGTGCGCGACCAGATAAGGCCACAGCTGTTTGAAGGTGGCCTTAGGGGCATTCTTATCGTTTCGGCTGGATCCGCCTCGGCGACCGCGGCCGCCCATCATCATGCTCATGAATTCCCTTAACCCTTTTCGACCAGGTGTGGATTCCCGGTTATCGCTTCGTTTAGCAAGTAGTTGATCTCGCCCAAACTGAGAGCCTCAGTGTAGGCAGTATTCCTAAAGAATCTGCTGAAGTCCACTTCACGCAGTGCCGCCAAAGCCCTGGCATCGTTGAGCTTCAAAAACATTTGAGTGGTGTTAGGTTTGCGCGCAAACTCGGTCTTCACCTGACCGCAGTTGTAACCAAAAATAGTCAGGCTGACATCCGCATTTTCGGGGGTGGTTTTGGTGATGAATCCAAGATCTTCAACCGAATAGAGCGGCCGCAAATCACTGCGTCTTTCCCAAACCTGGAAGCAGGTGTTCAGCCGCTTTCGGGTCATCAACTGCACGCCATCGGCATCCACGTAGTCGATAAGAATGTCGCGGTCCGAAACCAAGTGGAAGTTGCGGTCCAGTCGGTTGATGACCGACCACTTGCGCCAGCTGCGGGGCACTATAAACGCAATGTAATCGCTGTGAGGAGCCGCATGGTTGAAGAACGGAATGGTGAGGGCGTTGTTTCGGCCGAACGGCGGATTGCCCAGAGTGACCGCACCGAAGATCGGGCCCAGTTTCTGGTCTAAAAAGTTGCCGATGGCCACCGATGAATGCAGCGGCTCAATATCGAATGACAAAAAATCGATGGCGCCCAGATGCTTCGCTGCATCGATGAATGCCCCGGTGCCGCCGGCTGGCTCGATGATGGTGCGATTGGCGAAAGGGACGTCGCTGGTATTGACCAACTTGGACAGGTCTTCAGAGAGCTCGACTGCCAAGGCTGCCGGTGTGTAGTACTGCTCTTTGCCGGTTACTCGGGTGTTGCCCAGCTTTTTTGCTGGAGCCGCCGAATCGCGTTTGCGAATGGCTGGTGCCCGACTTGTCATGCTCCAAGGATATCAATTAGAAAAATCTTGTAATAGGATTCTGACGCTATGACTGAAATCGTTTTGAGCGCCAAAAACCTGACCAAACGCTACGGCGATTTTGCTGCCGTTGACGGCATCGACTTCGAGGTAACCCGAGGCGAGTCATTCGGCATCCTTGGTCCTAACGGTGCTGGTAAATCCACCACGATGAAAATGATTAGCGCGGTGTCTAAGCGAACCGGTGGCGACCTCAAAATCCTGGGCAAGGACCCGAATCTGAAGGGTCCGGAGATTCGTGCACACCTGGGCGTGGTGCCACAGAAGGACCTGCTCGACCGCGAGCTCAAGGCCTGGGAAAACCTCTTTGTCTACGGCCGGTACTTCGGCCTGCCGCGCAAGTGGCTAAAGAACAAGGTGGAGGAACTTCTGGCCTTCGCTCAGCTGGAAGACAAGCGCAACTCCAAGGTGGAGGAAATGTCCGGCGGTATGCAGCGCCGCCTGGCCATCGCTCGCGGTCTTGTAAATGAACCAGAGATTCTGCTTCTGGATGAACCAACCACCGGCTTGGATCCGCAGGCCCGACACGTGCTCTGGGATCGGCTTTTCCGTCTGCGCGAAAATGGCGTGACCATCATTCTGACCACACACTACATGGATGAAGCTGAGCAGCTTTGCGACCGCATCGTGGTTATGGATGCCGGAAAGATTATGGCGGAGGGCTCCCCGGCCGAACTCATCAAGCGCTATGCCTCAAAGGAGGTTCTAGAGCTGCGTTTCGGAACCGACCGCAATGAGCAGACCGCACCCGAGGTGGCAAAGCACGGAGCCCGGGTTGAGGTGCTTCCAGATCGCGTTCTGCTTTACACCGAGAACGGTGAGGCTGCGCTGGAGTCGATCCTTGCAGCGGGACTAAAGCCAAACACTTCTTTGGTTCGCCGCGCGAGCCTAGAAGACGTATTCTTGCGCCTAACCGGCCGAAGCCTTGCGGACTAACTGTTCATGAGCGATTTGAAGTTTGTTCCCGGTCAGGTGGTGGATGTGCGCCGAGCCGTCCGCGGTGGCAGTTGGCGCGTGGCCGAATACCGTCTCCGCGGCATGGCCAAGTGGTGGACGTCCATCGTGGCTTTCGGTCTAGGTAACCCGGTTCTCTACTTGATTTCCATCGGCATCGGCATCGGTGGGTTGGTAAATAAGGCGCAGGGCGGGCACCTGCTGGGCGGCGTTCCATACCTGCAGTTTGTCGCCCCGGCGCTACTGGCAAGCGCGGCCATTCAGGGGGTCATGGATGAAGTGACCTTCCCGATCATGGAAGGCTTCAGTTGGGAGAAAACCTTCTACGCCATCCACAGCACCAGCGTGAATGCCACACAGCTGGCCAATGGAGTGATGCTCGCGGCCTTTATTCGCGGAGCTTGGACAGTGCTGATGTACGGCGGCATTCTTGTCCTCTTTGGCGCAATCCCTGTTGCAAGCCTGTTGCCGCTTGCCGCAGAATCACTGCTGGCCGGCAGCGCGTGGGCTTCGGCGATTGCTGCGGTTTCGGCAAATCTCAAAAATGATGACGGCATCTTCGCCATCATCGGTCGCTTTGTGATTGCCCCGATGTTTTTGTTTAGCGGCACTTTCTACCCGATCGACCTAATGCCTATCTACCTGCGTTGGATCGGTTGGATCTCCCCGCTTTGGCACGCAACTCAGTTGGGGCGAGACCTAACCATCAAGCAGGTTGAACCGGTCTGGTTGATCCTCACCCACTACGTCTACTTCGTCGTGATGCTGGCTGTCGGGTTGGCCATCGTGTATCGCGCGTTTATCAGGAGGCTCAGCGAATGATCACTTCGATGGTTACCTCTTTGGCGGTTCAGATTGCCGAAAAACGCAGTGGCCGACTGGGCTCTGGAATCTATACCGGTCGCGCTTGGCGCCTAGTTGAACGCAACCTGTATTCGTTCAGGTCTAGCAACTGGATGGTCGTAATCAGTGGCTTTGTTGAGCCGGTTTTCTACCTGCTTTCGTTCGGTCTGGGAATTGGGCAGCTGGTGGGTCATATGACCGATGGTGCCGGAAACCCGGTTTCCTACACCGCGTACATTGCACCTGCGCTCTTGGCTACCAGTGCGATGAACGGCGCTATTTATGACAGCACCTGGAACGTCTTCTTCAAGATGCATTTCGGAAAGCTCTATCAAGCCTGGTTGGCTACATCGGTGGGGGCCTTGGATGTAGCGCTGGGTGAAATCCTCTGGGCGCTATTGCGCGGCTTGGTCTATGCGATCGGGTTCTTGGGTGTTATGGCTGTAATGGGCGTGGTGCAGAGCGCTTGGGCGCTTTTGGCCATTCCGGGAGCTGTCTTGATTGCGTTTGGATTTGCCGCAGTGGGCATGGGAGTGACCAGCTATCTGACCAACTTCCACCAGATGAACTGGATTAACTTCCTGCTGCTGCCGATGTTCCTATTCAGCGGCACCTTCTACCCGATTTCGGTGTTCCCTGGACCGCTGCAGTTTGTGATCTCACTGCTGCCGCTGAACCACGCGGTGGAGCTGGAGCGCGGGCTCATGTTGGGTAACTTCAGCTGGGGTCTGGCCGGCCACGCGCTCTACTTCGTGGTCATGGTGGTGCTGGGCTTGATGTTCACCACCAAGAGGCTCGCCGCGCTGTTTCAGCGGTAACGCCGCTGAAACCATAGGCGGTGCCAAAGGTAATTCCAGGAATTGCGAAACCCCTGTCGAGTCCCGACAGGGGTTTCTTCTTAGGCAGGTGGCCTAAAAGTTTTCTGGCTTAGGCGCCAGTCGCTGCGCCGCTCTGAACGATTGGGCCCAGAACCGCAAGGCAGATGTTGAGGATGGTCAGTAGACCGATCACTGGCACTACCCACTTCTTGGTGGAGAGGTCCTTCTTGCTGAAGCCGTAAGCCAGGAAGAAGATGACGGTGATAACGATGCTCTTAGCCGCGAGCACGAGGTTGTTTACGTGCTCATCGCCGCTCATGCCTACGATGCCAACTAGGGCGAAACCAGTTACAAGCAGAAGCCAAGCGCCGTGAAGCATTGCTGGAACAACGCGTCCGCCGGTCTTGAGGTCCTTCATCTGGGTGAGGAATCCACCGAGGAGCGAAGCTAGACCGATTAGGTGAAGAATGACAAGAATGTTGGAAACGAGTTCCATGAGGTGCCTCCTATGACTAGGACTTCAGTCTAGCCATCATGATGGCAGCCTCGACGGCTTCCGCACCCTTGTCTTCGCGCGAGTCTGGCAGGCCGGCCCGGTCCAGCGCCTGGCTCTCATGGTTCACGGTGAGCAGGCCGAAACCTACTGGAACGCCGTAGTCGAGCTGAATGCGGTTGAGGCCATCGGTGGCTGCTGAACACACGTAGTCAAAGTGCGGGGTGTCTCCCTGAATGACAACACCCAGGGCAACGATGGCGTCGGCGCCGTCTTCGGCCGCCCACATTGCTGCCAGCGGCAACTCAAAGGCTCCTGGCACGCGAACGATGGTGTACACATCGTTGCCGGCTGCCTGAAGTGCGCGTTCCGCACCGGCCAGCAGGCCATCGGTGATCTGGGTGTGCCAGGATGTGACAATCACGGTTACGGCCAGTCCGCTGGCATCGATGTTTAGCTTCGGGGCTCCCGCACCACTCATTAACTGTTTCCTTCTGGGATGTTGTGACCCATGCGGTCACGCTTTACTTTCAAGTAGTTTGCGTTTGCTTCGCTGAGGCCAACAATCACCGGAACGTGCTCGTTCACAGGGATGCCGGCTTCCACTAGGAAGGCAGACTTGCTTGGGTTGTTGGTCATGAGGCGAACGCTCTTTACGCCAAGGTCCTGAAGCATTGCAACTGCCGCACCGTATTCACGGTTCTCGCTTGGCAGCCCAAGAGCCAGGTTGGCATCCACGGTGTCCATTCCCTGCTCCTGCAGGGAGTACGCCTTCAGCTTGTTGAGTAGGCCAATTCCTCGGCCCTCCTGGCCGCGCAGGTAAAGCACGATGCCGCCGGCAGGGTCCTTGCTGATTTCATCGAGCGCGAAGTCGAGCTGCGGGCCACATTCGCATTTCAGTGAACCAAATGCCTCGCCGGTGATGCACTCCGAGTGCATGCGAACCAGCACGTTTTCACCGGTTGGGTTTCCGGCGATCAATGCCACGTGATCGGCTCCGGTTGCGCGGTCGTAGTAGCCGCGCATGCGCAGTGGTCCGTGAGTAGTAGGCACAAGTGTGTCGGCCTCGCAAACCACGCGGTTCTGAGTTTCATCCTTCACATCCAGCTCTGCAGGCTCTTCGTCACGAATGTAGGTCTTCAACTGCTCGATAGTAATCACTGGTAAACCCTCTCGTTTGCCTACCTGTATTAACTCCGGAAGTCGCATCATCATTCCGTCTTCTTTTCGGACCATCTCACCGATGACACCGACAGGGGAGAGTCCGGCCAGTTTCATGAGGTCCACGGCGGCCTCGGTGTGACCGTCGCGCTCCAGAACGCCACCGCGTTTTGCGCGGAGCGGAAGCATGTGTCCAGGGCGAATCAACGAGGCTGGAACACTGGCGGGATCAGCCAATACGCGAGCAGTGTTGGCGCGGTCCTCGGCGCTAACGCCGGTGCTGTGGCGGTTAGCGGCATCCACCGAAACCGTGTAGTTGGTCAGGTGAGGGTCCTCATTGTTTCGCCACATCAGAGGCAAACCGAGTGCGTTAGCGCGGGATTCCTCCATCGGTACGCACAGGAAGCCCGTGGTGTTAGCCACAATCCACGCGATCCATTCGGGGCTGGCAAGTTCAGCCGAAATGATGGCATCGCCCTCATTTTCGCGGTCTTCGTCGTCGGCTACCAGAACGGGCTTGCCCGCGCGAAGCGCCTGAAGCGCCTCTTCGATGGTCGATAGTTCGAGTGTCTCGGTCACTAGTTTTCCTTCCGAGTCTCGCCTGCGGCGTTCTCTCGACCCAAACGGGCCTCTAGCAGTCGTTCAATGTGCTTGGCCATTACATCGGCCTCCAGGTTGACTTTATCTCCCGGTTGCTTGGTGCCAAGCGTGGTTAGGCGCAGGGTCTCAGGAATCAAACTCAGACCAACAAAGTTGTCGCCAACCTCGTTGACGGTCAGGCTCACGCCATCGATGGTGATGCTGCCCTTCAGGACCACGTACTTCATTAGGTCCGCGGGAACGCTCACGCGCACCCACTCCCAGTTCTCGCTTGGTTCGCGGCTGATGATGCTGCCAACGCCATCCACGTGGCCCTGAACAACGTGGCCACCGAAACGAGTGGCCGCGGTCATCGCACGTTCCAGGTTGACGGGGTCGCCCACCTTCAGCGTGCTGAGGCTGGTCAGGTTCAGCGTCTCTTGCATCACATCGGCGGTGAAGCTGTGCTTGTCGAACTCAACGGCGGTTAGGCAGGTTCCGCTCACGGCGATGCTGTCACCTCGGTGGAGGTCGCTGCAAACAGTTGGCCCTTCGATAGTCAGGCGAACGGCGTCCTGCTGCTTTTCGATGGCCGCTACTCGACCCAACTCTTCTACGATTCCGGTGAACATTAGTGGTGTCCCTTCGTTTCCGGTTTTGGAGCCGCGACAATCAGGATGTCGTCGCCCAAGTGCTTGATTTCTTTCACCTGCAGGTGCTTGGCCTGTGGCATGCTGGCCACACCGATGTCGCTGAGCGCAGTGTGAGCGCCACCCAGAAGCATTGGGGCTAGGTAAATCACAAGTTCGTCGGCAAAGCCTTCTGCGATGAAGCGGCTGGCGATCTGCGGACCACCCTCGACCCAGACGTGCTTCACCCCACGCTCCCAGAGCTGAAGCAGCGCCTGGTTTAGGTCTCGGGTTTGGAGGGCCAGGGTCGGCGCCTGCTGGTTGAAAATTTTGAAGTCTGCCGGTATGGCGCGCTCGCCGAGAATCACGCGAATCGGCTGATGCTCGAAAAGGCTGCCATCGGCGCGGCGGGCAGTGAGAGTCGGGTTGTCCGCCAACACGGTTCCGGTTCCAACCAAGATGGCATCCACCTGGCTGCGGCGCTCGTGGCAATCGTTGCGACTCTCAGGTCCGCTGATCCATTGGCTGGTGCCGTCGGCTGCGGCCGCACGTCCATCCAGGCTACTTGCCCACTTCACGGTCACAAAAGGTCGTTTATTTGCAGCGCTTGTCAACCAAACGCGGCTCTGTTCGTCGGCCTTTTCCTTCAGGATCCCACCGATTACCTCGATGCCTGCGTCACGAAGTGTCTGGGCGCCGCCAGCAGATGCATCGCCGACATCGGAGGATGCGTAAACCACACGGCTGATACCGGCCGCGATGAGAGCCTGCGCACATGGCCCGGTTTTACCGGTGTGGTTGCATGGCTCAAGAGTGACAACGGCGGTTGCACCATCGGGAATCATCGCCAGCTGAGCCAGCGCTACAACCTCGGCGTGCGGTGTGCCGCTGCCTTCGTGCCAACCTTCGGCGATTACGTTCATGTTTCGGTCAAGGATAACCGCGCCAACCTGAGGGTTGACGCCGTATGCCGGCCCGCGCAGGGCGAGCTGAAGCGCGCGACTCATCGCGGCATCGAAGCTGTGTTCTGCGGTCATCCCGGTTCCTTGAGTCCATTCGGACAAGCACATCGGGGTGCGGCAAAATGCCTGGTCCGGAAAGAGCGAGCCTAAAGTTCGGGCGCGAAAACGCCAAAACCAAGGTGCGGAAAATGCGCGCGCATCACCGAACCGTTCTTCTCCCATCCGGACTTTAACCGTCGGTTCTGGAGTTTCACCAGATCAACCGTCGAACCGTTTCCTAGCGGATTCCACTCTGCCAAAGCAGGGCATCCCTCGCATCGATTCGCCGGGTCGCGGACTTTAACCGCCGGCTCAGATTTTCACTGACCCCGAAGAACTTGTTTGTTGCAGGTCTATCGTTTCACAGAACCGCCAAACACGCCAAAACATTCCGCTCGCGGTATGTAGCGCCCGGGTTCTAGGCTGGGCACATGGAACTGAGATTCACCAACCAAATGATTGAGTGGCGCGGGCCAGCGCCGTTCTATTATGTGCCAGTTCCGGCGGATGAATCCGCCATGATCAAAGAGACCGCTCGCCAGACTTCTTATGGCTGGGGAGTGATTCCTGTGATTGTCAGAATCGGCAAAACCGAGTTCAGCACTTCGCTCTTTCCGAAGGACGGTGCGTACCTGGTTCCTGTGAAAGCCGCGGTTCGCCTGCCCGAGAAGTTATCGCTGGGAGACGAAGTAGAGGTGTCCCTAGAAATCGATTTCTTTTAGAACTTAGGGGCGACAAAACCCACGGCAGCGTAAACCTTAGCCAGGGTCTGCTCAGCCATTTCGTTCGCGCGGGCAGCGCCCTCGGCAAGCAGTCGATCCAGCTCGGCAGGGTCGGTCAAGAGTTCGTTCGCGCGGTCGCGAATCGGCTCGATGTGTGCAACCAGTGCATCCGCCAGTTCACCCTTCAAGGCGCCGTACTGCAGGCCTTCGAAGTGGGCTTCAAGCTCTGGTACGGTTTGGCCGGTCACCAGGCTGAAGATGCCGAGGAGGTTACTAACGCCAGGCTTGTTTGCGCGGTCGAATCGCACGGTACCCTCGGTGTCGGTTACCGCGCTCTTGATCTTCTTCGCGATCACGTTGTTTTCGTCCATCAGGTTGATGAGGCCCTTGGGGTCGGCCGCACTCTTGGACATCTTGGCTTCAGGGTTCTGAAGATCGTAAATCTTTGCGGTTTCCTTCAGGATGTGCGCCTCTGGAATCACAAAAGTTTCGCCGAATCGGCTGTTGAAACGCATAGCGAGGTCGCGGGTTAGCTCCAGGTGCTGGCGCTGGTCTTCACCAACTGGCACTGCCTGAGGTTGGTACAGCAGAATGTCGGCAGCCTGCAGAATCGGGTAGGTGAAAAGACCCACCGATGCGCTTTCCTGGCCGTTCTTCTGAGTCTTGTCCTTGAACTGGGTCATACGACCGGCTTCACCCATACCGGTGATGCAGTTGAGTACCCAAGCGAGCTGTGCGTGCGCTGGCACGTGGCTCTGCACAAACAGCGCGCTCTTGTTGTGGTCCACTCCGGCGGCCAGGTACTGAGCTGCGGTGCGGCGGGTGTTGGAGCGTAGCTCGGTTGGGTCCTGTGGAACGGTGATGGCGTGCAGGTCCACAACGCAGTAGTAGGCGTTGTAGTCATCCTGCATCTTGGTCCAGTTGACCAAGGCGCCCAGGTAGTTGCCCAAGTGCAGGGAACCAGCCGATGGCTGCATTCCGCTGAGTAGGTTTGGCTTGCCGTTGGCGGCAGTGAAGACCGGTGCCTTTGCGTTCATGTGCGTCAAAATCCTTGCGTGAGGCCTGGTGGCCTCAAATGGGTTATCTATAAAGCGTATTCCACTGCCACAGGGGAGTGGTCGGTGAAGCGGGTGTCGTAGCTAGCGGCACGGTGCACCGCGTAGTTGCTTGCCAATGCGGCCAATTTTGGAGTGGCCAGCTGATAGTCGATTCGCCAACCGGCATCGGTGTCGAAAGCCTGCCCACGGAAGCTCCACCAGGTGTAAGGGCCAGCCTGATCCGGGTGCGAATCGCGGCCGATGTCGCGCCAACCTTGCTGTTTCATGAAGCCATCGAAGTAGGCGCGCTCCTCCGGAAGGAACCCGGCATTCTTCAGGTTGCCCTTCCAGTTCTTGATATCCAACTCGGTGTGGCCAACATTTAGGTCACCCAGGACCACGACGTATGCGCGGCTAGCCATCAACTCAGACATGCGTGCGGTCATGGCCTCTAGGAACTTGTACTTCTCCACCTGCTTTGGGGTGTCCACCTCGCCGGAGTGAACGTAGGTGGAGACAACGGTCAGGCGCTCGCCGGAGTTGGCACCGCCAAGTTCAAACTCGGCCTCCAACCAGCGGCCAGCGGAATCAAAATCTTCTGGGCCTAGGACCGTGCTGTGAGCCACCGATGGCTGCGCGCTCACAACCGCAACGCCAGCGCGGCCCTTTGCGCTCGCTACATCGTGGAGGATGTGCCAGGCTCCGCTGGGGCTCGCATCGGTAACGGTAGCGAACAAATCCTCAAGGTCTGCGTCGCTTGCGCGCACCTCCTGGAGGCACAAAATGTCTGGGCGTGCTTCGCGTAGCCAGTCTGCCATTCCCTTGCGGAAAGCCGCGCGAATTCCATTTACGTTAAGGGTTACAACTTTGAGCGGTGCGTTAGCCATGAGTCCAGTTTAAACTTCCGTAAACTCAATGTGTGGCAAAGCAGTTACTAGTTGGAGCGGGCGTGGGCTCTGGCATTGCCAAGGCGCCGGCGTTCTTGCTGCTTAGCCCGGAATCCAGCGCCGACACATCCGCCAATAACCCTGACCTTCTTGGTCTGGATGCGGTTGAAGTGGCCATCAACTCGCTTGCAATGCAGCTTGAAGCCAAGGCCAAAGACCCAGAAACCGGTGGCCAAGCCGATGGCGGCGATGTTCTGCTGGCGCTTGCGGCAATGCTGCGCGACCCGGCGCTGCACGATTCCATCAAAGACTTCATAAACAGTGGTTCCGGTGCCGAGCGCGCGGTGCGCGGAGCCTTCAACGGCTTTGCCCGCAAACTTGAACGCCTGGGTGGCTACTTCGCCGAGCGCAGCGCCGACCTGCAGGACCTAGCCAACAAGGTGGTCGACCGTCTGGTTGGTCGAGATGAAGATTTGGCCTTCCCCGAGTCTCCTTTCGTGCTGATCACCACCGAACTTTCGCCGATTCTGGCAGCCGAGTTGCGCAAGACCAAGGTGGTGGCTGTAATCACCGAAAAGGGTTCGGTAACCAGCCACAGTGCAATCATCACCCGCGGTGCTAACCTGCCGACTGTCATGGGCGTGGTGGGCAGCTGCGACATTGATCCCGGCACCGAGATCCTGGTGGATGCCACCAGCGGCCAGGTTTTCGTCCAGCCGGATGAAGATGAACTTCGCACCTATCAGTCGGCTGCTTTCCCAACCACCACATTGATGGATGCGTTACCCAGCCCCGATGAGCTGCCAGTGCGCCTGATGGCAAACCTAGGTTCGTCCTACGAGATCCCGACCGCAATCAAGGCCGGAGCCCAAGGAGTTGGCCTGTTCCGCACCGAGCTTTTGTTCCTGGGCCACAAGCGTCCGCCCACCCGCGATGAGCAGGTATTCGAATACACGAAGCTGCTGGCCGGTTTCCAGGGTTCGCGTGTGATTGTTCGCGTTCTGGACATCGACATCGACAAGCCGCTCTCGTTCCTGACCGGTGCCGGAACCGGGCGTTACCGAAACCGCGGGCTCCAGGTTTTGCTTGCCAACCGTGCGGTTTTGGAAACACAGTTAAAAGCTCTGGCAATGGCGTCCGAGTACTACCCGGGAACGGACCTGTGGGTTATGGCACCGATGGTTCTGAACCTGAAGGAAGCCAAGTTCTTCGTGGAGCTTGCACGCAGCTTCGGCCTCAAAAAGGTGGGCCTCATGATCGAGGTTCCGGAAATCGCCAAGCCGCGTAAGGTGCGCAAGCTGCTCAAGTTCACCGACTTCATCTCTATCGGTACCAACGACCTTACCCAGTACGTGTTGAACCGCAGCCGCTACTCTTCAAACCTTTCGATGAGTGAGACCCGCAATAACAAGGTGCTCTCCATCATCGATGGCATCATTCAGGAATGTAAGAAGGCCGGCAAGCACGTGTCTATCTGTGGTGAAGCGGCGGCAGACCCAGCTAGCGCAAAGATATTCATCCGAATGGGCGTAAACAGCCTGAGCGCATCGCCGGCTCTTATTCCGTCTCTGGCAACCGCGCTCGCGTACTAGCCGCCGCCCTGGCCGCAGCTCTGGCTGCAGCCGCCCACCTCTACGCAGCCAGCACCCTCGGATTCGCGCATGAAAAAAGCCAGTCCGAAGACTGGCTTTTCCCTTTGAAACTTTATTGAAACTGCTTACGGGCGACCGCGCAGGATGGCCTGCTTCACCTCGGCAATTGCCTTGGTCACCTGGATGCCTCGAGGGCAAGCCTCGGAACAGTTGAAGGTGGTGCGGCAGCGCCAGACGCCCTCGCGGTCGTTCAGGATGTCCAGACGAACCTCGGCTGCGTCATCGCGGCTGTCGAAGATGAAGCGGTGAGCGTTTACGATTGCTGCTGGGCCGAAGTACTGACCATCGGTCCAGAACACTGGGCAGCTGGTGGTACATGCTGCACAGAGGATGCACTTGGTGGTGTCATCGAAGCGCTCACGGTTTTCAGCGCTCTGCAGACGCTCACGCTCTGGCTTGTCGTTGGCAATAAGGAACGGCTTTACATCGCGGTATGCCTGGTAGAACGGGTTCATGTCCACGATGAGGTCCTTCTCGACCTCAAGGCCCTTGATTGGCTCAACGTAGATTGGCTGCGACAGGTCTAGGTCCTTCAGCAGGGTCTTGCAGGCCAGGCGGTTGCGGCCGTTGATGCGCATTGCATCCGAGCCACAGACACCGTGAGCACAGGAGCGGCGGAAGGACAGCGAGCCGTCGTGCTCCCACTTGATCTTGTGCAGGGCGTCCAGCACGCGGTCGGTGCCGTACATGGTCAGGTCGAAGTCCTGCCACTTTGGTTCCGAGTCAACCTCAGGGTTGTAGCGGCGAACCATCAGTGTGACGCTGAAGGATTCGACTTCACCGATTGCGTTTGCCGGTGCGTCAGTTGTAGTTACGCCAGTCATTAGTACTTACGCTCCATCGGCTGGTAGTTGGTGACGGTGACAGGCTTCCAGCCCAGCTTGATCTTGTCGCCGTTCTTGTAGGCCATTGAGTGCAGCATGAACTTCTTGTCGTCACGCTCCGGGTAGTCCTCGCGGAAGTGACCGCCGCGACTTTCCCTGCGCTCGAGCGCGGTGTAAGCCAGAACCTCGGCTAGGTCGAACAGGAAGCCAAGCTCAACGGCCTCGAGGAGGTCGGTGTTGAAGCGCTGGCCCATGTCCTGGATCGAGATGTGCTGGTAACGCTCGCGGAGTTCGGCGATCTTCGCTAGCGATTCCTTGAGCGAAGCCTCGGTGCGGTAAACCTGGGCGTTCTTGTCCATGGTGTCCTGCAGCTCCTTGCGCAGAACGGCAACCTTCTCGGTTCCCTTGGACTTACGAACATCGTCGAGCAGCTTCACAACGCCGTCAACTGCGTCCTTTGGTACTGGAACGAAGTCGGCGGTCTTGCTGTACTCAACCGCGTAGATGCCAGCACGCTTACCGAACACGTTGATGTCCAGCAGCGAGTTGGTGCCCAGACGGTTAGCGCCGTGAACGGAAACACAAGCACATTCACCAGCGGCGTAGAGACCTGGAACAACGGTGTCGTTGTCGCTCAGGACCTCGGCCTTGATGTTCGTCGGGATTCCACCCATCGCGTAGTGAGCGGTTGGGAATACCGGGACTGGCTCGGTGTAAGGCTCAACACCCAGGTAGGTGCGCGCAAACTCAGTGATGTCCGGTAGCTTGGCGTCGATTACCTCTGGTGGCAGGTGGGTGAGGTCCAGCAGAACGTAGTCCTTGTGTGGGCCCGCACCGCGTCCCTCGCGAACCTCGTTAGCCATCGCGCGGGCCACCATGTCTCGAGGAGCGAGGTCCTTGATGGTTGGCGCGTAGCGCTCCATGAAGCGCTCACCCGATGCGTTGCGAAGGATTCCACCTTCACCACGGGCCGCCTCCGAGAGGAGGATGCCCAGGCCGGCGAGGCCGGTTGGGTGGAACTGGTAGAACTCCATGTCCTCCAGTGGCAGACCCTTGCGGTAGATGATGCCTACGCCGTCACCGGTGAGGGTGTGGGCGTTGGAGGTTGTCTTGAAGATCTTGCCGAAACCACCGGTGGCAAAGATGATGCTCTTTGCCTGGAATACGT
>JBDLQA010000032.1:0-21348 GCA_039800845.1 Actinomycetota bacterium
GGCGTAGTAAACATTCACCGATGTAATGTCCAGCACTTCGCCGATGCTCTGATTGTCCATGCCCGGCCTGTCCAAAGCCACGCAGGTGGTGATGAACTGTTCGGGCTTGATCAGCGGGCGCACTATCGTACGCTGCCAGTCGATGAAGTCGTTTGTGACCCGGGCCTGGTGTTCACGCCATGCCAAGAAGTAGCTCGGGTTGGTGTTGCCATCCGGCAGCCACAGGTCGTCGAAAGAGTTCAGTGCGTGCGACCAGTAGGTCAGACCCCAGGCCGCATTGAGGGCCTGGACGGTCTGATACTTTGTCCGCAGCTTGGCCTTAAATGCCTCGAATACACCTTCGTTGTGGAGGATTTCCGCGCCCGGCTCGTTGTCCACCTGCCACCCGATGATCGCCGGATGATTTCGGTAACGCTCAACGATCTTGCGGATTATGACTTCGCAGAGTCGACGGAAAATGGGGTGTGAATAGTCCACGTTTTGACGGTGACCGTAAGGAACCTTGGCACCAGTGGCTCGCTCAGCGATTACCTCGGGGTAGTTCTGGAAAATCCAACGCGGTACAGCATAGGTTGGGGTGCCCAAAATCACCTTGATGCCCTTGGAGTGCGCGGCGTCTAGAACCGGCTGTAGCCAATCAAGGTCGAATGTGTCTTCAGTGGGCTGCCATTTGTGCCAAACCGATTCACCAACGCGGATCACTGAGACACCGGCTTCCACCATTAGGTCGAAGTCTTCGGCAGTGCGCTCGGTCTGGTGATACTCGTTGTAGTAGGCAGCTCCATACAGGATGCCGTCCGGCTGGAATCCAGGCAAGATTTGAACACCTCTCAGGTCGACCTCGCGACCAAACCATCGCAATTGTTAGCGCTAACTATTTCTACCACGAGAACCTGCGCCACCAAAGGTTTATTGGCGCTTTGTTATGGAATCGTCAGAATAGAGAGGGTCTTGGGCGTCGCCTGCGAATACGGCTAGACGCGACTCGTGCTCTCCCGAACCACGAGCTCTCCGGCAACCAGCATCGATGCCGTCAACACAGCCGAACCCGGTTGCTCCACCTGATGCAAAAGGATCTCGAGCAGGTCCGCGCCAACGGTGTCGAAATCCTGGCGGACAGTGCTGAGCGAAGGCATTGAATAGCCCGACTCCGCGGCATCATCAAAGCCGATGACGCTGATCTGACCCGGCACCCGCAAGCCAGCTTCCGAGAAAGCCCGCAAAGCACCCAACGCCATCGCGTCGTTTGCTACGAAAACTGCCGTGAAGTCGGCCTCGCCGGAGAGGCGCTTCTGAATCAACTGCTTTGCCGCAGCATAGCCAGAGGCGGGAGTCCAATCGCCCTCAGCCACCGGGCCTTCCGGCAGTCCGGCTTCGGCGAGCGCCTGCCTCCATCCATCGGCCCTTCGCTCAGCGGTGAGCCAAGAAGCTGGGCCGGATATGTGTCCGGTGTTTTTATGCCCGAGGGAAATCAAGTGGGAGGTAGCAAGCCGAGCAGCTGCGCGCTGATCAATGTCCACCACCGCGAAACTCTCACCGTTTTGAACCTCTCGGAAAAGAACAGGCACACGCGGGGTGAACACCAAGGGCTCCGATTCATCGGAGCTTCTGGGTGCAATAACCAAAATGCCATCGACGGCCGAGGTGGAAAGCGCATTGATGCCTTCGGCAATAGCGCGGTTAGAGATTTCCTCTACCGAGTTCAGAACCACTCGATAGCCGCGGTCACGGGCAGCAACCTGGATCGAATGCAGCATTGCGGTTGGGCCGTAGAGAGTGGAGTCGAAACTCAGCACTCCCAGGGTTTGGGTGCGACCGGTGGCCAGAGCCTTGGCCGAAAGGTTCTGCTGGTAGCCCAGTTCATCGATGGCAGCCAAAACCTTGGCACGCGTTTTGGCCGACACATTCGGGTTGCCGTTGATGACGCGCGACACTGTCTGGTGCGAAACACCACAGTGCGCAGCAACATCGAACATGGACGGTTTACGATTCACAGTTTCAACCCTAGCCAGCGTTTGATATTCTTTTGGAATGACTAAGCGCAATCGCCCATGGGGCTACCAGGATGTCTTCGACGGGCAGCAGCCCGACTGGGACCTCCACCCAGACACTCTTGCAGTTCGCGCCGGCCTAGCCCGCAGCGGCTTCGGCGAGACCAGTGAGGCACTGTATCTGAACAGTGGCTTCACCTATGACAGCGCCGAAATGGCCGAGAGCGCATTCATGGAAGAAACCGAGCACTTCCTCTACTCACGCTTTAGCAACCCAACTGTTGCGATGTTCGAGAACCGTCTGGCCGCCCTCGAAGGCGCGGAGGCTTGCTTCGCTACCGGTACCGGCATGAGCGCAATGTTCAGCTCGGTTGCCTCACTCGTGAAGTCGGGCGACCGCATCGTTGCATCCGCTGCCATGTTCAGCTCCTGCTACGTGATCCTCACCGAGATCCTGCCATCGTGGGGTTGCACCACCGTTCTGGTGGAAGGCACCGATGAAGCCGACTGGGCCGCCGCACTGAGCGAGCCAACCAAGGTTGTCTTCCTGGAGACCCCGAGCAATCCGCTGATGGAAATCGTTGACATCCGCATGGTCAGCGACCTCGCCCACAAGGTTGGCGCCACCGTAATCGTGGACAACGTCATGGCATCGCCAGTGATGCAGAAGCCGCTGGCTTTGGGTGCGGACGTTGTCTTCTACTCGGCAACCAAGCACATCGATGGTCAGGGCCGCGTACTTGGCGGTGCCGTTCTGGGCACCAAGGATTACATCAAGAACACCCTGCTTCCTTTCACCCGCCACACCGGTCAGGGCCTTGGCGCATTCAACGCTTGGGTGCTGTTGAAGAGTCTTGAAACCATGGGGCTGCGCGTGGAAAAGATGAACCAGAGCGCGCTGGCTGTGGCCGAGTTCCTAGCTGCACACCCGAAGGTGGAGAGCGTCAGCTACCCGTTCCTGCCGACCGACAAGAACTACGAGCTTGCCAAGCGACAGATGAACGGTGGCGGAAGCACTGTCTCGTTCAAGATCAAGGGCGGCAAGGAAGAAACCTTCAAGGTAATGAACGGCCTCACGGTGATCGACATCAGCAACAACATCGCAGACTCCAAGAGCCTGATCACCCATCCTGCGAGCACAACGCACAAGCGCCTCACCGAGGAAGTGCGCCAGGCAATGGGCGTTACCGCGAACACTGTCCGTCTGAGCGTTGGCCTTGAGAACGCCGATGACCTCATCAGGGACCTTCGCGCTGCGCTTGGCTAAAAAATCGATTTAAAGGCTTTGGGCCCGACCGGTTGGTCGGGCCCAAAAACTTTAATGTCTTGTTACGCGCTCAGGTAAGACGCGATGGCATCCACGGTTCGCTCGATGGACTCGGCGCTGGTTGCGAAGTTGATTCGAACAAACTGCTCGTAGCCATCTCCGTGGTCTACACCCGGAACAAGCGAGATGCGCTTTTCTTCCAGAATGCAAAGTGCAGGGTTTTCACCCAGGTTGAGGCTGCTCACGTCTAGCCATGCGAGGTAGCCGCCCTGCGCCACCCAGTAAGGGACACCAGGCAGGCGCTCGGAAAGCAGTCTGGTCAGAAAGTCTCGGTTGGCGCGATTCCGAGCGTTGGCCTCAGCCAGCCAGGCATCGCAGTTACTAAATGCCTCCGCCATAGCAAAGCCGCCGAGCAAGCTGGAACGCCAGTGAAGGTCTGGCGGAACAATGGAGAGCAGGCTCGCCATGGTTGCGCTCTGAGTCACGAAGATGCTGGCTTTCAGGCCCGCCAGGTTGAAGCTCTTGCTGGCAGCCGTAACGGTCACGCCGGTCTCGCGGGCGGCATCGCTCACATTCAACCAAGGCGTGAACTGGTGGCCATCGTGGGTTAGCGGAGCGTGGATTTCATCGCTGATTACCACCACGCCATATTTCAAAGCCAGGTCCGCAACAGCCTCAAGCTCGGCACGGTCGTGTACGCGGCCCATCGGGTTGTGCGGTGAGCAAAGCAGGTAGAACTTCACGCCATCCTGGAATGCCTTTTCAATGCCCGCGATGTCCAGGCGCCAAGTTTCGAGGTCTGGCACAAGCGGAACGTCGGCCGGGACGCAACCGACCTCATTGATCCAGCCGTAGAAAGCCGAATAAACCGGAGAGTTGATGAGCACGCGATCGCCGGGCTTTGTGATTCGGCGCATGATCTCCACCGAGCCAACCGATACGTCGGTGGCGATGCGGATCTGCTTGGCGTCCGGAGTCCAGTTCCAGTGACGCTCCGCGAATCCTACGAACGCTTCCGCAACCTCAGGCACTGGCCCTAGGTAGCCAAGGTCGCTTCGCTGCACGAAGTCGATCAATAGCGCCTGAATCTGAGGCGCGATTTCGTAGTCCATCTCAGCGACGTGCATGGGCAGGACGTCTTCAGGGTAACGACGCCACTTGGACGAGTGACGTTGAC
Source organism: Actinomycetota bacterium (assembly GCA_039800845.1). GTDB lineage: Bacteria > Actinomycetota > Actinomycetes > Actinomycetales > Microbacteriaceae > Rhodoluna. Next base: position 4,436 of record JBDLQA010000032.1, read on the forward strand.
GAAGCTCAGCTAGCGGGCGCAAGAATTCGGACATGAGTCCATTCTGGCATCACAAAGCGTGTGGAGCGCGCTCGATTACGCGCTGCTTCAGGTGCAGAACAACCACAACGGCAACCAGGTACCAGGCTTGAGCCACCACCAGCACCCTCTCAACAACTCCCACATACATAAAGTGAGGGTCTGTCCACACTTTCAGGAAATAGATGGAGAGCACAGTGAAGAACGCGGTAGAAACCAACGCGGCAGCGGGCCGGATAATCCACGGATAGCTGCGGTCAAATCGCATCGATAGCAATGGCCAGGCGCTGGACAGCACAAAACTTGTGATGGCAAATACTCGATGCGCCACCGAATAGCCGATGAGAGGAGTTGGGAAAATAGTTAGGCCGTAGGTGGCCACGCCGGAAATGAATATGGCCATACGCCCGAGCATCGATAGCGCCGGCAGATTCAACGCACTGATGATGCTCAGCGTTCCGCCTAGCAGGAAGAATGCGGACATTAAGTACTTCACGGGTGATTCGTTAGCGGCTAAGTCCGAGATGGTTTGACGAACGGGATCGTAGCCAGTCCACAGCGAACCCGCGATGGTCCAGCCCAGCCAACACTGCACCGATGCCACCAGCGCGGCCAGAAACGCTGGCCTCTTGACCCAAATGCCACTTACCTTCGTCGAGCTCACACCGTCAGCCTATCCCGACCCAGCCTGGAACAGTCAGACTGGAACAGTTAGGCGACCCTTGCTACCGCTAGGCCCTCACCCGCAATAGGCTGGCCACACCCGCAATAGGCTGACGATTAACGCGAAGGGGCACGATGAAAGTCATAAACGTTGAGCAACTGCAGAACATTCTTTCTGCCCTGCCCGAAAACCCGCGCGTGGTTGCAAGCGGAAACTTTGCCACCCCCAACGTTTTACTTGGTGCGCTGAACAACTCAGTTCCGGAATTCAAACTCCATATGCTCAACGCACAACCGGGAATCCCCGACCGCGAAGGCATCACCTACGAGTCCTCGTTCATCGGTGCCGGCATGCGCAGTCACCCAAATCTGGTTTACATACCCTGCCGACTAAGTCTGGTGCCGGTTCTGTTCCGCGACCACTACGTGCCCGACGTAGTGCTGCTGCATACCAGCCGCCGCCAGCAACAGACCGTATCCCTCGGCACCGAAGTCAACATTCTTCCCGCGGCCATCGAAGCGGTTCGCCAAAGGGGTGGATTGGTAATCGCCCAGGCGAATACCCGGATGCCTTACACCTTTGGTGATGCCGAAATCGATGAAAGCTCGATTGACTATTTGGTTGAGGTTGACGAGCCTTTGGCAACCAAGCTGCCAACCACATTCACCGATGAAACCCGCCAGATTGGCGAGCTGATTGCAGCCCGCATTAGCGACGGATCCACGCTGCAGCTGGGAATCGGCGCAATCCCGGACAGCGTTCTAGGCACCCTGGCGGACCGAAAATCCATGCGCATCTGGACCGAAATGTTCAGCGATGGCGTTCTGGAAATGGCCAGGCGTGGATCACTGGCCGAAGACATACCGATTACGGCATCTTTCGTTTTCGGCGGCACCGAACTCTACGAATGGCTGGACCAAAACCGGGGCGTACGCATGCTCAGGACCGAACGAACCAACGACCCGGGGCAGATCGCCCAACAAGTCAAGATGACATCCATCAACTCGGCACTGCAGGTTGACCTCTACGACCAAGCCAACGCCAGCCACGTGCGCGGGCGTATCTACAGCGGATTCGGTGGCAGCACCGACTTCATCGTTGGGGCACTGCACTCCCGAGGCGGCGCAAGTTTCATGGCGCTCCAGAGTTGGCATCCGAAGGCTCAGAAATCCTCGATTGTGGCCAAGCTAGACGAAAATGTCACCAGTTTCCAGCACAGTTTCGTGGTGACCGAAAACGGGGTGGCGGATTGCTTCGGGCACAGCCTTAGCCAGCAGGCTTACAACTTGATCAACAAGGCAGCTCACCCGTCGGTGCGTGATGAACTCACAGCCGAAGCCGAGAAACTTGGGATTCTTTAGACCTGGTTTTTAGGCAGTTTGAACGGCGCCGCGAAGGTTTGCTTAATGTAGCGGCGGCGGCGAATGAAGAAGAACAGGGCAACGACAAAGTAAACCCAGGCGATGTCCACGCGAACACCCTCGTCCGCGATTACGAAGGCCACGGCAAACAGTGCGAAGAGCGCGATGGATGCCCGAATGCCTAGGCGCAGACCTAGCAGAAGAGCAATACCCATCACCGTCTGAGCGGCGGTTAGCATGAACTCCTCAACCTGACGGCCGTCCATCGGGATAGCGGCACTTCCGCCACCCACCGCGTACGCGATAGGCAGCGAACCCGCAAGCGCTGTCCACTGGTTTACCTTCGATGAGATGAGGATTGCCAGACCGGTGTTGGCCTTGCCTTTCATCGCGAAGATGATTGCGATAGCAAACTCTGGAGCCTCGCTAGCAAGCGGAGCTAGCCACTGCACCAGCAGATACTGGTCCACACCAAGTTCACTTCCAGCCTCGATCAGGTTGTGAGCGAAGGGCTCGGCGCTGGCCAAAATAATGGCAGCTGAAAGCAGGAAGACCACGATGATGAAGACTCGGCGGCCCCACTTGGGCAGCGAACCAACATAGGCTGCAGTGCCTTCCAGCTCAGGCTCCTCGCGCTCAGCGTGCGACTGGCGCCAGAGGTAGAAGCCGAACAGAAGAACAAGAGCTATGCCCACGAGCAAACTAAGCGAGTGCGTCAGCGGGATGATGATGGCAATTAGTGAGGCAATCAGCAGGAAGCCGAGGTCGGTCCGAGCTTCGTCATCGAGGTCGATGCCGAACTTCCCCGCTGGTTGACCGGACTGCTTTTGGGAGCGCATCACGAAATAGCCGATGAGCGCAATTACAGGCCAGCCGAAGCCGAGAAGCAGACGGTTTGCTCCGGTGACGTTGGCCGATGCGAACTGGACCATCGATGGATCGGTTCCCGCAGCAAAAGCGAAGTAAACGCTGACCACGTATTCCGGCAGGATGGTGACAACGGCAAGCAGGCTTACAGCCAAACCCCCGGCCAAATCCAACTCCGCGGCTTCGCCCACCCAGCCCAGCATGAATGCTGCAGAAACGATGGAAACACCCAACGAGATTGCCGCGGCTATGGAACCAACGTGCACGGCACCGGCTGCTATCAAAAGGCCGGGCAAAGAAAGCAGTGTGCAGAGCAAGAACGGACCAAAAAGCCTCAGCCAGTAGCTGCTGCTGTTTTTCTGGACCAAGTTGACCCCCGGGGCTAGGCTGTGACCGATTTGCGGACTAGTGCTCGACTTACCAGTTTAGAAGCGAGATGCCCCAACTGCCGGACCATTCCTGCCCCGGCGTGAGCAAAATGAGGTCATTACGGGTGTTGAAACTGTCAGGCCCCGATGTAACCGGCTCGATGGTTATTCCGTGCTGAATCAGACCATTTTGGTAAGTGCCGTCAGTGGCCACTACCGGATAGTTTGGCGTGCTGAATACATGCACGTGCGGGAATGATTCGTCCTGCCAAATTTCGATGCGACGCGGATCACCCGCCTCGTTGCCGGCAACCGCACCAAATGCACTTGCACCCGGGATGCGGAAGCCAGCAGCCAGCAACCCTGGAAGTCGCAGTTTGGTTCGAGCAATGCCATCGGCGTCTCGCTTCAAATCCAGGAAGTCGTTATCGATACAGAAGTTTCCGAGGCGAATCCAGTCGCCGGCGGCCAGCAACTGGCCCGCAACCGGATGCTTCGAAACCGGTTCGGTGGCTACCGGCAGGAGTCGCGAATCAACCCGGGTCCAAGACTCCGCGGGTATCTGGATCTCCAAATCTTCGGTGTCGATTCCCTCAAAATACAGGTACGGATGCGCACCCGTCGCGTAGGGAGCCGGTTCGTTGGAGTGGTTGAAAGCCCGGTGCGTTGCGGTGAATCCATCGACAGTCAGCTGATAAGTCACCGAAACCGTCACATGAAATGGGTAGCCGTCGCTGGGGTTTAGATCGGTGGTGAAGGTAACCGAACTTTCGGTTTGTTCCGCAATGTCATAAACGGTTTCCAGCAGCAGACCGTGCAGTGCGGTGTTGGTGGAGGCCTCGGTGATGGGGTTGGTCTGAGCGTGCCCGTCTTTGTACCACTTGCCGTCACGCATGCGGTTTGCCCAGGGAGCCATGGTGAAGCCGGTGGCAAACGGCGGCACTTCCTTGACCGCATATGGCTGCAGTGCGTTCCGGCCGTTGAACCTCAGCGACACCTGCCTAGCGCCAAGCGCATTGAACTCGGCTTCCAGCAGCCCCTCCGTGGTTCGGAGGGACAGGCTAACGATGTGGGCGTCTTGGCTGATGGTCACCCCACAAGCCTAAACTTTTTGACCTAGCGTTTGGAAATGTTCAAAACCTAACATTTGTGCTAATTTTCTAACAAGAAATAACAATCGAAGTTTTGGAATCGGTAAATGTTGGCAGCGGAACGTCACTCATTCATCCTCGATGAACTAAATAATCGAGGCGCCGTGCGCATCACCACGCTCGCTTCCCAGTTGGACGTCTCCGAGATGACAGTTCGCCGAGACCTAGAAATGCTCGCCGATCAAGGCCTGATTTTCAAGGTTCACGGCGGAGCAACGGTGAAAACCGACAGCCCATTAGTGACGGAACTTCCTTTCCGCACGAAGTCTCAGCGCGAGCAAGCCGCCAAAGATGCAATCGCCAAGGCCGCCGCCGAAATGGTCCAGCCGGCAGCCGCACTCGCACTTCTCGGCGGAAGTACCGTCTTCGCGCTGGCCCGCCAGCTGGTTCAAATCCCACGCCTGACCATCGTCACAAACTCGCTACCGGTCTCGGATCTCTTCCAACGCGAAGGCCGTTCCGACCAAACCGTAATTCTTGCCGGCGGCCTTCGAACCCCGACCGATTCATTCGTCGGTGAGATAACCGTGAGCGTTTTTGACCGGCTGAACATCGACATCGCTTTCACCGGAGCACACGGTATTGATCCGGTAGGTGGCTTCTCGTCGCCAAACCTGCTTGAGGCCGACACCAACCGTGCTGTTCGTGCGCGAGCCAAGAAACTTGTAGTACTGGCCGACCACACCAAGTGGGGCCAGGTTGCATTCAGCACCTTCGCTCAGCTGGAGGACGCCGATGTTTTGATTACCGACTCAGACATGGCCGCCGACACAGTGAAAGAGCTGAAAGCGCGAATCCCCGATATTCGAATTGCTAGCGCAAATACCGCATCCATGAACGTAAAGGCAGGCCACTAATGACAATCAGAATCACGCGGGACCAACTGAGCGATGGCCGCGACCTGGTCTATTTCGACGACTCTGACACATCGTTACCGGCCGAACGCAAAGCGGATACCCGCGAACCCGCACCCCGACCACCGGTGGCTCAAATGCGACTCGATTCGCTCACTGGCGAATGGGTTTCAATCGCTGCTGCCCGCCAAAACCGCGCCTTCCTGCCTCCCGCACATCAGTGCCCGCTATGCCCCACCACAGCGGAGAACCTGAGCGAGCTACCGGACCAGTTCGATGTGGCCGTCTTCGAGAACAAGAGCCCGAGCTTCGGTTCACAGCTGCTGGAATCCGATGATCCGAACTACGCCCTTGTTCCAGACCTTGCCCTGGGGTCGGTTAGGGACTCAATCGGACGCTGTGAGGTTGTGGTTTTCAGCCCCGAGCACGAAGGCTCGCTTGCCAGTCAAAGCACTAGCCGCGTTCGAACCATCATCGAGGCCTGGACCGACCGCACCGATGCCCTGCAGTCAATGCCGGGTGTGCGCCAGGTGTTCCCGTTTGAGAATCGCGGCCAAGAAATTGGCGTGACACTGCACCACCCCCACGGCCAGATTTACGCCTACCCTTACGTCACGCCGCGAACCACAAAACTTTTGGATTCGATTTCCAAGTTCGGCACCGACCTGCACCAGAAAACGCTGGATTTCGAGAGAACCGGACAGCGCGTTCTGATTGCCAGCGATAGCTTCACCGCATATGTTCCGTTTGCGGCCCGCTGGCCGCTTGAGGTACACCTGCTGCCGCACCGTCACGTGAACAACTTCACCCAGTTGTCGGATGACGAACGCGACGAACTGGCCGTTGTCTACCATCGGATTTTGAAAGCCTGGGACAACATCTACGACACCCCAACGCCATACATCTCGGCTTGGCATCAGGCTCCGCTTGTGGACGGGGGCGAACACGTGCGCCTCCAGCTGCAAATCACCTCACCACGTCGTGCAGCCGACAAACTCAAATACCTTGCAGGGTCGGAGTCCGCGATGGGTGCGTTCATCGGTGACCTGCCACCGGAGACCATCGCCGGCATACTGCGCGAAGCATTGGAGAAGTAAATGACCGACACCTTGAAGGCAAGCGTTATGCGCGGATTTGAAACCCATTTTGGGCACCCGGCAACCGGCCTCTGGAGCGCTCCTGGGCGCGTGAACCTGATTGGCGAGCACACCGATTACAACGAAGGTTTTGTCTTCCCATTCGCGATCAACCGTCGCACCTACGCCGCCGTTTCTTTGCGCACCGATGGCATGGCCCGCGTTGCATCTTCATTCGCGCCTGGAATCATCGAAGTGCCGGTCGGGGAAATCAGCCGCGAAACCGTATCGGGGTGGAGCGCATACCCGCTGGGGGTCGCCTGGGCGCTGGCGGAAATCGGTGGAGCAAACCAGACCGGATTCGACATTTACATCGAAAGTGATGTGCCGGTTGGTGCGGGGCTGTCGTCGTCTGCCGCCATCGAATGTGCCGTTGCTGTGGCCCTCAACGAACTTTGGTCGGTTGGCCTGGATGCCCGCCAGTTGGCTCGAGTTGGGCAGCTAGCTGAGAACCAGATTGTTGGTGCACCCACGGGAATCATGGACCAGAGCGCGTCGCTGATGGGTTTACTTGACCACGGTGTTTTCTTGGACTGCCAAGACCTATCTGCCCAGGTGATTGACCTCGGGTTTGCCCGTGAAGGCCTCGAACTCTTGATTATCGACACCAAAGTGGAGCACCGTCACGCTGACGGCGGATACGCCAGCCGACGAGCAGCCTGCGAAGCCGGAGCCGCCGCCCTCGGAGTGAGCAGCCTGCGCGGGGCCAGCAACGCCGACTTACCGCGCGCGGAGGACCTACTTGACCCAGTCACCTACCGCCGCGTTCGTCACGTAATCACCGAGAACGACCGAGTTTTGCAGACCGTGGGAGCGCTAAAGGAACGCGGACCGCGCGCCATCGGCGAACTACTTTACGCATCGCACAAGAGCATGCGTGACGACTTCGAGATTTCGATCGACGAACTAGATACCGCAGTCGAAACCGCGATGCGCCACGGAGCAATCGGCGCTCGAATGACCGGCGGCGGCTTCGGCGGAGCCGCAATTGCGCTGTGCCCCGAGGAGCGAATCAGCGAAATTGCGCTATCGATTGAAGCGGAGTTCAAACTGCTTGGTTACGCCAAGCCAGACATCTTCGTTGTCAGCGCAGCTCCAGGCGCGCATCGCGAAGATTAAGAGCGAAAGCCCCCGCGCTAAAGCTAGTTGGTTGCCACCGGCGTTGGAGTGACGCTTGTGACATTTGCCAGAGAAGCACCACAGCGGTAAATGCCGGTCACTAGGTTGTCGATAGCGTCCTTCGCGTTGTCCTTAACGTTCGGACCAAGCGCGTAAACGGCGAACAGCAGAGTACTGCCATCCTTTGGCGTGATGTAACCAACCAGCGTGTAACCGTGGTTGATCCAACCGGTCTTTGCAAAGACGTGACCCGCAGCATCAACATTTTTGCCGTTGAAGCGTGACTGCAAGGAGCCACTCTCCCCCGCAACCGGAAGCGACTGCTTCTCAACGATGAGGCTGCCAGCGCCGCTCGAAATCTGCTTCATCAACTTGATCATCATTGCTGGTGAAACGGTGTTTGCCGGCGACTCACCAGAGCCATCCATGATGGTGGCGCTGCTTGGATCGAAGCCAGGCAGCGAGCGAAGCGCCTGCTTGATAGCGGTATCCAGCGAGGCGAAAGAACCGTCGAAACCTTCATCGATGGAAACCAAACGGGCCAAAGCTTCAGCCTGAGTGTTGTCACTGACGGCCAGCATGTGGTTGATCCAATTGCTGATCGGCTGACTTTGAACGCTTGCGACCTGAACCGAGCTTGAAGGCATTGTGCCTGCAACCACGGTCGCGTTTGCAGCTGCACTTCCGATGGCCTTCTTCAACCAGGTTCCAGCGCGAAGTTCCGGAGTGAGGCTTCGCTTGGAAGTCTCCTTGGTTGGGTCATCGCGGTCGCCGTCCACCTGCAGTGCGCTGGTGAGGCTCTGGAAACCGTTGGTGCGCTCCGACTGGTCCACCGAGTCAAGCCACTGCGGGCCGCTGAAAAGCGAGCCATCAACCACAATCTTGGTGATCGGCGTGGTTCCGACAGCGCGGTTGATACCAACCGCTAGATCGTTCAGCTTAGGCGCAGACTCGTAAACACTGCTCTTACCCGGGCTGGTGCGGCTCAGGGTCACATCGCCCGCACCGATGAAGTAAATGGTGCCCTTGTCGGCTGAATCCTGGTAGACGCGGGTGGTGATTCGATAGTTCGGGCCTAGGGTCTGCAGTGCCGCGGCGGCGGTCAGCAGCTTCATCGTGCTGGCGGTGGAACTTGCGGTCTCGCCCTTGTAGTCCAGCAGGACTTGGTCGTTGGCAGCATTCACAACCATCGCCTGCAGATTACCCAGGCGAGAGTCATTGGCCTGGTCCTGAACTGAGCAGGTGGCTGCCGAAGTTGCGGAGGCGCTAGGTGCGCTAGTGGTGACAGTCTGAGTTGTGGTGCTAACCGGAGCAACCACACCACCGCTGATGCTGAAACCGAGTATCACCAGCAGTAGGACCACCAGGCCCACACCGCCGCCAATCGCTACTTCTTTGAAATAGGCAAAGCGCTGCTTTTCAGACATCATTCTCCAAGGTTATCCTCCGAAAATCATAGCCGCCGGCCCATTTGGCCGCGTCTTGCACTGCGCGTAAAATCGAGCACATGAAGCGCATTATGACCGGCCTAGCCATCGCGGCCGCAACCGCAGCATTCACCATTACTCCTCTCGCAGCCCAGGCTCATGACGAAGTCGTCTCCACTTCGCCTGCCGCCGGCACCACTGTGGCTCCGGGAGACGTGGAGCTGGCCGTCACCTTCAACGAAGACATCATGAAGAACCCTGACCTTTCGGGTGAGGTAATCGAGGTGGTCGATTCGCTAAACGACACCATTCAGCTGCAGGCCGGCTGCCTGACTGTTTCCGGCCCAACGCTTTCCACCAAGGTGAACATCCAGAACCCTGGCGACTACACCGTGAACTGGCGCTCGGTTTCCAATGACGGCCACCCAAACGAGGGCTCTTTCGCTTTCACGGTTAGCGACGACGGCAAGAACTCCGGCAGCGATGTCACCACCGGCATGACCGCTGCGGTTGAGGGCAACTGTCCGGTTGTGTACTCGGCAATCGACACTGCCGCGGGCGATTCCCCTACCGACGACCCAAGCGCAGAACCGATGCTTATTTCCGCTCGCGTGGATGACGAGGCCGTGGCCATCAAGACCGACGGCGCTTCCCTCGTTGTTGGTTACGTCGCCGGTGCCATCGCGGCAATCAGCGCGGTTGTGATGGTTTTCCTGGTGCGCAAGCGCCTCTAACGCACGAAAAAATCCCCGCTCTGCACAAAAGCAGAGCGGGGATTTTTTGTTATTCGAAACTACTTGATTGCAGGAATCACGTTCGGCACGATCAACAGGATGCCGTAAATAACGGCACCGAAGCTGAGTGCGAATAGCGCGTAGGAAGCTGCGCGGTTGGCGGCTTCCGCGCGGAGAGACTTCACGTCTCCCTTAGCAGCCTTTGGCTTCAGGTGCTCCGCGTTCATGAACAGCCGAATACCCAGAGAGAACATGGTCACCACCAGTAGGGTGCCAAGAACTGCTGCCCCAGCTACTGAGAAGAGGCTGTTCCAGCTAATAGGAGTGAACATTATTTCTTACCCTTTCGTGCCTTTGCAGCTGCTGCCTTTTCGTTGGCCTTGCGCTGCTTCTTGGTCAGGATTACCTCGGAAGCCTCTTCCAGCTCGCTTGCAACGTTGTGGTGCGTAACAGCGTTGCGGCGGCTGATCTGGAAGATAGCGATGATCACACCAACGGTAACAATCGCATCGATGACGATACCGGCAGGACCGGTGAGCACAAGAGCGCTCGAGATGGCGCCTACCAGCGCTGCGGCAGGGAGAGTAAATATCCAACCCAAGACAACCTGGCCAGCCTTACCCCAGCGAACCTTGCCGCCCGAGCGGCCGAGTCCCGAACCGATGATGGAACCGGAAGCCACCTGAGTGGTGCTGAGAGCGAAGCCCAACTTACTAGACGCGAGGATGGTCGCAGCGGTTGCAACTTCTGCTGCCAGACCCTGAGCCGGCTTTACCTCGCTGAGGCCCTTACCCATGGTCTTGATGATTCGCCAGCCACCGCTGAAAGTTCCGAGAGCGATTGCCAGTGCGGCAGCCAAAATTACCCATACCTGCACGTGTGCGCCATCAGCCTGAAGACCGCCAGCCACCAGCACCAGGGTGATTACACCCATAGTCTTCTGGGCATCGTTCGTTCCGTGCGCGAGAGCCACCAGCGAGGACGAGAAAATCTGACCGTAGCGGAAGCGTCCGCGACCAGTCTGCAAGTCATCATCGCTGCTGCGCTTTGTGATTGCGTATGCGATGCGGGTTGCCAACCATGCGGCCAAACCAGCGATTACCGGAGCGAAGAGAGCTGGGTAGAAAATCTTCTGAAGGATCGAGTCAAAGTTGACTGCGCCGAATCCAGCGGCGACAATAACCGCACCGATCAAACCACCGAAGAGTGCGTGCGACGACGACGACGGCAAGCCGAGGAACCAAGTAGTTAGGTTCCAGAGGATTGCGCCGGTAAGACCAGCAAAGACAATCTCAGGCTTCAGCGTGGAGGCATCGTTGATCATGCCAACCGAAATCATGGTTGCAACAGCAGTGCTGAGGAACGCGCCAATCAGGTTCATGACGGAAGCGATAAGAACTGCAGTGCGAGGCTTTAGAGCACCAGTAGCGATTGGCGTTGCCATCGCGTTCGCGGTGTCGTGGAAGCCATTTGTGAAATCAAAGAACAGGGCTAGTACAACGACGAGCCCTACGATGACGATCGAGTCCACTTGGACCTTTCCTTACGTGGGAATGTGCTGGCTTTAGTTACTTAGTTAACGGTGAGTTAACAGCCGATATAAGTAAAGCGGACGGGAGGTTGCCGAATTCGTTAACTGATGAAACTGGAGGTGAACATTTGGTTAACGAATTGGCGCTGGCTTTCACTAAATCGAGTCTTTTTCACCGATGTGAGGCACATGGGACTTCCAGCCCAACTGGGCGTGAACGCGGTCGCTGAAGATCTCTGCGGCACCCGCCTCACCGTGAACCACAAAAACTCGACCAGGCGCCTCAGTTGCCGATTGCATCCAGGAAATGAGTTCGTTGCTGTCCGCGTGAACGCTGAAAGATTCAATCTGTTCGATGCGAGCCTTCACTGGCACTAGCTCGCCGTGCATTTTCACGAACTGCGCGCCATCGGCAAGCGACCTACCGCGGGTGCCGATTGCCTGATAACCCACCAAGATAACCGTGTGCTTGGGGTTGGGCAGCATGTTTCGAAGGTGGTGCACCACACGCCCGCCGGTTCCCATGCCCGAAGCGCTAATAATGATGCACGGGTTCTTAGGATCGTTGATTGTCTTGGACTGATCCGGCGTGAAAAGCTCCACCAGCGTTCCGGGATTGAACGGATCGCGGCCCTGCCATTCGGTGGCGACGGCTTCGCGGATCTCATCGGAATGTTCATCGATGGCGTGACGATAGAAGTCCAGCGCCTTCAGCGCCATCGGTGAATCTGCATAGATTGGAACGCGAGGAATGCTGCCCTTTTCCATTGCTTCGCGAAGGCGCACGAGGATGATCTCAGTTCGGTCTACGGCAAAGGCCGGAATCAGCACCGATCCCCCACCTGCGCAAGTTTCGCGAATGATCTGCTCGAAGTCGCCGGTGGTAGGCGCGTGCTCCCGGTCACCATAGGTGGACTCGGTGAAGATGGCATCGAAGTGGCCGGCCGGCACATTGCCCGGAGCCACCAGAAGCGGGTGGTCGACACGGCCCATGTCGCCGGTGAAGAGTAGACGCTTTCCATAGAACTCTACTTCCAGGAAGGCCGCACCAAGAATGTGCCCGCTCGGATGGAAGGTCACAAAAGTACTGTCCGCCACCTTGACACGTTCGTTGAATGGCTGGGAAACGAAGAGGTCAAGAGTGTTCTCTACGTCTTCTTCCCCGTACAAAGCCAACGGTGGGGTGTGCTTGCTGAACGATTTCTTGGCCGCATAGGCTGCGTCTTCAGTCTGAATTCGGGCGCTGTCGCGCAGAATCACCTCGGCCAACTTTGCCGTGTAGTGGGTGAGGTTGATTGACCCCGCAAAGCCCAACTTCACCAGTCGCGGCAAGTAGCCAGAGTGGTCCAAGTGAGCGTGAGTCACAACGATCGCATCGATGAGCTCCGGGTCAATCGGGAATGGTGCCCAGTTTTTCTCGCGTAGTTCCTTCAGCCCCTGGAACATGCCGCAGTCAATAAGCACGCGGGTGTTGCCGTGGGTAAGCAGGAATCGACTGCCGGTGACAGTACCCGCCGCTCCTAGAAATTGGACTGTAGGTTCTGTTGCGTCATTGCTCATGGCGCCAGTCTATTCCCGTTGACTCACTCGAGATAGCAAGGATTGAAAGGTAGCGTCCCCGATTGTGCTTGGTAAAGTTTGAAAATGCCTGCAACCACAGTTGATGAATACCTAGCCGAACTTCCGGAACCTAAGCGCTCGACCCTGGAGGACGTGCGCCGCACTTTGATGGCGCTCCGTCCTGACCTGCAGGAAACAATCGGGTGGGGCGCACCAATTTTCAAGCTGAATGGCAAGAACGTGGCGGGGCTCTGCGCGTTCAAGAACCACCTGGTTTATTCGCCTCAAAGCGCCGAGGTGCTCATTCAGTTGGCAGACCAACTCGCAGATTTCACCACCGCGAAGTCATCGCTACAGTTTGCGATCGATAAGCCACTTGATGAAGAGCTAGTGAGGGCGCTATTGGAAGCCAGAATTGCAGAGCTAGGGCTCTAAACCCTAGTTCGAAGCTGCAGTGAGTCGGTTCAGCTGATCCGCAGTTAGCGTGACCAGCGGCATGATTTCTCTCAACTGCTCCACTGTGCGGGCACTGGCGATAGGGGCCGTCACCACTTCTTGCGCACGTAACCAGGCCAGGGCAACCGCTGAGTGAGTGGTGTTGTGCTCGGCAGCAATCTGGCCCAGGGCCTCAACAACAGCCCAGCCACGTTCGTTCTGGTACTGAGCGACACCACCGGCGCGAACCGAATCAACCTGCGCACCCGGCTGGTACTTGCCACTTAGGAAGCCCATCGCCAGCGAGAAGAACGGCAGCACCGTGAGGCCGGTTTCAGTCAAAACCGCCGTGGATTCTGCCTCAAATTCCGCACGCTCCATCAGGTTGTACTGGTTCTGAAGCACGGAGTACTGGATAAAGCCGCTTGCTTTGCTAACCGCAAGGGACTCTCGAAGGCGCACGGGCGAGTGCTGACTGGCGCCAATGTTCAGAATCTTGCCCGCCTTGTATAGCGAACCGAAGGCACCCAGAGTCTCCTCGAGCGGAGTGTTGGCGTCCTCTTCATGCGCGTAATAAAGGTCGATGTAATCGGTCTGTAGACGGCGAAGGCTGTCCTCGCAGGCGGCGATTATGTTCGCGGCACTCAACCCCGGGCGGGTGCTCAGCTTGGCAACCTTGGTGGCAATCACGGTCTCAGATCGCGCGCCTCGGTCCTTCATCCAGGCACCGATGACGCTCTCGCTCTCGCCACCTTTATTACCTGGAGCCCATTCGCTGTAGACATCGGCGGTGTCAATGAAGTTTCCGCCAAGCGCGCGGTGTTCGTCCAGAACGTCGAAGGATTGCGCTTGGTCTGCGGTCCAGCCGAACACATTTCCACCCAGGCAGAGTGGGTAGATGGAGAGGTCGGTATTTGGCAGCGAGATTCTGGAAGTCATGTCATCAGACTAAACCTTCTGGCGCCTCATTGGCCTCGAAGGTTTCTACCCCATCGGCAGGGGCAATAATTAGTTTGCGTACCCGCCCAAAGATTCGTTAGGATGCGAATAATATGAACAGCACACACGAATCCGAGCTTCTCGCGTCCGTCCCGACCAGCCTTTACATCAATGGTGAGTGGCGCGCGAGCGCAACTGGCAACACCATCGAGGTTAACGATCCAGCCACTGGCAAGGTACTGGCGCGAATCGCTGACGCAACCGTTGAAGACGGCAAGGCTGCCCTCGATGCCGCTGTTGCCGCTCAGGCAGCATGGGCAAAGACGGCCCCTCGCTACCGCGGCGAGCTGCTTCGTAAGGCATTTGACCGCGTACAGGAGATGAAGGACGACTTCGCGCTTCTCATGACCCTGGAAATGGGTAAGCCGCTGTCTGAAGCCATGGGCGAGGTTAATTACGGTAGCGAATTCCTGCGCTGGTTCAGCGAGGAAGCCGTTCGTATCACCGGTCGCTACGGCATCAACCCAGAAAATACCGGCCGTGCCATCGTCAGCTACCAGCCTGTAGGCCCTTGCTACCTCATCACCCCGTGGAACTTCCCGCTTGCAATGGCCACCCGCAAGATCGGCCCAGCCATCGCTGCTGGTTGCACCGTGGTAATCAAGCCAGCTACCCTGACCCCGCTCACCACTCTGCTTTTCGTGAAGGTTCTTGAAGAAGTGGGCGTTCCTGCAGGTGTGGTCAACGTCATCACCACCTCCAAGTCTTCTGCGGTCTCGGCCGAGATCATCGATGACCCACGCTTGCGCAAGTTGTCCTTCACTGGATCAACCTCAGTAGGCATCGCACTGATGAAGCAAGCCGCTAACAACGTTCTACGTACGTCTATGGAGCTTGGCGGAAACGCACCGTTCGTGGTCTTTGAAGACGCAGATCTGGACAAGGCGGTGGAAGGCGCCATGGCAGCCAAGTTCCGCAACATTGGTCAGGCTTGCACCGCGGCAAACCGCTTCATCGTTCACCAGGATGTTGCTGCCGAATTCGCAAAGAAGGTTACCGAGAAGGTTGCAGCCATGAAGATTGGCCGCGGAACCGAAGCCGGCGTTTCGATCGGCCCACTGATTGACGAAGCTGCCGTAGCAAAGGCTGTGGAGCTAGTTGGAGACGCCGTTAGCCGCGGTGCAAACGTCACCACCGGTGGTCAGCCCATCGATGGAGAAGGTACCTTCTTCCAGCCGACTGTCATCACAGATGTCCAGAAGGGCAGCGCTATCCTCACCGAGGAGATTTTCGGCCCGGTTCTGGCTATCACCACCTTTGCAACCGAGGATGAAGCCATCGACCTGGCTAACGCCACCGAATACGGCTTGGCGAGCTATGTCTACACTCGCGACCTCGCTCGCGGTCAGCGCCTCATCGAAGGTCTTAACACCGGAATGATGGGCCTGAATGCCGGAGTTATATCCAACGCTTCGGCTCCATTCGGCGGCGTGAAGATGTCCGGTCTGGGCCGCGAGGGTGGCGACGAGGGAATCCACGAGTACTTGAGCACCAAGTACACGATGACTCCAAATCCGTTCCTGTAGAAGACTGCATCTCAAATCCAGCCGATAAACTTGAGGGGTTGTTCGGCCTTGGCCGCACTTCGCCACCTTAGCTCAGTCGGTAGAGCAGCTCCCTCGTAAAGAGCAGGTCAGGAGTTCGATTCTCCTAGGTGGCTCCATCGCCGTAGCGCAGAAGCGTTAACTTTTCGGCGCCCAGGCGCCAATCCGAATCAGGCGGTCGCGGCCGGCATCCTCGATTGGTGATTCCGGCCCGATGACCCATCGAATGGTGCGGAGAACGCCGCGAGTCAAAGGCTGAACTATCCATCGCGGAGCAGCCTTCAACCCCAGCATCTGGCGGAATTCAGGCTCAAGAGAAACCACCGCTGCATCGAAGAGCAGTCGGTAGATCACCTTTGCCACCGGCGGAAGCGGCGGGAACTGGATGAACTTCACAACGTCTCGGGTGCGATCGTCCACTCGCAAAATATCTGCATCGAGCATTCGCCGAATCTCGCTATCCAACTCGCCCCTGGTCATCGGTGCCGTGGTTAGACCGAGCGGTTCAACCGAGCGCGCCCACTGCGAAATGTAGGCATCCGCGCCACCCGGAATGGGCCGCCAGGCATACCATTCGTGGCACACCAGGAATGATTCCATGAACGCGATATGTACCCAGAGCAGCAGATCTGGATCCGCGGCCCGGTAGGCACGAACCTCATTTGCGTTGGTCTTGTACTCACCCACCACGCGCTTGTGCAGCCGGTTCACCCGGCTTGCCTCCGATGCAATGGCCGCGTGAGAGCCAAAAGTGGTCACGGTGAGCCAGCGAATGGTGCCCGCCAAACGACCTAGGGCATCCTCATGATAGCGGGAGTGGTCCGCCACTCCCCTGAGCGTTCCCGGGTGGAGTGCCTGCATCAGTAGGGCACGGATGCCGCCCACCAAGGTCCCGAAATCGGCGTGGACAGTCCAAGGCGCGTCATCGGGTGTGAAAAGGCCGGGCTCATCGCCCGCGGCAATCACGTCAAGCCAGGGTGGCACACCATCCGGTGCACCAGAAAGCAGACTACGGAAGCGCACAGACATGCGCTCTTGGAATGCGTTATTGCCCAAGGTGGTTGTGCCCTTTGATAGTTTTTGAAGTACCCGGAATTACAACTGAGGAAAACAATGAACCAGCGCCAACTAATCCAAGCTTGGAA
>JBDLQA010000033.1:0-12651 GCA_039800845.1 Actinomycetota bacterium
TGGACGGCATCAAGGTCGTTTTGGACTGTGCTCACGGTGCGGCCGCGGCCGTTTCGCCTGAGGTATTCCGCGATGCCGGAGCAACAGTGGTTGTCATCGGTGCGGAGCCGGACGGTTTGAATATCAACCTTGGAACCGGATCCACTCACTTGTCTTCGCTGCAGGCTAAGGTCCTGGAGGTTGGCGCCGACGTGGGTATCGCTCACGATGGCGATGCCGACCGTTGCTTGGCCGTGGACCACACCGGTGCGATCATCGATGGCGATCAGATCATGGCTATCTTGGCGCTCAGCGCAAAGGAACGCGGCCAGTTGGCGCGCAACACTTTGGTTGCAACCGTCATGAGTAACTTGGGTCTGAAGGTCGCGATGCGCAATGCCGGCATCGAGATGCTGGAAACCAAGGTGGGCGACCGCTACGTTCTGGAAGAAATGCGCGCTGGCGGCTATACCCTTGGCGGCGAGCAGTCGGGCCACATCATCTTCAGCAAGTACGCCACCACCGGCGACGGCGTACTGACCGGCCTGCAGCTTTTGGCCGAGATGAAGCGCACTGGCAAGAGCCTGAATGAGCTTGCTCAGGCGATGCAGATTTTCCCTCAGCTGCTGATCAACGTTCCAGGTGTGGACAAAACCCGCGTGGACTCCGATGAGGCCATCCAGGCGCTTGTTGCTGAGGCGGAGGCGGAGCTGGCCGGAACTGGTCGAGTTCTGCTGCGTGCTTCGGGTACAGAGGCGCTTGTGCGTGTGATGGTTGAAGCCGCCGATGAAGGCACCGCCCAGAGCTGGGCAAGCCGCATTGCGCTGCTGGTCGAGCAGCGCCTGTCTATCTAGATCTTGCGCAGGAGCACCGATTCCACAGTGTGGTTAGCTCCCTTTTTCAACACCAAAGTTGCGCGTGAGCGAGTGGGCAAAATGTTGTCCACCAGGTTGGGCAGGTTGATGGTTTCCCAGATCTCGTTGGCGCGAGTCAGGGCATCCTCGAACGGAATCTGCGAATAACGGTGGAAGTAGCTCTCCGGGTTAGTGAACGCAGACTCACGCAACTTGCGGAAGCGGTTCAGGAACCACTCCTTGATGTTCGAGGTCTCGGCATCCACATAGATCTTGAAGTCGAAGAAGTCACTCAGCGCTACGGCCTGCCCAGCCCCTGGCTGCTGCAGCACATTCAGGCCCTCCACGATCAAAACATCGGGGGTCTGGATGGTCGCTTTTTCACCCGGCAGGATGTCGTAAAACAGGTGGCTGTAAACCGGCGCGGAAACTTCGGGCACGCCGCTCTTAACATCGGCGATGAACTGAAGCAGGGTGGCGCGGTCGTAACTTTCAGGGAAGCCCTTGCGATGCATGATTCCGCGGGAATCCAATTCAGCGTTCGGATATAGGAATCCATCGGTGGTAATCAGGGCGACATTTGGCATGCCGTCCCAGCGGGCCAGCAGCTCGCGCAGCAGGCGGCTCACCGTGCTCTTGCCAACCGCAACCGAGCCGGCAACGCCAATGATGTACGGGGTGCGCTTCGCGCGCTCGCCAAGGAACTCGCTGGTTACGGTGTGAAGTTTCTGAGCCTCGGCAACGTACAGGTGCAGAAGGTGGCTAAGCGGTAGGTAAACGTCGCGGACCTCATCCAGGTCAAGGAAGTCGCCCAGACCGCGGATCTGCGAAATCTCTTCGGCGGTGAGGGGCGTTTCTTCGGCTTGCCCCAAGGTAGCCCAGTCGGATCTTGAGATCTCAACAAATGGGCTTACACCAGCGCCGTTACCTACGTTCATTACCGCCAATTCTGCCGTAAATTAGACAACATGTGCGGAATCGTTGGCTATGTAGGCCCAAAAGAAACTCTGGATGTCCTACTTGGCGGTCTTCGCCGCCTCGAATACCGCGGATATGACAGCGCCGGCGTCTCGGTTATTAGCGAACTGGGTCTTGAAACCCGTAAAAAGGCCGGCAAGCTGACCAACCTGGTGGCGGAAATCACCGAACACCCGCTGCGTCCAAGCAACATCGGCATTGGTCACACCCGTTGGGCCACTCACGGTGCACCAACCGATGGAAACGCCCACCCACACCTGGGCGGTCCAACCCAAAAGCTTTCGCTCATCCACAACGGCATTATCGAGAACTTCGCAGAGCTAAAGGCGGAGCTGATTGCCGATGGAACTAAGTTCGCTTCGGAAACCGACACCGAAGTTGCCGCACACTTGATCGCCCGCGAATACGCGAAGGTTGGCGACCTGCCTACCGCGTTCGCAGCCGTGGTAAACCGCCTTCACGGAGCCTTCACACTCCTGGTCATCCACGAGGACCAGCCTGACGTTGTCATGGCGGCCCGCCGCAATGCGCCGCTGGTAATCGGTCTGGGCGATGGCGAAAACTTCCTCGGCAGCGATGTTGCCGCTTTCGTTGAGCACACCAAACGTGCCATCAGCGTTGGCCAGGACCAGATTGTGATCCTGCGCGCCAACTCGGTTGAGTTGCGTGGCTTCGATGGTACCCCTGCCGAAGCCCAGGAGTTCACTGTTGACTGGGATGCCAGTGCAGCCAGCAAGGGCGGCTGGCCTTCCTTCATGGACAAGGAAATCCACGACCAGCCTCAGGCTGTTGGCGACACCCTGATGGGCCGCATCGATGCAAACGGCGTGGTTGCCCTCAGTGAGGTCGAATCTCTGGGTGCCGACTGGGTGAACAACATCGACCGTCTGGTTTTCGTGGCTTGCGGTACCGCCAGCTATGCAGGCGATGTTGCAAAGTATGCGATCGAAAAGTGGTCGCGAATCCCGACTTCCGTGGAGTTGAGCCACGAGTTCCGCTACCGCGACCCAATCATCACCGACCGCACCCTGGTGGTGGCAATCAGCCAGAGTGGCGAGACCATGGACACGCTCATGGCGACTCGCTACGCCAAGGAGGCCGGCGCCAAGGTGCTGGCTATCTGCAACACTCAGGGCGCAACCCTGGCCCGTGAATCGGATGCGGTTATTTACACCCATGCGGGTCCGGAAGTAGCGGTTGCATCCACCAAGGCTCTAACCGCGCAGATCACCGCGGGTTATCTGCTTGGCCTCTTGCTGGCTCAGCTGCGTGGAACCATGACGGCACCAGCCCGCCAGGCACTGGGCCAAGAGCTCTTGAAGATGCCTGCGCGCGTTCAGACCGTCATCGATGACTTGGCGGCAGCCCGCCAACTGGGCAAGGACTTTGCTTCCGCGAAGAGCGTGCTGTTCTTGGGCCGCAACGTGGGTTTCCCTATCGCAATGGAGGGCGCCTTGAAGCTCAAGGAGCTCGCCTACATTCACGCAGAAGGTTTTGCCGCCGGCGAACTGAAGCACGGCCCAATCGCTCTCATCGAGGAGGGCCAGCCGGTAATCGTGATTGTTCCTAGCCCACGCGAAGAGGACACCCTGCACCCTAAAGTGATCAGCAACATCCAGGAGATTCGCGCTCGTGGCGCCAAGGTGATTGCAGTTGCTGAGGAAGGCGATGCCCTTGTTGGCGACTACGCCGAGCACGTTCTTTGGACTCCGCAGAGCCAGGGAATCTTCAGCCCAATCCTTTCGGTTATTCCTCTTCAGGCATTCGCTATGGAGTTGGCAACCGCCAAGGGCCTCGATGTTGACCAGCCTCGAAACCTAGCCAAGTCGGTCACCGTCGAATAGCCCACCGGCTAACTAAGGGAGTCTGAAGTGATTCTGGGCATCGGCGTCGACCTTGTCGACCTCGCGCGCTTCGAGCATCACATTCTGGAAAACCCCCGGCTGGGAGAGCGCCTCTTTCACCCGCTGGAGCAAGAGCTTCAGATGCGACAGCTTGCGGGCAGTTTCGCTGCAAAAGAGGCTCTGGTGAAGGCGCTGGGTGGGCCGAGCGGACTCACCTGGACTGAACTCTATGTGACGCGCGACCACGCCGGTAAACCTTGGCTGGAGGCCGAGGGCACAAGTGCGGAAACCCTGCGCCAAGCCGGTGTGGATAAACTTCACCTGAGCATCAGCCACGATGGCGGAATGCTCACTGCCTACGTGATTGCGGAAGGGGGCATCGATGCGTGAACTGGTTATTGACCTAGACGCGATTGCCGCCAATCTGCACCAGATGAAAAAGGTGGCCCCAAACTCCAAGGTTTGCGGTGTTGTGAAGGCGAATGCCTACGGCCACGGAATGATTCCGGTTGCTAGGCGACTCGAAGCCGAAGGCGTTGACTACCTTGGAGTGGCAGATCTTGACGAGGCCCAGCAGCTGCGAGCCGCTGGAATCCGAGTTCCGATTTTGGCTTGGCTGCACGATTTCACCGAGGATTTCAGCTGCGCAATCGCAGCAGACATCGACCTTGGTATCAGCACCCTCGGGCAGTTGGAGCGAGCCGTGGCATCGGCGCGCAAGCAGGGCCGCACCGCACGCATTCACGTCAAGGTGGATACCGGTCTTGGTCGCAATGGCGTGACTTTGGCGGATCTGCCGGAGCTGCTAACCGAGGCCAAGCTTGCCAGCGATGCCGGCGACATCCGCGTGGTGGGAATCTTCAGTCACCTTTCTTGCACCAGCCGCGAAGCCGACCTAGCCCAGATCGACCGATTTGAGCAGGCGCTCGCCGCCGCGGCATCTGTGGGCATCAACCCTGAACTTCGCCACCTCACCGCATCCGACGGCACCCTGAGCTACCCGCAGGCGCACTATGACATGGTTCGCGTTGGTGTGGCTCTTTATGGCTTGAGCCCGTACTCGGATCACAACTCTGCGGATTACGGCCTGACCCCGGCAATGACCGCCACCGCGCGCGTTGTCCAGGTGAAGTCGGTGGCGGCGGGCGAGGGAGTTAGCTACGGATACCTCTACCGCACTCAGAGTCAGACCAACCTGGCACTGGTTCCAATTGGCTATGCAGAGGGTTTGCCAAGACTCGCCACCGGCCACGCAAATGTGTGGATAAATGGCTCGCTTTATCCTGTGGATTCCCGAATCGCCATGGATCAGTTCGTCCTAGATGTAGGCGCCAACGAAGTTGCACCGGGGGACACCGTGGTTATCTTCGGTGACCCGGCCAAGGGGTATCCATCGGCGGATCAACTGGCGGTTGCCGCGCAGACCATCAACTACGAGATTGTGACCCGCATGGGTGGCCGCTTCAAGCGCATCTTCACTGCGGGTGGCCAACTGGTGGATGGGGAGTAGCCGCCGTGAGTCAGTTGATTCTCGACAAGGCCATCCCAGATTCTGAAGCAATGCATGAACTGGGCGTAAGCCTGGCCCGGTTGCTACGCGCCGGAGACATAGTTGTATTGACCGGCCCGCTTGGCGCCGGCAAGACCACGCTGAGCCGCGGTATTGGTGAAGGCCTGAATGTGGTGGGCACCGTTTCCAGCCCAACCTTTGTGATTGCACGCACTCATAAGCGCACCGATGGCGGACCCGAGCTGGTGCATGTGGACGCCTACCGACTTGGCGGGCCGACCGAGCTGGACGACCTCGACATCGACTTCGGGGGCTCCATCACGCTGATCGAATGGGGTCGCGGATTCACCGATGGCCTCAGCGATAGCTGGCTAGACGTAGAGATTGAACGCGACCACACCGGGGCCTCGGAAGAGCGCCGAATCCGAATCATCGGTGAAGGACCACGCTGGCAGGGAGTGAACCTCTAGTGACTTACCTGCTTGCGATTGATACCACCAGCGGCACCAGCGTTTCGCTGCTGAAGGATGGCCGAGTGCTGGCCGAAGTTGGCCACGAATCTGGTCTGAAGCACGCCGAGCTTATTGGTTCCGCCATCGCGGAAGTGTTTGCCCAGACGGAGATTCGCCCGCAGATCCTGGACGCCGTAGTTGTTGGCCGCGGCCCTGCGCTTTTCACCGGCCTGCGCGTTGGCATTGCGGCCGGCGTTATGTTTGCGGAAGCCGCCAAGGCTGAACTTTTCGGTGTTGTGAGCCACGATGCCATTGCTCTAGAGCTTTACCAAATGGACGGCAATCTGCCAGACCAGCCACTTTTCATTCACACCGATGCCCGCCGCGGAGAGGTCTACTGGGCCCTCTATGGTGGCTTGGATTCCCACGGCATCCCAACGGTTTTGGCTGGACCATCGGTGGGCAAAATGGAAGACGTGGTTGACGACCTGACCATCAAGTTTGGTCAGTTGACTGAGCGTACCGGCGGTGCAACCGCCACCTGGATTGCCCGCTTGGCCGAGCTTCAGCTTGCGGCTGGGGTTGCCGACCGCGATGTAAGTGCCCTCTATCTGCGAGCGCCCGACGCCACAATGCCGAAACCAAACCAGCAGTTTGGAAAGCGGGTGAGCGGCTAATGCAAGACCAGCCGAACCGTTCAGCAATCATTCGCCCGGCAACCGAAGCAGACGTCGCGGCCATCATGGAGATTGAGCACGCCTGCTTCCCCGAGGATGCCTGGAGTCGCGATTCCATGCACCAGGAACTAAACGCCAGCCACACTAGTTACTTCGTTGCCCTGCTTGACGATTCAGTGGTTGGCTATGGTGGTCTGAGCAAGCTTCCCGGTGGCGAGCAGAGCGACATTCAGACAATCGCGCTGAGCCCCGAGGTTAGGGGTCGGGGGATTGGCCGCCGCCTGATGGAACGCCTGATCTCCGTTGCGCGAGCCAAGGATGCCAAGCAGGTATTCCTAGAGGTTCGTGACGACAACCCGGTGGCGCAGGGGCTCTATGCCTCGCTAGGTTTTGAGGTGATCGACCGCCGGAAGGGCTACTACCAGCCCGCCGGAGTG
The DNA here is from genome assembly GCA_039800845.1 of Actinomycetota bacterium. Classification (GTDB taxonomy): domain Bacteria; phylum Actinomycetota; class Actinomycetes; order Actinomycetales; family Microbacteriaceae; genus Rhodoluna. The sequence continues at coordinate 6,732 of JBDLQA010000033.1, forward strand.
GACGCACTGGTCATGTGCCTGCAGCTGCCTGGCAAGGCCGAGCGCGAGCCGGTGGTCCTGGGCATCGAATCTTCCTGCGATGAGACCGGCGTGGGCATTGTCCGCGGTGGCACGCTGCTGGCCAACGTGATCTCTTCATCGATGGATCTGCACGCCAGGTTTGGCGGAGTGGTTCCGGAGGTAGCGGCCCGCGCCCACCTGGAGGCCCTGCAGCCTACGCTGCACAAGGCTTTGGCTGAGGCTCGGATTTCTTTGGATGAGGTTGACGCCATCGCTGTTGCCAACGGCCCCGGGCTGTCCGGTGCGCTGATGGTTGGCGTGGGTGCGGCGAAGGCGCTCGCGGTTGGTTTGGGCAAGCCGATTTACGCCGTGAACCACCTGGTTGGGCACGTCGGTGCCGATGTTTTGGAGCGAGGCCAGGTGGAGGTGCCGACTATCGCACTGCTGGTCTCGGGAGGTCATACATCGTTGCTTCTGGTTCGTGACCTGCTGGATGACGTGCAGTTGCTTGGTGAAACCATCGACGATGCCGCTGGTGAGGCCTTTGACAAGGTTGCCCGCGTGCTGGGCTTGAAGTACCCGGGCGGCCCGGAGATTGACCGCGCAGCCGCCAATGGCAACCCAAGCGCAATCCGCTTCCCTCGGGGTTTGTCTCTGCCGAAGGACATGGACAAGCACCGCTATGATTTCTCGTTCAGCGGCCTGAAGACCGCAGTTGCCCGCTGGGTTGAGGTGGCGCAGGACAAGGGTGAGGAATTCTCAATCCCCGATGTAGCCGCCAGCTTCCGCGAGGCAGTTGTGGATGTGCTGGTGACCAAGGCCGTGAATGCTTGCCTGGATCACAACGTACCGCGCCTGCTTTTGGGAGGCGGCGTGGTTGCAAACCGCAGGCTTCGTGAGGTTGCTGCCGAACGCTGTGCCAAACACGGCATCGAACTGCGCATTCCGGAGTTCAGCCTCTGCACCGATAACGGGGCAATGATTGCAGCCCTTGGTGCTCAGCTGGTCATCGCTGGCCGAGAGCCAAGCTCACTGAATTTCGGGGCAGACAGCACTTTGCCCGTGACGACTGTTCAAACTGTCTAAGACCTTCGGGCGCTCAGACGCCGTTCACATGGAACTCTCAGTTTTCTCAAAGGGAAAACACAGGACCATCCTGTTTCCTATAACTAGCAACAATCTCAAGCTTGTTGATAACCGACATCCACTGGGTGACAGGTAACGGGCAGGCCAAAGAATCCGCTGCAACGGATTCCGCAGAGAGTCGGGACCGCGCTGCAACTCCAGCGCTGGGAACGATGGCTTCCGAGATTGCAGCTAAAGCTTGATCCTTTCCTAAGTTTCTGGACATTTTCTCTCCTTTTGTGTCAAGAAATAGCAGAACCCCGCGAGATTTGTGCCCTCGCGGGGTTCCGCTTTTTAACTCAGGTTTCAGTCGCGCCAGCTGGCCAGGGTCCCCAGCCGCCCAGTGTCTCTAGCCGGCCAGCGCCTCGCAGATAAGCACCCGATGGGCTTCGCCAACACGAGTGACTATCAAGGTGGCTTTGTTTTTGCCCTTCGGGTCAAGCTCTTTACGAAGCTGTTCCGGCACTATGTCCGCGCCGCGCTTCTTGATCTCCAGAATCCCCACGCCTAGCTCGCGCAGCTTTGCCTTTAGCTTTTTGCGGTCGAAGGCCATCTCTTCAAGCACGCGGAACCCCTTGAGCCAAGGTGATTCCACAGCGTTATCGCCGGTCAGGTATGCGATGCCAGCGCTGAAGCAGTGCAGCCCGGTGGCTGCCGCTAGCTCACCGATCAGGTGCGACCGAACCACCGCATTGTCTGGCTCAAACACGTATTCCTTGAGCTCGCCGAGAGGTGCGTGTTCGCCATCGGTGCTGACGCTTTTCAATTCGTGCTGGTCATCCGCGGTTATTAGTAGCGCGCTGCGAGCGATGCCTGGGCGGGCAGCCGTGCCAAACCAAAGGGCCAACTCCACCAGGTCTCCGCCAACGCTTACCCACTGCGCCTCACAGCCATCGGGGATGCCTTCATGCGGGTGCCCGGGCCCAAGCTTTATGCCGGCTGCTAGCAGTTTCCGGTCCGGGTTTCCGGCGCTCTGGCATTGCTCAACAACCCAGTCGAAGTTGGGTGAAAACTCCGATGGATCGAATTTGCGAACCGCCTTTGAGCGCTTCGGACCGTCAAGGTCTCTTCTGGCGGGGTCAAAGAAAATCGCCTGGTTCGGGCTGAGGTCTAGATTGGTGACATCCGCCTGGGTGACTTCGGCGTTCTCGAAAGGCAACAGATTGTAGGTGGCGATTGCGCCTGTAACTTCATCGAGCTCAAAGGCATGGACCTGCAATCCTGCGGCGGCAAATGCCAAAGATTCCGCACCGATTCCGCAGCCGAGGTCAGCCACCTGGGTAACGCCTGCAATGCGGAACCTACCCGCGTGCTGAGCGGCCACCACCAGACGGCTCGCTTGCTCCAAACCGTGCTCTGTGAAAAGCATCCGTGCGGCGAATTCGCCGAACTTTGATTCGGCTCGCTTTCGAAGCTTGGCCTGGGTGAGCACGGCGGCGACTAGGCCAGGTGCGTGCCCCTCGGCTCGCAGCCTGCTCACCAGCTTCACCACATCGGTTTTGTTGTCGTATGAGACTTCGCCAAGTAGCGCCTGCCCCTCGGGGGACATCAAATCAACGAATTCTTGGCGTTCCATGCCTTTCAGGTTACCCGCCTTCGGCCGGGGTGGCATGAGCCTCTAATGAGGTGTTATTCTCGACTAGCACTCCCACCGTGCGAGTGCTAATATTTAGTACGAACCCCCGTTGTTGTAGACAAAAAGAGGTAAATCATGTCGGTTCAGATCAAGCCACTCGAAGACCGCATTGTTGTACGTCCAATGCCAGCCGAGCAGGTAACTGCATCGGGCCTGGTAATCCCGGACACCGCAACCAAGGAGAAGCCACAGGAGGCTGAGGTTATCGCTGTAGGTCCAGGTCGTTTTGACGACAGTGGCAAGCGCATCCCAGTAGACGTAGCTGTTGGCGACAAGGTCCTGTTCAGCAAGTACGGCGGCACCGAAATCAAGTTCGGCGGCGAGGAATTCCTCGTGCTGTCCGCACGCGACGTGCTGGCGATCGTAGTTCGCTAAGAACATACTTAAACTAAAGAAAACCCCGATGCCTCAGGTGTCGGGGTTTTTCTTTGCCTCGGCCAGGTTTGCCTGGTGTGTGAGCGCAACGCGGCGCGCAGGTCTAGGCTGAGATGGTGAGCCAAACCAACGCCGCTCCTGCCGAGCAAAAGGACACCCGCAAGGGGCTGCTGTTTGCACTAGGCGCCTACGGTATTTGGGGCTCCTTCCCCCTGATTATCCACTCGCTTGATTTCGCCAATCCCTTCGAAGTGGTTGCTTGGCGAATCATCTTTGGTTTACTGCTGGGCATCGTTATGCTCACCTGGGCCAGGGCCTGGCGACCGCTGCTGGCAGTTCTGAAAGTAAAGCGACTCTTCTGGCTGCTCGCGCTAAGCAGCGCCCTCATCTACGTGAACTGGCTGGTCTATGTAATCGGTGTTTCCAGCGGGCACATCGTTGAATCATCGCTGGGTTATTTCATAAACCCGCTGGTGACGGTTGTGCTGGCGGTCCTGTTCCAGCGAGAGAAGCTAAGCAAGTTCCAGTGGGTGGCTGTTGCCCTGGGTGCCTTGGCAGTCACGGTGCTGACCGTTGACTACGGCCACCTGCCGCTTATTGCGCTGACGCTTGCTATTTCATTCGGTTTCTATGGTCTGGTGAAGTCTAAAATCGGTTCCCAGGTAACACCCCTAATCGGCTATTCCATCGAGACAGCCATGCTGGTTCCGCTTGCCGCAGTTCAGCTTTTCATTGTCTCGGGCGCTGTTGGAGTGAAGTTCGGAACCGACGGTTTTTACAGCTGGTTTGGTCTGGCGCTTTTCGGATTCCTCACAGCCATCCCGCTGATTCTTTTCGGTTCGGCCGCGAAAAATCTCCCGCTGGCCTGGGTTGGATTCATGCAGTACCTCACGCCGAGCATCCAGTTTGTGCTGGCCCTCACCGTGTTCCACGAACCGATGCCGGCTGCCCGCTGGATCGGCTTCGGAATCGTCTGGTTGGGCTTGGCGACGCTGATGACTCCGATTGTTAAGGCTTTGTTACATTCCAAGTCAACTACTAGGAATTAGCCCTATCACTGGCTCTAGACTTGGTTTGCTATCAGAAAGCTAAAGCGCTTTCCTACCAACCAACATAGGAGTTGTATTCCATGAGCAACATCAAGACCCGCAAGGTCCTGGGTGCTATCGCAGCTGTCGCAGCCGCGAGCTTGGCTGTAGGCGTATCGATGCCAGCTAACGCTGCCGGTGCCGCAGACAAGACCCTGAAGATCACCAGTATTCTTCCACTTACCGGTTCGCTCGCGTACCTTTACCCACCAATGGAAGCTGGCGCTAACCTGGCTATCGAGGACATCAACGCAGCTGGTGGCGTACTTGGCAACAAGGTAACCCTTACCTCGAAGGACTCGGGAGACGGCACCAACCTCGCCGTTTCGACCCAGTCGGCAACCGCGGCAATCGCTGACGGCACCGATGTAGTTCTTGGTGCAGCTGCTTCGGGTGTAACCCGTAACATCATCAACCAGATCACTGGTGCAGGCATCGTTGAGATCTCCCCTTCGAACACCGCTCCTGACCTGTCGACCTGGAAGGACAACGGCTTCTACTTCCGAACCGCTCCTAGCGACAACCTGCAGGGCCGTATCGTCTCCAACCAAATTCTCCAGGATGGCGCACAGAACGTTGCAATCCTTTACGCAAACAACTCGTACGGTACCGGTCTTGAGGGCGTGGCAAAGGCGACTCTGACCAAGGCTGGCGCAACTGTCGGTGAGTTCTCGTTCCCTGAGGGCGAGACCAACTTTGACTCGGTAGTTGCAAAGGTGACTGCATCGAAGCCAGACGCTGTTCTTATCATTTCTTACGACGAGACCATGAAGGCTCTTCCAGCGCTTAAGGCTGCTGGATTCCCTGGTGCAAACATTTACACCGTTGACGGCAACACCTTCGACTACAGCAAGCAGTCGTTCGCTTCGTACCTCGCTGGTGCACAGGGAACCATTCCTGGTGCTGAGGCCCCTGCTAACTTCAAGGCTCGCCTCGTAGCAGAGTACGCTAAGTTGCACCCAGGCAAGACCCTGACCTCGTTCACCTATGCTGCAGAGTCTTACGACGCGGTCGTGTTGGTGGCTCTGGCCGCACAGGAAGCTGGCAAGGCAACTGGTGCCGCCATCAAGAGCAAGTTGACCGACGTATCCTTGACCGGCAAGGGTAAGGTCAACGTAACCTCCTTCGCAGCTGGCCTGAAGGCTCTCAAGGCTGGCAAGAAGATCAACTACGACGGCTACAGTGGCCCAATCGAGTTCGACGCTAACGGTGATCCAACCGGTGCCTTCATCGGCATCTACCGTTACGACACCAAGGGTGTATACCACCTAGTGAAGACCGTTGCAGGTAACAAGTAGCAACGTCTAGTCAGTTCTAGAAACTAAAAAATCCCCTCGGGCTTCGGCCCGGGGGGATTTTTCTCTGTACGTGCGGGGATCAAGGGCGCGGGGACCAGCCGCTTTGGTCTACCAGCCGCTGGTACACCTGCTGGGGAACGCTGCCTGCTCCGGTTCCTTCCCATTAGTCAGGACAAAGCAAAACCCCCGTCCGGTGTGAACGGGGGTTTGGAGGCTCGTAGCGGGCGTTAGAGCTCCGCTAGGTTACCTAGGTATAGCTCGACCATTTTCGGGTCGTTCAGAAGCTCACGACCGGTACCGGTGTGGGCATCGGTGCCCTGGTCGAGAACATACGCGCGGTCGCAGATCTGCAAGCAGCGGCGAGCGTTCTGCTCAACCATTACAACGGTCACGCCAGC
>JBDLQA010000034.1:0-9368 GCA_039800845.1 Actinomycetota bacterium
GATCGCGTTGCGTCGAATCGAGCACCCGGTTCATGCTTTGTGAGCGGGTCGAAAATGGCCATCTGGCTGTCCAAAAGCTGGCTGCGCGAGAAAACATCGGATTGAGCATCCAAGCGCTGCTGCAGCAATGCCTGCGGAGCATCCAGCTGCGCGAACCATACCCTCTGAATGTTGCGGTTAATCAGTTCCCGATAGTGGGCCTTCAAAAGTGAGGCACCGATTACCACGTCACCCTGGGATAGTTCCTTGAGGATGTTTGCCACCCATTCATCGCGGTTGTCATCGCTGAGTGGCGTGCCCTTGGCCATCTTTTCTAGGTTTGCGCTGGGGTGTAGGTGATCTCCGTCAACATAGCGAAGACCAAGTTTGGCGGCTACTGCCCTGCCCACGGTCGACTTACCGGATCCTGCAGGGCCAATCACTAATAGCTGAAGCGTCATAACTAATACCCCTATTGGTAGTGGCCACGAGTGCCGATTATGAACCAATGAAAGCAATCCATTGTTTCGGGCATGTTTTATGCGCTTTTCGGTTTTGAAAAGTTAAAAAGTTTGGGGCCCAACCAAAAGGTTGAGCCCCAAACTCGGGCCTAAGCCCTAGAAACTACTTAGCCCTGGAATGCAGGAACAACACCGTTCACGGCGTCGCCAACGCGGTGAACGCGCAGCGAGTTGGTGGAACCTGGGATGCCAGGAGGGGTGCCGGCAACGATGACTACCTCTTCGCCAACCTTGGCGAGGTCGTTGCTGAGCAGGAGCTCATCAACCTGGAACATCATCTGGTCGGTGTGCTTCACTGGCGAAACCAGGAAGCTCTTGGCTCCCCAAGACAGCGCCAGGCGGTTACGGTTGGTCTCGCTCGGGGTGAATGCCAACATTGGAACAGTGCTGCGCAGGCGCGAAACACGGCGGAACGAGTCACCGGATTCGGTGAAGACACAAACGTACTTGCAGCCGAGCAGCTCAGCAATCTCAACCGCAGCCAGCGATACAGCACCCGAGTGGGTGTGTGGGCGGGTGCCGAGAGGCGCGATGCGGTCGATGCCGTGATCCTCGGTGTTCTCGATGATCTTCGCCATGGTTTCGACGGTCTCGATTGGCCACTTACCAACGCTGGTCTCGCCCGAAAGCATTACTGCATCGGCGCCATCCAGGATTGCGTTAGCAACGTCAGATGCCTCTGCACGGGTTGGGCGTGGGCTCTCGATCATGCTCTCGAGCATCTGGGTGGCAACGATAACCGGCTTTGCCCAGCGGCGGCTCAGCTCGACTGCGCGCTTCTGCACCAGTGGAACCTGCTCCAGCGGCAGCTCAACACCAAGGTCGCCACGTGCAACCATGATGCCGTCGAAGGCATCGATGATTTCTTCCAGGGCCTCAACGGCCTGCGGCTTCTCGATCTTGGCGATGGTAGGAACGAAGACGCCCTCCTCGGCCATGATCTCGTGTACGCGAACGATGTCGCTCGCGTTGCGAACGAAGGAAAGCGCAATCATGTCGATGCCGAGCTTCAGAGCCCAACGCAGGTCAGCCTCGTCCTTTTCGGACAGCGCAGGAACGTTTACGGCAACGCCAGGCAGGTTGATGCCCTTGTTGTTCGAAACGTTGCCAGGAACCTCTACAACGGTGGTGACGGTGGTGTCGGAAACTTCGGTGGCACGCAGTGCAACCTTGCCGTCGTCAATCAGCAGGATGTCGCCAGGGCGGACATCGCCAGGAAGACCCTTGAAGGTGGTGCCACAGATCTCCTTGGTTCCAACGATCTCGTCGATGGTGATCTTGAAGACGTCACCCTTCTCCAAGTAGTGAGGACCTTCGGCGAACTTGCCGAGACGAATCTTTGGACCCTGAAGGTCAACGAATACACCGACGGCCTTACCGGCATCGGCGGCTGCCTTACGGACGTTACGGTAGATCTCCTCGTGAACGTCGTAGGAGCCGTGGCTCAGGTTCATACGGGCAACGTCGACGCCCGCCTCGATGATTGCACGTAGGTTCTCATAGGACGATACGGCTGGTCCGAGGGTCGCAACAATTTTTGCGCGTCTCATTTATTCCTGTCTTCCGGATACGGCTGTTTGCCGGTCTCCATGGTTTTTCCGGTCTAGGGTGCTAGATCGAAATTGGTCGGTCGGTTGGCTTCACTGGGAATGGAAGCTCGGTGGTGCCTTCGAGATACTCGTCGATTGCCGCAGCTGCTGCGCGGCCTTCTGCGATAGCCCAAACAATCAGGCTCTGACCTCGACCGGCGTCACCGGCGACGAACACACCATCGACGTTGGTGGCGTACTTACCGTCACGGGTTACATTACCGCGGGAATCCAGCTCTGCTCCGCTTTGAGCGGTCAGAGTGTCTCCCTCGACGCCGGTGAAGCCCAGCGCCAGCAGAACGAGGTCGGCCGGGATGACCTTCTCGGTTCCTGCCTTTGGCAGACGCTTACCGTCGACGAACTCGGTTTCGGCTACCTTCACACCGGTTACCTTGCCGTTCTCACCGACGAACTCGACGGTGGAAGCAAGGTAGGTGCGCTCACCAAACTCTTCGTGTGCGCTAGCGACCTCGAAGAGAGTTGGGAAGGTAGGCCATGGCTGGCCAGCAGGGCGCTCGGTTGGAGGCTGCTTGCCGATTGCCAAAGTGGTAACGCTTAGAGCGCCCTGACGGGTTGCGGTTCCGATGCAGTCCGCACCGGTGTCGCCGCCACCGAGGACGATTACGTGCTTACCCTGGGCATGAATCTGGCTTTCAAGCGAGTCTCCCGCTACAGCCTTGTTGCCTTGGGTTAGGTAGTCCATTGCGTAGTGGACTCCGTCAAGCTCGCGGCCAGGGATGGTTAGGTCGCGTGGTTTGGTTGCTCCGGTTGCCACCAAAACAGCGTCATAGCGGCTGTTCAGTTCTTCCCAGGTGATGTCCACACCGATGTTGACGCCGGCACGGAAGCGAACTCCCTCGGCCTCCAACTGAGCCAAACGGCGATCGATGTGGGTCTTTTCCATCTTGAAGTCTGGGATTCCGTAGCGGAGAAGACCACCGATGCGGTCATCGCGCTCGTATACGGCGACGGTGTGACCTGCGCGAGCAAGCTGCTGAGCAGCTGCCAGACCCGCAGGGCCCGAGCCAACAACGGCAACGGTCTTGCCGGTCATACGCTCTGGCATGTGTGGCTCAACCCAACCCTTATCAAAGGCCTGGTCGATGATGGAAACCTCGACCTCCTTGATGGTTACGGCAGGCTGGTTGATTCCCAGCACGCACGCCTGCTCGCAAGGAGCTGGGCAGAGGCGGCCGGTGAACTCAGGGAAGTTGTTGGTCTGGTGCAGACGCTCGATCGCAGACTTGCCCTGGTCGCGCCAGGTTAGGTCGTTCCACTCTGGAATCAGGTTGCCTAGTGGGCAGCCTTGGTGGCAGAAAGGCACGCCACAGTCCATGCAACGGCCGGCCTGGGTGCGAACAACAGCCTGGTCGCGCTCTTCGTAAACCTCACGCCAGTCCTTGATGCGAATCGCTACTGGGCGACGCTTTGCGGTCTCGCGCTCGGTGACCTTAAGGAATCCTCTTGGATCAGCCACGGGTAACCTCCAAAATCTCGCTCCAGACGCTTTCGGAGTCTGGGTCTACTCCCCCGGCAATCGCCTTTTCGCGAATGCTGAGTACAGCTGCATAGTCGCGTGGCAGTACTCGAACGAAGTGTGCCAGCTCCTCTTCCCAGTTGCCCAGGATGCGCTCTGCAACTGCCGAACCGGTCTCCTGCAGGTGACGCTCCAGCAAGCTCTTCAGCTTGGTTGCATCGGCTGCTTCCAGCGCACCCAGGCTGAGTTCGCCGGCCGCTAGGGATTCGTGGTTCACGCGGTCTCCGCGGAGCTTGTAAACGTAAGCAACACCACCGGACATACCTGCACCGAGGTTGCGGCCGGTTCGTCCGAGGATGACGGCTACACCACCGGTCATGTACTCCAGCGCGTGGTCTCCAACACCTTCGGTCACAGCCTCCACGCCCGAGTTACGGACCAGGAAGCGCTCACCGACGATGCCGCGCAGGAACATGTGACCACTGGTGGCACCGTAACCGATGACGTTACCGGCGATGATGTTCTCTTCGGCGAGGAATGGGGAATTGCTGTGTGGCTTGACCACAATGGTTCCGCCCGAAAGGCCCTTACCCACGTAGTCGTTGCTGTCGCCCGAGAGTGCCAGCTTGATGCCCTTAGGTACAAATGCGCCAAACGACTGACCAGCCGCACCGGTTAGATTCACGGTGATGGTGCCCTCTGGAAGGGCCTCAGCGCCGAATGCCTTGGTCAGCTCGTTGCCGAGCATGGTTCCAACCGCCTGGTCCACGTTGGTGATAGGTAGGTCGATGACTACTGGCTTGCCTTCGGTCAGGGCTGCCTGTGCAGCGCTGATCAGCTTGTGGTCGAAGTGCTTCTCCAGCTCGTGGTCCTGCGAGGTAGCGCGAACGCGGCTCTCGTTAGGGCCAAACGCTGGGCCAGCCAGGATTGGGCTCAGGTCTAGGCCGTCTGCCTTCCAGTGGCTGATTGCGCGGTTCATGTCAAGCAGTTCGCTGTGACCGATTGCCTCTTCCAGGGTGCGGAAGCCGAGTGCAGCAAGGTACTCGCGGACTTCCTGAGCCAGGAACTCGAAGAAGTTCACAACGTGGTCTGCCTGACCGGTGAAACGAGCGCGCAGGGTTGGGTTCTGGGTGGCAACACCAACCGGGCAGGTGTCAAGGTTGCAAACACGCATCATGATGCAGCCTTCAACAACCAGCGGAGCGGTTGCGAAACCGTATTCCTCGGCACCGAGAAGCGCTGCAACGATTACGTCGCGACCGGTCTTCATCTGGCCGTCAACCTGAACGGTTACGCGGTCGCGGAGGCCGTTGAGCATCAGGGTCTGCTGGGCTTCTGCAAGACCGAGCTCCCAAGGGGTTCCGGCGTGCTTCAGCGAGTTCAGTGGGCTAGCACCGGTACCACCGTCGAAGCCCGAAACTAGGATTACGTCGGCCTTTGCCTTAGCAACACCAGCGGCAACCGTACCGATTCCAACCTGGGAAACCAGCTTGACGTGAACTCGAGCGGCGCGGTTTGCGCGCTTCACGTCGAAGATCAGCTGCTTCAGGTCTTCAATCGAGTAGATGTCGTGGTGAGGTGGTGGCGAAATGAGGCCAACACCGGCGGTGGAGTGACGGGTACGTGCAATCCACGGATAAACCTTGTTTGGTGGCAGCTGGCCACCCTCACCTGGCTTCGCGCCCTGTGCCATCTTGATCTGGATGTCATCGGCGTGGGTCAGGTACATGCTGGTAACACCGAAGCGACCGGATGCAACCTGCTTGATAGCGGAACGACGGGTTGGGTCCAGAAGACGCTCTACGTCTTCACCGCCTTCACCGGTGTTGCTCTTGGCGCCCAGGCGGTTCATTGCGATTGCCAGGGTCTCGTGAGCTTCCTTCGAGATGGACCCGTAGGACATTGCGCCGGTCGAGAAACGCTTGACGATCTCGGAGATCGGCTCGACTTCTTCAATGTCAATTGCCGGACGCACGCCGTTACGCAGTGTGAATAGACCACGCAGGGTCATCAGGTTTTCGGCCTGTTCATCGATGGCGCGGGTGTAGTCGCGGAAGATCTCCATGCTCTTGGTGCGGGTGGAGTGCTGCAGCTTGAAGATGGTCTCTGGGTTGAAGAGGTGCGATGGGCCCTCACGGCGCCACGAGTACTCTCCACCAACTTCGAGTTCCTGGTGAACGTTTGCGGCTTCGTCGATTGGGTATGCGCTGCGGTGACGTGCGGCGTTTTCCTCTGCGATTACCTCGATGCCGATTCCGCCTAGCTGGCTGACGGTGCCGGTGAAGTAAGTGTCAACGAACTCCTGGCTAAGACCGATTGCCTCGAATACCTGAGCGCCCGAGTAAGACGAAACGGTCGAGATGCCCATCTTGGACATGATCTTGAGAACGCCCTTGCCCAGACCCTTGATGAGGTTCTTGGATGCCTTCTCGATCGAGATGCCCTCGATGAGGCCGTCCTTGACCATCTGCTCGCAGGATTCCATAGCCAGGTATGGGTTCACAGCGGCTGCACCGTAACCGATCAGAGCGGCCACGTGGTGAACCTCGCGGACGTCTCCGGCCTCGATAACCAGGCCAACCTTGGTGCGCTGGCCGGTGCGGATCAGGTGGTGGTGAACCGCGCTGGTGAGCAGCAGCGATGGAATCGGTGCAAGCTCACGGTTGCTGTCGCGGTCGGAAAGAATCAGGTACTTCGCGTTCTCGGCAATGGCCTGGTCAACTTCTTCGAAGATCTCGCGGATGCGAGCAGCAAGGGCTTCTGCCCCGCCATCGACGCGGTAAAGACCCTCAACGGTGAAAGCAGTGCCCAAGCCAGGCTTTTCATCGATGTGCTTAATCTTGGAGACGTCATCGTTAGAAAGAACCGGGAACGACAAGCTGATCTGCTGGGCGCTCTGCGGGGTTGCCTTCAGCAGGTTGCCTTCAGGACCAATGGAGGTGCTCAGCGAGGTAACAACTTCCTCACGGATGGAATCCAGTGGTGGGTTGGTGACCTGCGCGAACTGCTGCACGAAGTAGTCGAAAAGCACGCGTGGGCGGTTCGAAATAGCGGCAATCGGGGTGTCGCTACCCATTGCACCGACTGGCTCTGCGCCGGTCTTGGCCATCGGTGCCAAAAGAACACGGAGGTCCTCGGTGGTGTAGCCAAAGGTGCGCTGACGGCGGTTTACACTGCTTGCGCTGTGGTTGATATGCTCGCGCTCTGGCAGTTCCTCCAGGCGGATGCGGTTCTGCTCAAGCCACTCGCCCCAAGGCTCCTGAGCTGCGATTTCCGACTTAATCTCGTCGTCGTCGATCAGACGGCCAGAAACGGTGTCCGCGATGAACATGCGGCCCGGCTGCAGACGGCCCTTGCGGACGATCTTGGCTGGGTCGATGTTTACAACACCGATCTCCGATGCCAGCACTACAAGGCCGTCGTCGGTGATTACGTAGCGTCCAGGGCGCAGTCCGTTGCGGTCTAGGGTTGCACCAACCAGAGAGCCATCGGTGAAGATAACCGCTGCAGGGCCGTCCCACGGCTCCATGAGCATGCTGTGGTAGTCGTAGAAGTTCTTGCGGGCAGGCTCGATGTCGGTCTGCTTCTCCCAGGCCTCTGGGATCATCATCATCATTGCGTGCGGCAGGCTTCGGCCGGCAAGGTAAAGCAGCTCGACAACTTCGTCAAACGAAGCGGAGTCGGATCCCGAAGGCGTGATGATTGGGCTGAGCTGCTTGAGGTCGCCAAGGACGTCGGACGCAAGCTGTGCCTCGCGGGCGCGCATCCAGTTGCGGTTGCCCTTGACGGTGTTGATCTCGCCGTTGTGCGCAATCATGCGGAACGGGTGAGCCAGTGGCCAGGATGGGAAAGTGTTGGTGCTGAAGCGGGAGTGAACCAACGCCAGAGTGGAAGCGAAGCGCTCGTCGCTCAGGTCTGGGTAGAACGGCTCTAGCTGCAGGGTGGTGACCATGCCCTTGTAGACGATGGTGCGGCTCGAAAGCGATGGGTGGTAAATGCCAAGCTGACGCTCCGAGCGCTTGCGCAGGCGGAACGCGCGGCGCTCAAGCTCGATGCCGGTGATGTTGTCCGGGGTGCCAACAAAAACCTGCTCGATGGTTGGCTGTGCCTCGCGTGCTAGGTCACCCAAAACTTCTGGGCGTACTGGAACTTCACGCCAGCCAAGAACGGTCAGGTTCTCTTCGGCTGCGATGTTCTCGAAGCCAGCCTTTGCACGCGCTGCTTCGTCGGCGTCGGTTGGAAGGAAGACTAGACCGGCCGCGTAGTAGCCAGCCTCAGGAAGTTCAAAACCAGCAACTGCACGCAGGAACGTGTCTGGAATCTGGGTGAGGATACCCGCACCATCGCCGGTGCCGGCATCGGAGCCAACAGCACCACGGTGCTCTAGGTTGGTTAGCGCGGTTAGCGCGGTGTCGATAATGTCGTGGCCAGCGGTGCCGCGCAGTGTGGCAACCATCGCCAGACCACATGCGTCTTTGTCCAAGGCCGGGTCGTATAGACCGGTCTTTGCCGGAGCAGTAGAAAAGCGCTCGAAAGGTGACAACACAGACATGTCAAATCCAATCAATCAGGGGTAATGACTGGGGACATCTTTGGCCCGCACACCACCGGAGGTGGGAATTTCCAACAAGTTTGCCGATTTCGCGGTGCTTTTGGCATTTACTACGGCTGCTTCGTGCCCCGAAGAATCAAGGCATTTAGGCAATTATTCAGACTTCGAGTTTACCTTAAGGTTTGCTGCGTCAGCACCCTCATTCTCAATGGTTTCCATCGAGTTTTCAGAGGTTTCCGACTCGGCTTCTGGCGCACGACCTGGCAGGTAAATGCTGGTTTCGATTCCAGGGTGCCTGCGGCTCTGAACGTAGAAGATTACGAGTCCTACCAGGATTCCCAGCAGGGCCATCCATTCGTTGGTGCGAAGGCCGAGGACGATGTTCGCTGGGTCTAGGCGAATCGGCTCGATCAGGGCGCGGCCCACCGAGTAGTAGACCACGTAGGCGGCCATGAGTTTTCCCCACTGGAGGCGGAGTCGCTTTTCAAGGATGAGGAGTACTGCAACGCCCAGAAGATCCCAGAGGGACTCGTAGAGGAAGGTCGGCTGCATCAGGGTGTCGGCCGGCAGGCCGGCAGGCCAAGCTGGGTTGGTGCTGTCGATCTGAAGACCCCATGGCAGAGTTGTTGGAGTTCCGAAGAGCTCCGAGTTGAAGTAGTTACCCCAGCGGCCAATGCCCTGAGCCAGAATCAGGCCAGGAACCAGGACATCCGCGTAGGAAACGAAGCGAATGCCCGAGGCACGAGCACCCAGCCAAGCGCCCACGGCACCGAAAATAAGCGCGCCATAGATGGCCAGGCCACCCTCCCAAACGTAGAACACCGAAACTGGGTTCTGTCCAGGGCCAAAGTAGTCACTCACGTGGGTTAGAACGTGGAATAGACGGCCACCGATGATGCCGAATGGCACCGCCCAGATTGCGATGTCAACGGCAACGCCCGCCTTGGCACCGCGAGCCTTGATGCGCATCGCCGAAACGATGATGGCAAGAATGATGCCCAGAATGATGAACAACGCGTAGAAGCGAATGGTGAATGGGCCTACCGCAATGTCATTGATGGTAGGGCTTGGAATTGAAGCTAGAACGCTCTTCACTAGTTGCTAATCTCCTGCTATCGGGCGAGTTTTGAAGCTAAATCTTGGACCTTGTTGCTCAAAGCAACAACGCCACCCTCAGCATATGCTTTCACAAAAGCACTGCCCACGATGGCTCCATCAGCATATTCATTGGCTTCCGCCACCTGATCTGC
>JBDLQA010000035.1:0-3575 GCA_039800845.1 Actinomycetota bacterium
TGAAACGCCTACCAGTACCAGCATCGCCAAGCCCGCGGTGGAAAGCTGACGCCAGTTCTTCAGGCGGCTAAGCGGGCCAAATCGGGTTGGGTCCTCGATGAACTTCTTGCTGGCCCAGCCAACCAAGATGCTGACGGCCACAATCGCGAACTGGTCCCAGATGTTGGTGGAACGTCGAAGTGCCCAAGGGGTCAGGATCAGGATTGGCCAGTGCCAAAGGTAGAGGCTGTAGGAGATGTCGCCCACGAACTGCACCGGTTTGAAGCCCAGCCACCAGCGCGGTACCAGCCTGGACTGGCTCTGGCCGCCGTGCAGCGCCATCACAGCACCCAGCACCGGAATTCCCGCGTACCAGGAAGGGAACGGGGTGTCCCCGGTGAACGTGAAGATCGCGTAGATCATCAGCGCGGTTCCACCCCAGAACCACAAGCCACTGCGCTTTTCCGCGTTCTCGGGGTTCTGGCTGGTGCCCACAGCCAGCAGCGCTCCTGCAGCGAACTCCCAGGCGCGAGTGAAGGTGTTGAAGTACGCATTCTGAGGCTGGTCAAAGGTCAGCCAGATGCTGAATGCAAGGCTTCCAACCAAAATCACCATCAGGATCGTGGTCAACAGGATTCGGTTGTTTAGCTTCGGGATGTAGCGCACAGCGGTGAGGGCCAGGAACAGCACGATCGGCCAGAAAATGTAGTACTGCTCTTCAACCGAGAGGCTCCAGAAATGCTGGAACGGACTCTTGGTGCCGTCATCGGTGAGGTAGTTGGTGACCTTGCTGATCAAAACCCAGTTCTGCGCGTAAAGAGTTGCACCCAGGCCTTCATCCTGCACCTTGATGAACCACGAAGGCGTGGTGAAAAGGAAGGTGCCGATGGTGGTGAGCAAAATGGCAAGCAACGATGCCGGCAGCAGGCGGCGGGCGCGGCGGGCCCAGAAATCGGTGAAATCGACCTTGCCGGTGCGCTGTTCCTGGCGCCAAAGCTGGCCGGTGATGAGGTAGCCGCTGATTACGAAGAAGATGTCCACGCCAACGTAGCCACCGGTAAGTGCGGTTGGCCAGACGTGAAAAATGAGCACCGAGGCGATTGCCAGAGCGCGAAGAGCCTGAATATCGGCTCTTACACCGTGGTTATGCCCGCTTTTACTCACCTACCTAGTTTAATTGGGCATTGTTATGAGTCCTTATAAGGTAGCTAATTCGCCGGTTGGGCCGCGTCGGTACAACCGAAGCAAGCGGCTCACCTTCCTGTTCGCTGCGCTGCGCACCAGGTCGCTGATTGCGCGCGACGAACTGGCCAACATAGCTACCGGCGGTAGCTGCGATGCAGACCTCCTGTACAGCGTTATCGGCTCATCTGTGACGGTTGCCAACAAGCGTGCGCTTTTCGACCTGGCTTGGCTGCTTTCGAACCAGCCGATTTTTGAGCACGACCTGCTCAACGCGAAGCGTATCTACGATTACTGCCTTTCAACCTACGGTCCGCGCGGTTTCAGCCAGATGCACCTGGTGAACTATGCCATGGTGGCGGTGCGCATGGGCGATGTAGGCCAGGCTCGCTACCTATTGGAGCGCCAGCGCGTGCTTCTTCCGTTTGTGGCCAAGTTCTATCCGCAGACGCTCAACTCCGTTCGTATGCAGATTCTGCAGGAAGGCACCAACAGCGCCTTCATGTTGAATCGCGACTACACCCTGAGCACGGAATTCCTGCGCATCGATGTGGACAACCCGTTCCGCGGGCTATCCATGCACGACGCCGTAGAGACTGTCCGCACCGATGAGGCACAAGCTTGGCTTGCGCGTCTGAACGGCGAAGTTTTTGGCTCGCGCGTTGCACCAATCAAGTTCGCCAAGCGCCCTGCCGGCAGCCCGCTCGACTCGCTTACCGTCACCGATGAAGCGGCACAGCCAGGCGCCAGCAAACTGGTTGGCCCGAAGGTCACCGTCGTTATGAGCGCATTCCAGCCGGATGAGCACATCTTCAGCGCGGTCAAGTCCACCCTGGCCCAGACCTACGCCAACATCGAACTGATGGTCATCGATGACTGCAGCGGCGATTACTACGACGACATCCTGAAGCAGGTAGCCGAGATGGATGACCGCATCCGCGTGCTGCGCCAGACGGAAAACGGCGGAACCTACAAGATTCGCAACCGCGCGATGGATGAAGCTACCGGCGAGCTCATTACCTTCCAGGACTCCGATGACTGGATGCACCCGCAGCGCATTGAGCTGCAGGTTGCAAACCTCATGTACAACCCGGATGCGGTCGGCAATATTTCCCTCAGCACTCGCCTGACCGACCGCCTCGAAGCGGTGGAATCCGCACGCCGTCTTCGTATCGGCATCTGCGAGCCATCGCTAATGTTCTGGCGCGAAAAGGTGCGCAACAAGATCGGCTACTTCGACCACGTGCGTAAGAGCGGCGACAGCGAGTTCCGCAAGCGCATGAATAAGGCTTTCGACGTGGACTGCCCAGTGGTTCACCCGTTCCAGATCCTCACCATCCAGCGCGCGGATAACGGTGGCCTCACCCAGGGCGACCTCGGCTTCCGTTGGATTACCGAGTTCCGAACCCACTACCGCGACAGCTACCTTTACTGGCACAACAAGCTAGGCAAGGCAACCGACTGGCACGTTGCGCGCGAAGGCGGCAACCAGTTCTATGCTCCACGCGGCGTAACCATGCTCAGCGCGGATGCTCGCGCAACCCGCGAGTTCGACTTAGTGCTGGCCTGCAACCTGCGCGACAACGAAAACGTCCGAGCCACTCTGGTGCGTTACCAAGAGGCGCTCGCCGCAGGTGAATCGGTTGCCTTCCTGCAGTTGAACAATATTTATCCACGATCGCTGGCGCGCTCCATCGGCGCCCCGATTCTGGACCTGCTCAACAAGGGCAAGGCCGAGATTGTCTACCCGCGCGATCACATCATCGCGAAGCGTCTGGAGATTTTGGCTCCGAGCAGCTGGCTGATGAGCCACGACGGCACCGAATTTAACTGGGAAGTAGCGGACCTAGCGATGGTGGATCTTTCGCAGGCGCGCGAACAGTTCATTCCAACCGGCGAGACCATCGCCGAGGACCTACGCGTGGCGCTTCGCCGCAGCTTCGGACCGGACGTCGTGGCCGGTCACATCGAGCGCATTTAGGCTATTCGCCGGTCTTTGGCTTTGCCCGGAAAATCAAGCCCGCCAGGAATCCCGCACCCCAAGATAGGTGCATGCTCGGGAGCACCACAACCATCGCGGCGTCGCCTCCCGGCATGACGTTCTTGCCCGCATAGATGCCGAGTCCGGCACAAACCGCCAGATAGGTCAGGACCGGGCTAAGCGCGATTGGCCACACGAAAGCCAAGCCGATGCAGGCCAGAATGGCCATAACCAACAGTGGCGGAGCGAAGTAGCGCAGGCTGGCCGCGCTGAACTTCCGGCGCGTTAGCTCTCCGCGCCAAATGCCGGTGTCATAGAACTGACGCACAAGTTTCTTCCAGGACGAACGCGGGTGGTACTCAACCTGAAGGCGCGGGTCAAACCAAACCACTTCGCCCGATTGACGGATTCGCAGGTTTAGTTCCCAGTCTTG
>JBDLQA010000036.1:0-7835 GCA_039800845.1 Actinomycetota bacterium
TCCCACTCCCCGGCATCGCCGTAACCCCATTCCACCAGCGCCACCTCGATGCCGTGGGCTCGCGCGCCTTCAATGTCGTGAATGCGGTCACCGATGAGCAGCACACGTTCAAGATTGGAGCCCTGAGATTTCAGACCTTCCAAGGCGTAGGCAATTACATCGGTTTTGTTTAAGCGATTTGCGTCAACGTCCGCGGTACCAAGGAAATCGAATAGGCGGAGGAAATCAAAGTGTTCGCCAACCACCTTCACCCCACCGATCGCCTTGGAGGTGGCCAATGAGTTCACCAGGCCAGCGGCCTTCGATGCCGCAACCACGTCTAAAACGCCTTCATATAAGGAAGCATCGGTGGCCCCTCCCGAGTGATAAAAATCGCGGTAAGTCTCAAGCGCCTTCTGCGTCAGTTCGGCATCGAACCCCAGGTGCTGGGTGAATGTGGTTCGCAGCGGCGGGCCAACGAAGGTGCGCAGTTGGGCATCGGTTGGCTGGGGCAGGCCCAGAGCATCGAAGGTCTTTCGGAAAGTGGCAAAAATGCCCGGTCCGGAATCGATGATTGTTCCGTCTAGATCCCACAGGATCGTGGTGTATTTGCTCGTCATGTAGCTTCGATGCTATCCGCAGGGGTGGTCCAATTGCCCGCGAAATAAAGGTGTTGCACCCGAATGTTAGGTTAAACCTAATGACAATGCATGGTGGCCCAATGGGTCGATTCCGAAATGACCCGGACAAACTCCGCGAGGCCAATGCCGCCGCTCCCAAGATTCCCAATCTTCTTGCCCGCATATTCCAGCTATTCCGCCCTCACAGCCGTCCGCTCGCCGGTACCGCACTCCTGGTCATTTTGGGTGCCGGTCTCAGCATTATTCCTCCACTGCTAATTCAGGAGGCCTTCAACCAGGGGCTGTTCCCGCCTGCGGGAAAGCCAAACTTCGCGGTTTTATTGAGCGTTGTCGGGCTCATGCTGGCGATCTGGGTTGTGAATGGCGGGCTTGGGGTTGCGCAGACCTACCTGACCTCCAAGGTTGGTAACCGCGTGATGGGTGAACTCCGAGTTCGTCTCTTCGGTCACCTGCAAAAGATGGAACTGGCGTTCTTCACTCGCACTAAAACTGGTGTTATCCAAAGCCGCCTACAAAACGATGTTGGCGGTGTTGCCGGGGTTCTCTCCAACACCATCTCGACTGTTCTGGGTAATACCGTCACGGTTCTAGCGGCGATCATCGCCATGGTCATCCTCAACTGGAAACTCACCATCGTTGCGATGTTGATCTTGCCGCTGATGGTTTTGCTGCAGCGCAAGGTGGGTCAGGTGCGGGCCAAGATCGCGGGCAAGACTCAGGAATCTCTGAGCGAGATGTCCGCCATCACTCAGGAAGCCCTAGGCGTAAGCGGCATTCTGCTGGCTAAGTCTTTCGGCCGCGAACAGAGCGAAGTTACCCGCTACGCCAAGGAAAACCAAAACCAGATTGGCCTTCAGATCCGCCAGACCATGAGCGGCCAAGGTTTCTTCGCGATGGTTCAGATCTTCCTCTCGTCGGTCCCTGCCATTATTTATGTTTGCGCTGGTTGGCTAATCAACCATCAGGAACCCATCTCCGTGGGTACGGTCGTGGCATTCACAACGGCGCAATCTCGTCTGCTATTCCCGATGATTGGCCTGATGCAGATCGCACTAGATCTCCAGACTTCGCAGGCTCTGTTCGCCAGAATTTTCGAGTACCTGGACCTCAAGCCAGCGATCGTGGATGCTACTGAGACCAAGCCAATCACGCCTGAGAAGCTGGGTTCGGTTTCGTTCGAAAACGTGGAGTTCCGCTACCCCGGTGCTGGTGCGGACACCGCGCCTACGCTCAGCGGCGTCACCTTCGAGGTAAAGCCAGGGCAGTACGCGGCATTCGTCGGACCATCGGGTGCCGGCAAGACCACCATCGCCTACCTGCTGCCGCGCTTCTATGACGTAACCGGCGGAAGCGTGAAGTTTGCGGGCGAGGACGTCCGGAACCTCAAGCGCGAAGATCTGATTCGCCAGATTGGAATCGTTAACCAGGAGACGTACCTCTTCTACGACACAATCCGTGCGAACATCGCCTACGCCAAGCCGGACGCCACCGATGCCGAGATTGAGGCCGCCGCGCGCGATGCCAACATTCACGAGACCATCATGAGCTTCCCTGACGGCTACAACACCATGGTGGGTGAGCGCGGTTACCGACTAAGCGGTGGCGAAAAGCAGCGCATCGCAATCGCGCGCGTCCTTCTAAAGGACCCGCCGGTAGTCATTCTGGATGAAGCCACCAGCGCCATGGACACCATGAGCGAGCGCATTGTTCAGACCACCCTGGACAAAGCCACCGCTAACCGAACCACCATTGCAATCGCACACAGGCTTTCCACCGTTGTGAACGCTGACGTGATCTTCGTGATTGAAAAGGGTCGAGTCGTGGAGCACGGAACTCACGCCGAGCTCATCGCGCTAAACGGTCTCTATGCCAAGTTGGTGGCAGAGCAAGCCGCGCACCACTAGAGGGCCGCTTGCTACTAGCCGGCTCACCCCAAGTCTGGATTTTCTAGGCCGAAACGGCCTTGCGCCCGAGCACTCCAGCAACAATGAGCACAACCACAAACAAAGCCGCCCAGATGGCGGTCACATTTAGCGTGCCAAATCCAAGGCCGCCGCGTTCCGGAGGCAGCGCCAGCCAGTCCGCCCAGGATGCTCCCATCGGGCGAGTCAATGTGTAAGAAACCCAGAACGCGATGACGGTTGGGATTCGCCCGGACCATGCCAGGACTAGCGGCAGCAGGAAACCGACCGTATAGATTCCCGCACCCATTAGGAAGCCGTAACCCAAACCTCCAAGGCTCTCAGGTGCGGCCATCCAGTCGCCGGCAGCGGTGCCCAGGGCGAAGGACGCCATCACAGCGCACCAGTAGTAGTACTCCTGGTGTCGGGTGGTGATGCCATTCATGGTCGGCTTTGGATAAGCCCGGTTCCAGAGCCAGAAGATGATCATCAGCGCAATTGCAAAGGCCTCGGCGCTTGCCCAGTATGGAATGCCGAAACCCACGTGGACGGCATCGGCGGCTAGGGTGCCGAAAACGCTAACCATCACGATTGCGAACCAGTAGCGCACGCCGGAATAAGTTGCAGCGCGCAGCTGCCAAATCAGCGCCGCCAGAAGAATGACTCCGGAAATCGCAACAATCAGGATTGGCGAATAGGCGTGGTCCAGGTAATCGGCGGCGGTCTCACCCATCCCTGTGCTCAGGATTTTCAAAATCCAAAAGACGACGGATACCTGGGCAACTCTTGAAGCGTTCACTCGCTAAGCCTAAACCGAGCACCTGTGAAGGTGTTGGAATCTAGCGCCTGGGGCCCTTCAGATGTTGATTGGCCAACGCCTCGAATTCTTCATCAGTTAGATCATCCACGGCCTTGGCGGTCTTGCGGTCGGACTTTCCCCAGCGAATGAAGAGCATCACCAAAATCGGGATGTCCGCGGCCTCCGCGATCATCCACAAGAGGTTTCCGCTGAAGTGTTGATCATTAAGGGCCGATGGGAACCAGGCTGGCAATGCACCCGCTACCGAATGAGCGTGGTCCAACACCACATTGCTAATGCTCAGGACCACACCGGGTATCGCGTCCAGCATCAACTCCGCGAAGGCAAAAATGAACTCCGCCACGATGAAAATTTCGCTGCGGTGATGCCTTTTTGAGTTGATTGGTAGCAACATCAGCATTCCGAAGACGACTGACAGAACCGTAGACAAGTCCTGAGCTAAGGCCGATTCGCGCCAGGCGCCACCAGTCGGTGTGATGAAAAACATGAAAAGGGTTAGTGCAAAGAGTGGCGCGAAAATGGCGTTTGACACCAGACGCACGGGCCAGGAAGCCATAAAAGCGTTAAGGCGCTTTTTGCCCGGTGTACCCAAGGCGGCCCTGGCCAATTCGAGCGGTCTGCCCAATCCGAGCAGCATCGGAACACCGAAGAGCAGCAGCGCGATTCGGGTGGTGAAAGCCCAACGGAGTTCGTAGCGATAGGTGCCGAAGAATCCGAACTGCACCCAGGCGAATACCCCGAGTCCCAGAATCACGAACACGAGAGTTCGAGTTACTGGCCATTTGTGGCCTCTGTAACGCAGTTTGGCCACTAAGTGTAGGTAGCCGGCACCGAAAATGACAATAAAAGCGGCGCCGACGGTGTCCCAGCTAAAGGTGGTCAGGAATTCGGAGAGAGAAGGCACTAGCTCACTCCTCTTCCAATCCCGACCACCCGCCTTGGGTGTGCTTCTAAGTTCTAGTTACCCTCTTCGCGCTTAGGGAACGCAGGCGAAAGGGCCAAGAACAAGACTAGAAGCACAAACTGAACAATTAGCGCGCTTCGGAAGCCCACATCGGCCTGCCCCACAAGCGCGAACTTGAAGAACACGGTGCCGAACACGGCCACTCCCACGGAACTGAAAACGCTCTGTACGGCGGACATAACGCCGCTGGCCGAGCCGCTCTGTCGGCCTTCAACACTGGCCAGGATGGTGCCGAAAATCGGTGACGCAATCAGGCCAGTTCCAATTCCCGCCACGATTAGCGCCGGAACCATCTGCCATATTGTGAAGTCCGCCAGGTGTGGCACCGATATCCAAAGCAAGCCGGCGCCCAGCAGCTGAACGACCGCACCGATCTGCAGGGTTAGCCTTCCACCGATTTTGTCGGAGAGGAAGCCTCCGCTGACGCCGCCGCCGATTGCACTGCCGAGCGCAATCGGAATGTTGGCTAGGCCTGCCTGGGAGCTGGTGAAGTGCTCTCCGAACTGCACGAACAGAGTGAGGATCAGGTAGACGCCGGTGAATCCAGCGAAGTAAAGCGCCAGGCCGCCGAGGCCAAGTGTGTAGGCGCGCCTCGTGAAAATAGTCGGGTCAATCAGGGTGGTGTGGCCGCGCTTAGCCGCAGCGCGCTCCATCAGCGAGAACAGGTAGAACACAACCAGCGACCCCGCGAACATCGCGTAAGTCCAGAGCGGCCAACCCGCCTCCTGGCCCTTAATCAGTGGATAAACCAGCATTCCGGATGCGGCCACAACCATCAGCGCACCCCAGAAATCGATCTTGAGCGACTTGTCGCTGTGAGACTTTGGCACATAAAGCACGGCCAGAATCACTGCCACGATTCCGATGGGCAGGTTCACCAGGAATACAGCGCGCCATCCAAGGTCTGCAATGTTCGCCTGAATGATGAAGCCACCGATGATTGGGCCCAGGATTCCACCGAGGCCGAAAGCCGGTCCGTAGGCGGCAAAAGCCTTGCCGAACTCTTGCGGTGGGAAGACTTCACGAATCAGTCCGAAGCCCTGCGGCAAAAGCATGGCGCCTAGGAATCCCTGGACGAAGCGGAATGCGATGAGCAGTCCCACTGTCGGTGCCACCGCGCAAAGCAGTGATGCGAGTGTGAAGCCGATGAGTCCGAAGAGGAACATGTTGCGGCCGCCGAAGCGGTCGCCCAGGCGTCCTCCCAGAATCAGGCCTGAGCCGAGAGCTAAGGCGTAACCACCGATGACCCACTGCAGGTCCGTGCTGGAGGCGTGCAGCTTTTCGGCCAAAGTGGGTCCAGCAACATTCACGATTGTGGAGTCCAGAAGGTCCATCATCTCTGCGATTAGAACGACGGTGAGGACTAGCCATCGGTGTTTGTAGGCGGTTTGGACAGTGTTGGACATCGGTTGCTTTCTGGTTTTTGAACAACCAAGAAATGGCTGTCTTTTCCACAACAAACTGTGGGCGAGTTTTTATCCACAGATTTGGATGGACGGGCCAAGTCTAGGCGCGCTGTTAGCCTTGTGACATGCGCCGACTCATCAAACTTCACCAGCCAAGGGCTTCGTGGCGTGAAATCGCAATCGACCTAGTCGGAGGAATCCTAGCCATCGGCGCTCTGGCACTGATCACCGATGTCACTCACATGCCGCTCCTCTGGGCGCCCTTCGGTGGCACCTGCGTGCTGGTTTTCGCCGCACACAAATCGCCATTCGCGCAACCGATAAACGTACTGGGCGGCCACCTATTGGCAGCAACCATAAGCCTCATCCTGGTTTGGCTGTTGCCTCAAAACACTTGGTCGCTCATGCTGATTGTGGGTGTCGTCATCGCAGCTATGCGCCTGACGCGCCTCACCCATCCACCAGCCGGCGCCAGCCCCATCGCCATCTATCTGGCGCACCCGGCCTGGTACCTGGTGCTGCCCGCGTTGGCGATTGGGTCTGTGGCCATCCTGCTGCTGGGCTATCTGATGCATCGGTTGACCCGCACCGAGTACCCGCTGAAGTAACCGGCGAAGTATCTACCGGCGAAGTATCTACCGGCGAACTATCTAACTGGGCCGCCGTTCGTTTAGGTTTAGACCATGGACAAAAAACGCGTAGTGGTGACCGGAGCCAGCTCTGGAATCGGACAGGCAACAGCGAAGCTTTTCGCTGCCCACGGATGGTCAGTAGTTGCGGTTGCCCGCCGAGCAGATCGTCTGACTGCCCTGGCCGAGGAAATCGGCTGCGAGGTTTTTGTTGGCGATGTCACCAGCCAGGAATCAGTCAATGCGCTCGGTGAGTACCTTGCCAATACCGGTCCGGTCAACGCGCTGGTGAACAACGCGGGCGGAGCCTTCGGGGTTTCATCGGTGGAGGACGCCGACCCAGCCCAGTGGCAGCACATGTTCGATGTGAACGTGCTCGGGGTTCAGCGCGTGACGGCCAAGTTGTTGCCGCTGCTGCGCAGAACCGCCACCGATGCCGGTCACGCGGATATCCTCACCGTCACTTCCACCGCGGGCCTGGTGCCTTACGAAGGTGGCGGCGGCTACAACGCCGCCAAGTTTGCCGCCCACGCGGTTGTAGGTGTGCTGCGTCTGGAGCTAGCAGGGGAGCCAATCCGAGTTTTGGAAGTGGCGCCAGGCATGGTCAAGACCGATGAGTTCACGTTGAACCGTTTGGCCGGAGACCGTCAGAAAGCCGACGCCCTGTATGAAGGTGTTGATGCGTTGGTGGCGGAGGACATCGCTGAGGCGATTGTTCACGCCATTGAACTGCCGGGTCACGTGAACCTGGACATGATCACAGTTCGTCCGGTTGCCCAAGCGGCTAACCACAAGCTGGTGCGCGGACCGCTCAAGCCGAAGCTTTAGTCCGCCTCAGGGCTGACCTCCACAGGCAGGCGTGCCCGCGTTACCCACATAAAGCCACTTTCGGGCTCTTTCCCATTGCGTCCTGCGCCAGCCTATAAAGGCAGGCAGAAAGGCGTGACTTTGTAATTGCCCTGTGCAAAGAAAATCCCCCGGGCAGCAACCCGAGGGATATTCCTTGCGCTTGGAGACGCAGAACCAGACCAGCAAAAAAATCGCTGAGTCAGGGATCGAACATCTCTGAGTAAACCACCAAACTCCTGAAATTTCAAGAGTTTGGCGCTGGTCTGGTTCTGTGTCTTGGTTCACGCACTGAGAACGGAGAAGTTATGAAATTCATGACACTCCAGCTCATAGAGCTGGTCGCCAAAATAATCATTTTGATTATCCAAGCAATCAGAATTCTGAGCTAGAACCATGGCGGCCTCGGCAGTTACATCCGTCGGGGTCGCCGGGCCAGTTCACTCTTCAGCGCCAGCCCAATCGCTACAGTAACTGAAAAACGCGCGCTTGTCCTACGCAAAATCAAAGATTTTTGACTTTCTCGAAAAACAAAAAATCCCCACCCGAAAGGGTGAGGATTTTGTTTGCGGAGACGAGAGGATTTGAACCTCCGAAGGATTTTTAGTCCTTACCTCATTAGCAGTGAGGCGCACTCGACCGGGCTATG
>JBDLQA010000037.1:0-5508 GCA_039800845.1 Actinomycetota bacterium
CGTACTCGTTGGTGTTGATGATGCGACGAGCGCTATCCACCGTGTAGTCGAAGCTAGTTTCAAAGAACGCGGTGACCATCTGCTTGCTGCCTTCCACATCGATGTAATCAACCGGGATGACGAGAACAGATGCGTTGTTCAGAGTGCGGCCGGCAATCACCTGCGGAATGCTGTAGCCACCGATAGCACGGGCGCCATTTACCTTGTTGGCCGCGATGACTTCACCGTTGCCATCCGCACCAACAACGATGCCCTTGACCTCTTCGGCCAGGTCCTCGCTCTTAAGCACTTCTTCGGCTACTCGCACGGCGAAAAGCACATAGTCATCGCCCTGGTCAAACTGCTCTGCAGCGTGCCAAACAACTTCGTGACCTTGCTCGGCCAGCCAGCTCTCCAGAACTCGCGCACGCTCATATCCGTGCCAGTCGGCTCCGATGTGAACCTTCATGTGACGCTCCTTTGAAACTTATTCGGCCTGCCGTTTAGAACGGAGCGGCTACGAACATTCCCTTGTCGACTTCGTTGAAGCTTTCGCGAGCCACGAATTCGCTGAACTGGTTGGCGGTTCCCCACTGGTCCTGGGTGGACACCTGGGTAACGTCCAGGCTGCGAGGAACCCAAGTCTCTTCGTCCGGGATGATTTCGAGCTCGGTGGTGTATTCCACGGTGTTTCCGGCTGGGTCGATGAAGTATGCGAAGGTGTTGTCACCCGCATTGTGACGGCCAGGACCCCAGATCATGCGAGTACCGGCACGCAGGATCTTTCCGGCGCCGCGCATCCATTCCTCGACGCCGCGCATTTCGAACGAAACGTGGTGGAGCGAGTAGTGCGGACCCTGCACGATTGCCATCGAGTGGTGCCAGGTGTTGCAGCGCATGAAGTTCATGAGCGGACCCATGTGTGGGTGCTCCAGGCTGTCGCTGATGGTGAAGTTGAGGTGCTCGATGTACCAGTCGGTGGTTGCCTTCAGGTTCACGGTGTTGACCACAACGTGGGAAAGCTTTACCGGAATTGGCTCGCGCTCGTTAACCTTGCGTGCAGCCTTCTCCTTTACGTCCACCGATACTTCGATGGTGCGGCCATCGAGGTCGAAGAAGCGGAAACCGTAGCCACCGGAGAACTGAGTAAGGTCCTGTGGAGGGTGGATGATCTGTACGCCCTTAGCGACGAGCTCCTGGTGCAATGCCTCGAGGTCTTCGCGGTTGTTAGCGCCAAAGCCGATTAGGTCGATGCGCTTTTCGCCCTTGCGAAGGCGGATTACGAAAGGCTCCGTCTGACCCTCGGTGCCAAGCCAGGAAGCGCCATCTTCCGCGTGAACCTCGGTGAGGCCCCAGTGCTTGACGAAGAAGTCGCGTTCTTCCTCGAAGTTAGGCATGGCCAGGGCCAGGTAACGCAGGTGGGAAATCTTGCGCTCGAACATCGTTGCTCCTTTGAATCGAAAACGGTACGGCAGTGCCGAACAGATTTCAGGCTAGGAGAAAAATCCCTTCGCTGTCTCCCCAGACTCTGGATACCGTCTATTTGATAGCGTGATACCAGAGCCTTTGCCGGCAGCGGTGCCAAACATTTGCCAGGCAGGTCGAGGGAAAGAAGCAAACTTTGATTGGACCGGGTCGCGACCTTAACCTGCTGATCGCCCTGCGCGCTCTGCTGGAAGAGGCCAACGTTACCCGCGCCGGCGACCGCGTCAACATGAGCCAGTCGTCCATGTCTTCCGCGCTGAGCCGTCTCCGTCTTCAGTTCAACGATGAACTTCTGGTTCGTGTTGGCCGTGACTATGAACTGACCCCGATGGGTCAGTTGCTGCTGCCACAGCTTCAACGCACGCTCCCCCTGATCGAACGCGCACTGCGAAGTGAAGGCGAATTCGAACCGGCTAACAGCGACAGAGTATTCAAGTTGATGCTCACCGACTATTCGGCCACGGAAATCAAGCCCATTCTGGCTCTTGCCCTGGAACAAGCTCCGGATATCTCCTTTGACATCGTCGGCCTGCCGCACGAACCCACCGATTCCGCCCGCGACCTAACCGTAAATGACTTCGTGGTCACTGTTCCGGGTGTGGGTGTTCAAGGCGACTATTTCAAGCTCTTCACAGACCAGTACGTTTGTCTGGCAGACAGAAACAACCCTGTGCTGCACGACGGCGAAATCTCTTGGGAAGACTTCTTGGCGGCGGAAAAGGCCGTGTGTAACTTTGGCCGCGCGCACCTTTTGCCACCAGAGCGCCGAATGAATGAACTCGGTCACCAGCTCAAGCCTCACGTGGTGACTAACTCTTATCTGCCGCTGGGGCACATCGTGGCCGGCACCGATCTGATCGCAATTGTTCCTAGCCGTGTGGCTAGGTTGCTGCCAGACGATTCCCCTGTTGTTGTGGTGCAGCCCCCGTTTGGGCAGGTTGATGCAAACCTGACGCTATGGTGGCACCCTTCCCACAACTCCGACCCCGCGCACGTTTGGCTCCGAGATTTTATAATCGCTCACGCTGCTCTGCTCGAACTGCCCGTCAACGCTTCTTAGCCCCAGTCATCGGGTTGGCAATACCGTCCATTTCGCCAAGTTATTTATTGAAACCTCAGCCCCTCCAGTAGCGTGAACCGCAAGGCACTTTCGTGTCCGGTTTCTGAACGGAGTAGGACTATGGCAGTCAAGAATGTTCTCGTTGTCGGTGGCGGTATTACCGGTTGTGTTGCAGCGGTGTCGCTGGCGCAGCGCGGCGTAAAGGTCACACTCGTTGAAAAGGCAAAGGCCTGGTTCGGCGTGGGGCACGGAATCACACTGCAGGGCAACGCCCTGAAGGTGTTCAACCTGATTGGCGCCTACGACAAGATGGCCGAAAAGGGTCTGGGCTTCGACGAACTCGAATCCTTCACTGCTGATGGTCACCGAATCGCCCGCATGCCAATCGCGAAGGCTGGCGGACCGGAACTGCCATCGACCATGGGTGCCCTGCGCAGCGACATCCAGAACGTTTTGGTGGACATGATCCACGACCTCGGCGTTGAGGTGCGTCTGGGAACTGAGCTAACCGGCTACACCAACAACGCCGATGACGTAACTGCTCACCTGAGTGACGGCAGCAATGACGCTTTCGACCTGATCATCGGTGCGGATGGCATCAACAGCACCGCCCGCAAGATGGTGGGCATTACCCACGAGAAGAAGTCTTCGGGTCTGGGAATCTGGCGCGTTGTCACCAAGCGCACTCCAGAGATGGACTGCTCCGGCCTGGCATTCGGTGGCCCTGAGTACAAGGCCGGCTACACCCCGATCAGCAAGGACCTTTGCTACGCATTCGTTCTGACCAAGCCACAGCGCCCAGACAACGGCCTGAGTGACGCCGACGAGATGCGCCGCCTGCTTTCCGGCTACCACGGCAACTTCGACTACATCCGCGAGAACCTCAAGGATGACGACTACATGAACTTCACCGAGATCGAGTGGCTCTGGGCAGTCGATGAATCCTGGCACGACGGCCGAGTCGTTGTAACCGGCGATGCAGTGCACGCTTGCCCTCCACTGATCGCTCAGGGTGGAGCACAGTGCTCCGAAGACGCCTACCTGCTGGCGGAATATGTGACCCGCGATGGCGACCTAGACGACCTGCTGACCCAGTACGAAGAGCGTCGCAAGGCCCGCACCGACATCGTTGTTCGCAACACTTTGGCGCTAGTTGACCTAGAGATCAAGGGTGGCCCGGAGTCGGGTTCTGAAGCCGGCAAGATCATGGGCATGACCATGGGTGCCATGGCGCAGCCTTGGTAAGCATCCGCTAAAGCCGAATTTTTTAGTCACAACCTAAGGACAAAACGCATGTTTATGTATTTCCCGACCAACTATGTTTGGTCGCTGGCCGTTGTAGCAACGCTCAACAACGGTGGCCTCATCGACGAAGTCGACCGCGCTTGTAAGCCAGTTCTGGAGGCTTCCAAGAACGGTGATGACTTCGGAACCGACCTCCTGTACAACTCCTGGGAGGCAGTAGCCAACCGAGTTTTGGTATCGGCGCAGGAAGATGAAGCGGCTGGCCGTCTGATCAGTGCCGGCGAGAAGTACTACCGCGCGAGTCTTTACACCTCTCAGGCGGAGCGCCTGCAGTCGCCTAAGTGGGAGGGCCGCAACGCCGCCTACCAGAAGTCGATTGACCTGCTGATGAAGCACGTTGAAATCGCCGGCGCACCAATGGAGAAGGTAAACATTCCTTACCAGGACACCTCGCTTCCTGGCTACCTGTACCGCGCCACCCGCGAGGATGGCAAGCCCACTCCGGTGATCATCCAGCTAAACGGCCTGGACTCTACCAAGGAGATGATGTACTACTCCGGCTTCCCTCAGATGCTCGCCAAGCGTGGCATCAGCACCCTGATGATCGACCACGGCGGTACCGGTGAGGCACTGCGTCTGCGTGGAATCAAGGCCCGCGTGGACACCGAGGCATTCGTCAGTCCTGCCATCGATTTCCTGGAGACTCAGGCCGGCATCGACGCGAACATGGTTGGTGTTGTGGGTTGGTCGCTGGGCGGCTACTACGCTCCGCGTTCGGCTGCGATGGAAAAGCGCATCAAGCTTGCCGTGGCCTGGGGCGCAAACCACAACTGGGCCGAGGTCCAGGTTGGCCGCCGTCAGCGCGAGGGCGAGAACCCGGTTCCGCACTACTGGGAGCACGTCTTCTGGGTTTGGGGCGTGGACAACATCGATGACTTCATGCACATCACCGCTGGCATGCACCTGAAGGATGTTGTGGACAAGATCACTTGCCCACTGCTGATCACTCACGGTGCAAACGACCGCCAGATCAACATCAAGTACGCGCACCAGACCTACGACGAGGCCGTAAACGCTTCGAAGAAGACCCTGCGCATTTTTGACGAACCTGAGGGTGGAACCGAGCACATCAGCATCGACCACATGGCTTATGTAGCCGGCTACATCGCCGACTGGGTGCAGGAAACTTACGCGGAGCTGGCCAAGGCTTAGCTCCAAATACAAAACCCGGCTGCAGGAGATGCGGCCGGGTTTTGTGCTTTCCGGGGGAGATTGGGGGCTTGTCTGGGAGCATTCTGTGTGACGGCTGGCAAGGGCCTTGGAGGTTCCCCAGAGGAGTTTGTGAACGGCCATTTTCGGGCAGTCGGGCCAATAGCCTCGAAATACGAAAGATCATAAAACCAAGCGATTTTTCCGAAACAGAAAGGTACCAACTATGAAAAAGTCGGTCATTCTCTCCACAACCGCAGCGGGCCTAGGTCTGGCGACCGTCCTAACCTTCGCAGCGGCCGCTCCATCGTTCGCGAAGACTGCCAACCACTCCACCACTACCAAGTCCGCAGGCTCAAGCAGCAGCGGAAATCAGGGTGGCATTTCGTTCGGAACCACTGCTGATGCTCGCAAGACCACCACTGTGAACTTCACCATCACCAATGTTCCAACCAGCATCACCTCGGCGGCTGACGCAGCCAAGCTCGTAGTTGTCAAGATCGCTCCACTGGCGGCGGATGCCACGGCCG
>JBDLQA010000038.1:0-14873 GCA_039800845.1 Actinomycetota bacterium
GACCGATCAGCGACGACAGGGTGCCATCGGTGTAGTGGTCGTTGTTGAAGAGAGCGTCTGGAGTAACCATGAAGTTCAGCATCTTCCAGGTGTTACCCGAACGCTCGAACTGCATGAGGTAAGCAGGCCACTTTGGAGCCATGATGTCACCGATGAAGGTGGCACCGGTCTGAGGCTGCTCGTCAACGGTGATGTTGATCTTTGCAAGCTGAGCCTTGATGATGGCGTACGCTGCGTCACCGAAGTAGACCGCCAGGGTAGGCATGCTCAGGGTGAAGCCCTTTGCGTAACCCGCGTCTGCCATCAGCTTCTGTGCGCCAGCAATGTCGTACTTGTAGGTGTTGTTCAGCGCTGGCTCGTAGGCCTTGCTAGCACTTGGGAAGTACTGCTCGGTTACCTTGCCCTGGCCGTTGTCGATTGCCTTAAGCATTGCGGCACGGTCGAACACCATGTTCATTGCCTGGCGAACCTTGACATTGTTCAGCGGGGTGCCCATCTTGCCAGTGCGGTCTGCCAGGTAGATACCCAAGCAGTCGAGGTAGCTGGAAACGAACTTCAGGCCGGCAGCCTTCAGTGCAGGAACTGAAGAGTTAACAGAAATGTTTGCACCCTGAACTGCACCAGTCTCAAGAGCGTTCACCATAGCGGTGCCGTCCTGGATGTACTTGATGGTGAAGGTGTCGTACTTGGTGTTCGCTGCATCCCAGTACTTAGGGTTCTTGGTGAAGGTGTAGTGGTCGCCGAACTTCGAAGCCTTGGCATTGAAGATGTATGGACCAGCACCAACGGGGTTGGTCTTCTCGGCACTGGTGCCGATCATCTTTGGGCTCTCGATGAGGCCAGCAGTCTCTGAGAGGTTCTCGAGGATTGCAGGGTCGGAGTCCTTCAGTTTGATGACAACGGTGGTTGCGTTCTTTGCAACCGCGGTGTCCATCGAAGCTAGGTAGTTAGCGTTTGGACCCTTGCCGTCGCGGTTTGCGATCAGGTTCTTCACAACTGCCTTGGCGTCTTCAGCTGTGCCATCGGTGAACTTCTGGCCTGGGCGCAGGTTCAGGGTTAGTACGGTCTGGTCTGCGTTGTAGCTCCAGCTCTTCGCTAGACCTGGGATGACGGTTGCGTCTTCCTTCTTCTTCAGCAGGGTGTCGTATACAGCCTGGTAGTACCAGACACGGTTTCCGTATTCGCCCTGAGACGCTGCAAAGCTAACTACATCTGCGACGCTGCCGAGGGTGAGGGTCTTACCGGCCGCGTGCGATGCGGTTACACCGGTCATAAGCAGACCAGCGGTAACGGCAGCTGCAACCAAAGACTTCATCTTTGCCATTAGTGCTCCTGTTTTTGTTTGGGTTGGTGCAATTCGGGTGTTGCTTTTAGTGAACCTAGGAAGTTCGGTAACACCAATCAGAGGAGAGAAGTGTTAGGGCTAACTTATTGAAAATAACTAAGTCAGTGTTTAGTTTTCAGCAAAATGATACTTTTTCGTTATAGAAAGTTCCCTTTGGCAACAAACTCTGGCTGAAATTGCGAAAAATCCTTGGCAAACCGCTAGGTTTTTAGTCACCGCAACAAATTTCCACACCGAAAGAGCACCCGATGGCCAGACCTAAAGGCGACCAAGCAGCCACCGCTGCGCGCCGTTTAGCCATTCTCGATGCCGCGCTCGAGGTATTTGGCACCTCGGGCTTCAACGGCGGCACGCTCAAACAGGTGGCGGAGATTGTTGGCATCACCGAAGCGGGAATCCTTCATCACTTCAAGACCAAGCGCGACCTGCTGCTTGAAGTTTTGAAACACCGCGATGAGTGGAGTTCGGGCTCGATTGAGCAGGATTCCGGCCGACCACTGCAATACGTAGCGAATTGGTTCCACGTTATGGAATACAACCAGGCACACCCTGGAATCGTGGAACTTTATACGGTCATCTCTGCTGAATCTACAGCCGTGAGCCACCCTTCACATAAGTTCTTCCAACAGCGTTACAACGAAGTGCGGAAGCTGACCTCCGACAACTTCCAGCAGCTCATAAGCGCCGGTCACGTTTCCCGTGGACGGGATCCAAAAATGCTAGGCGAGGCCCTGGTCGCTCTTTCCGACGGTCTACAGGTGCAGTGGCTCCTGGATAGCACGACCGACATCGTGAAGCACATGGAGGCCTTCTACCGGGACGTCCTAACCCCCGCAGCTTGGCTGGAAGTCTGCGAGATTCGCAAGGAAAACGAAGGTGTTTTGCAGGCTCAAATCGCAGCCATTGGGCAGCCTGCCTAGGCCCTGAGCCTTAGAGGCGAAAGCCGCGGCACACGCTCTAAGCGTGGGCCGAGGAGTCGCGCACAACCAACTCGGGCTGGAAAGTAACTTGGCGATGCACGTGATTCTGGCCATTAGAGATCTCGTCCATAATCAGCTCAACTGCGGTTTCCCCGAGCAACTTGGAGGGCTGGCGGATAGAAGATAGCGGAACAACAGCCGATGCCGCGAAGTCAATGTCGTCGTAACCGACCAGAGCTATTTCCTGCGGAATCTGAATCGCCCCGTTGAACATAAAGGCTTGCACTAGCCCCATCGCTAGCAGATCGTTAGAAGCAAAAAGGCTGTCGGGTCTGTCCTGCTGGGCCGCCGCGACAATTCGATGTCCCACTTCCCTACCAGCCAGCACGGTCATATCACTGCTCTCGAAGACGAGAAGTTGGGCTTGATTTCCAAAGTCATTTATGGCGGCCATCGCCCCAGCTAAACGATCCGCAACCTGCTGCATTTGCAGATTTCCTACGAAGCCGATTCGACGCCTACCTTGGGCGAGTAGGTGCTCTACCGCAACCCGACCCCCGGCAAAGTCATCCACCGACACAGAGCAGCATCGAGCGGCATCCGCTTTACGGTCAAGAAGGACTACCTGGGTTCCGTGCACCCGAAGTTCGTCGATCTGCTCATAGATGTCTGCTGTAGGCGAAACCAGAACACCCGCCACCCGCTGCTGATCAAACAGCTGCAGGTATTGCTTTTCGCGCTCGCGGCGATGATCAGTGTTGCCCATGAGGACGGCATAGCCGTTTTCCGCTGCCGCATTTTCGGCTGCTCTACCAACTTCGGTGAAGAACGGGTTAGCGAGGTCATAAACCACCATGCCCAGCGTCAGGCTCTTGCCTGCTTTTAGTTGGCGCGCGGCATCGTTGCGCACAAAACCGAGTTGGTCGATTGCCTTCAACACTTTTTCGGCAGTCGCTGCCCGAACCATGTCCGGGTTGTTCAAAACATTGGACACAGTACCCAAGGAGACCCCGGCAAGACGAGCGACGTCTTGAATGCTGGGGCGGGCTTTCGGGTTCACTTACATTCCAATCCTTTTGAATGTTTCAATCCTAGGCAAACACTAGCCAATTTCCGAACGGCTGCCATCGCCCGATAATCACCGACTTCCGAATATTGTCGGCGAATTTGTGATTATCCAACTTGGAATGATTAGATTATTGAAACGCTTCAATACTCCTCGTAAAGGAATCTGAGATGACCGTCACCGGCGACGCAAAAGCGACACTATTCAGCCAGCTAGACCAGCAGGCAATCGAACTGCCATCGTGGGCTTTCGGAAACTCGGGAACCCGCTTCCGCGTATTCGGCTCAGCAGGCGCACCACGTGATCCGTTCGAGAAACTGAGCGACGCCGCCCAAGTGCACAAGTACACCGGCATCGCGCCATCGGTGGCCCTTCACATTCCTTGGGACAAGTGCGACTACAACGCACTGCGCCAGCACGCCGAAGACAATGGCATCAAGCTTGGCACCATCAACTCCAACACCTTCCAGGACGAGGAATACAAGCTGGGTTCGGTGACCCACAGCAATCCGAAGATCCGCCAGAAGGCCATTGACCACCACCTGGAATGCATCGACATCATGCACCAGACCGGTTCGCGCGACCTCAAAATTTGGCTCGCCGATGGCAGCAACTACCCGGGCCAGGATGACGTGCGTGGCCGCCAGGATCGCCTGGCCGATAGCCTGCAGCAGATTTACGCTGCCCTGGGCGACAACCAGCGTCTGGTGCTGGAGTACAAGTTCTTCGAGCCAGCTTTCTACCACACCGACGTACCTGACTGGGGTACCGCCTACGCACAGGTGGCCGCCCTCGGCGAGAAGGCAGTGGTTTGCTTGGACACCGGTCACCACGCTCCGGGAACCAACATCGAGTTCATCGTTATGCAGCTGCTACGCCTGGGCAAGCTGGGTTCGTTCGACTTCAACAGCCGCTTCTACGCCGATGACGACCTAATCGTTGGCGCCGCGGATCCGTTCCAGCTGTTCCGCATCATGTACGAAGTGATTCGCGGTGGTGGCTACGGAACCGACTCCGATGTAGCTTTCATGCTGGACCAGTGCCACAACATCGAAGACAAAATTCCGGGCCAGATTCGCAGCGTTTTGAACGTTCAGGCGATGACCGCACGCGCCCTTTTAGTTGACCGCGCGGCACTGGATGTTGCCCAGCGCGCCGGCGATGTTCTGGCCGCAAACGACATCTTCATGGACGCCTTCTACACCGACATTCGCCCGCTGGTTGCCGAATGGCGCGAGGGCAAGGGGCTTCCGAACGACCCGATCAAGGCGTTCAACGCCAGCGGATACCTGAACAAGATTGCCACCGACCGCGTGGGCGGCGTGCAGGCAGGATGGGGAGCATAATGACCAACCCGACCGTACAAGAACTGCTCACCCGCAGCAATCGCCTGGGCTCGGACCCAAAGAACACCAACTACGCCGGTGGCAACACCAGCGCCAAGGGTGCGGGCATTGACCCAGCGACCGGCGAGGACATCGAGCTGCTCTGGGTCAAGGGTTCCGGTGGCGACCTCGGAACTCTCAAGGAATCCGGCCTAGCCGTTCTGCAGCTTGACCGCGTGCGCGCACTTAAGAACGTATACCGCGGAGTTGACACCGAGGACGAAATGGTGGCGGCATTCGACTACTGCCTGCACGGCCGCGGTGGCGCAGCCCCTTCCATCGACACCGCGATGCACGCGCTCGTTGATGCCGCACACATCGATCACCTGCACCCGGACAGCGGAATCGCGATCGCAACATCGGTGGATGGCGAGCGCCTGACCGCCGAAATCTTCGGCGACAAGGTGGTTTGGGTTCCTTGGCGTCGTCCTGGATTCCAGCTGGGTCTGGACATCGAGGCAATCAAGGTTGCTAACCCGCAGGCAGTCGGCTGCATCCTCGGCGGACATGGCATTACCGCATGGGGCGCCACCAGTGCGGAGTCTGAGAAGAACTCCCTGTGGATCATCCAGACCGCTCAGCAGTTCATCGATGCCACTGCCGGGAAATCTGGCGGCCACGCATTCGGCCCTGAGGTGGCCGGTTTCGGCGCACTCCCCCAGGCTGACCGCCACGAACGTGCCGCTGCAATCGCACCGCTGCTTCGCGGCCTGGCCAGCACCGACAAGCCGATGGTGGGTCACTACTCGGATGCGCCGGAGGTTTTGGAGTTCCTTTCCCGAGCCAAGTTGGCCGACCTGGCTGCACTTGGCACCAGCTGCCCGGACCACTTCCTGCGCACCAAGGTGAAGCCGATGGTTTTGGACTTGCCGGCAGATGCTGACCTGGAAGCTGTAAAGGCTCGCCTCAAGGAACTGCACGAGGCTTACCGCGCTGACTACCAGGCATACTATGACGCGCACGCCACCGATTCATCCCCTGCCATCCGCGGCGCCGACCCTGCAATCGTTTTGGTGCCAGGTGTTGGAATGTTCAGCTTCGGCGCCAACAAGCAGACTGCACGTGTTGCGGGTGAGTTCTACATCAACGCGATCAACGTTATGCGTGGTGCGGAAACCATCAGCAGCTACAGCCCAATTAGCGACGCTGAGAAATTCAACATTGAGTACTGGTCGCTTGAAGAAGCCAAGTTGCAGCGCATGCCAAAGCCAAAGCCTCTTGCTGGTCGCGTGGCATTTGTGACCGGTGCAGGCAGTGGAATCGGCAAGGCCATCGCAAGCCGAATTGTTTCCGAGGGTGGTTGCGCGGTAATCGCCGACCTAAATCTGGAGAACGCTGAGGCGGTTGCCGCTGAGCTGGGCGGACCAGACCACGCAGTTGCGGTGAAGATCAACGTGACCGAAGAGGCCGAGATTACTGCCGCCTTGAAGGCTGCCGTGCTGGCCTTCGGCGGTGTTGACCTCATTGTGAACAACGCCGGTTTGAGCCTCTCGAAGCCACTGCTCGAAACTACTCAGGCTGACTGGGATCTGCAGCACAACGTGATGGCCCGTGGCTCATTCCTAGTTGCCCGCGAGGCCGCGCGAATGATGATCGAGCAGGAGATGGGCGGCGACATCATTTACATCGCGTCCAAGAACTCTGTCTTCGCCGGCCCTAACAACATTGCTTACAGTGCAACCAAGGCCGACCAAGCCCACCAGGTGCGTTTGCTGGCTGCAGAACTCGGAGAACACCAGATTCGCGTCAACGGCATCAACCCAGATGGCGTGGTTCGCGGTTCCGGTATCTTCGCCGGTGGCTGGGGTGCTTCGCGCGCGGCAGTCTATGGCGTGAAGGAAGAGAACCTGGGTGAGTTCTACGCTCAGCGCACTCTGCTGAAGCGCGAGGTCCTGCCAGAGCATGTAGCCAACGCTGTGATTGCAATCACCGGCGGCGATTTGACCCACACAACCGGCCTTCACATCCCAGTGGATGCCGGAGTGGCTGCAGCGTTCCTTCGTTAGAGATAACCCATGACCAAGCTTTTCGGCGCAATCGACCTCGGTGCATCATCCGGGCGAGTTATCGCGGGCGTAATCGGTGACGGCAGTTTCGAAATGCACGAGGTGCACCGTTTTGCCAACAAACCGGTGATGCGAGCCGAGGGCTTTTTCTGGGATTATGAGGCGCTGCAGCGAGAAATCGCCTTAGGGCTGGAGTCACTTGGCAAGTTTGCCGAAAGTCGTGATTTACATGTGACCAGCATCGGGGTGGACACCTGGGCGGTAGATTACGGGCTGCTGGATTCTGAAGGCATCTTGATAGCGCAGCCCCGACACTACCGCGATGAGCGCAACCTGCTTGGAGTGGCAACTGTCGACCGACAAATTTCCGCCCAGGAGCAGTTCGAACAAAACGGCCTCCAGTTCCAGCCTTTCAACACCATTTACCAACTGGCGGCCAATGCTTCGCAGCAACCGGAAGACGTTCTGCATGCGCATGCCATGCTTCTGATGCCCGACCTGATTACTCATTGGCTTTCCGGCGTTGCCGCAACCGAACGCACTAACGCCAGCACTACTGGACTACTCGATGCCACTAGCCACGAATGGAACTGGTCACTAATCGACCAGCTTGGTTTGCCTCGACGAATATTCACCCGCCTGGTGGACGCCGGAACGGTAATCGGTGGACTATTGCCGAAGTTTGCAACCAGTGAAAAACTGGCGCAAACAGTTGTCACAGCTGTGGGCACCCACGACACCGCTTCGGCAGTTGCAGGCGCACCGATCGAACCTGGTTCGGCTTATCTTTCCAGCGGAACCTGGAGTTTGCTGGGTCTCGAACTGGACTCGCCCGTTTTGAGTTCTCAGGCACGCCAGCAAAACTTCACCAACGAACTTGGCGTTGAAAACCGAATCCGATTCTTGAAGAACCTAAGCGGACTCTGGCTGCTTCAGCAAAGTCTCGCCGACTTCAAAGAAAACGGCGAAGATAGCGAA
This sequence comes from Actinomycetota bacterium, assembly GCA_039800845.1. Lineage (GTDB taxonomy): Bacteria > Actinomycetota > Actinomycetes > Actinomycetales > Microbacteriaceae > Rhodoluna. Next base: position 7,701 of record JBDLQA010000038.1, read on the forward strand.
CTTATCTCGCTTCTGCACGCAGCGGCAACAATCGAATCGCCAGCTCGCATCGACGTAAACGATCCCGAATTCCTAACTCCGGGTGACATGCCTGGCAAGATTCGCACCCACCTGAAGCGACGCGGTTTCGAGCCACCACAAACCCCGGCCGGCATTGTGCGCGTGATCATGGATTCGCTGGCCGATGCGTATGCCGACGCCGTTCGCGGATTCGAGCAGGTAACCCAGACCAAAATTTGCCAGCTAAACGTTGTTGGCGGCGGAAGCCAGAATCAGTTGCTATGCCAGCTGACAGCAAACCGAACCGGTATTCCAGTAATAGCTGGGCCAGTGGAAGCGACCGCGATCGGAAACCTGATGTGCCAGGCAGGCGCTCACGGAGCCGGTGCGGCAGGGCTCGATGCTCAGCGCGAGCAAATTCGGAAATCCTTTGATTTAGTTACCTTTGAACCAGCACTTACTCCAAGCAGAAATGTAGCCTCATGACCGCAGTTGTATTATCAAGCGAGTTCCCTACCGATCTAATCGGCCTTCCTGGTCGCGCACCTCTCCTGAGCTGGAAGGTAGAAGGGGCTGCGGAAGGCGCGACACAACTGTCAGCAGAGCTACAGGCCGCTGAGTCTGCTGCGTTCGACTCGATTATTGCAACCTCGCGAGTACCGAGTTCCGAGAGCCAGTTCGTCAAGGCTCCGGGCGGAAACATGGTTAGCCGCACTGTTCGCTTCTTCCGTGTACGCATTGAGACCGAAGGTGGCTGGAGCGCTTGGTCCAATGTGATCCGGCACGAGGTTGGCCTTCTGGGCGGCATGGAGATCTGGGCGAAAGCTATCGGCGATATTTCAAAGCCAACTGATACCCCTGCTCTATTACGAACCGAGTTCACGGTGGAGAAGGAAGTCGCTCACGCTCGTCTTTACGCCGCCGCACACGGCACTTTTGACCTGATGTTGAATGGTCAGCGCGTGGGCAATGAAGAGCTGGCCCCAGGTTGGACTCCATACAACGAGCGCCTGCTGCTAGTCACCCACGATGTGACCGCGCACCTTCAGCAAGGCACCAACGCCTGGGGTGTTTTGCTTGCGGACGGCTGGTACCGCGGCAAATTCGGCTTCACTAACCAGACTGGTAACTACGGTCAGCAGACAGCGTTCCTTGGTCAGCTAGAGATTTTCTACACCGATGGCACCAAGCAGCGTGTGGAAACCAACGACAGCTGGATGGCAGGCCAGGGTGGGGTGCGTTTCGCCAGCATCTATGACGGCACCGACTTCGATTACAACTTTGCGCAGCCGGCCTGGTGCAAGCCAGGTTTCGACACCGCGGCCAACCCTAATGGTGAATGGAAACCGGCGACCGTTCACCCGATGAATAAGAGCGCGATCGAGCCTCGCTACGCGGCTCCGGTTCGTGTGGTTCAGGAGTTCACTCCTGAGATTAGCCAGCATGGTGGCAATACACGCGTAAACGTGACCCAAAACATCAGCGGATGGTTGCGAATCAAGGTGAAGGCAAACGCCGGCAGCAAGCTGACTGCGAAGCACGCCGAGATTCTCCAGCCAAACGGCGACCTCCACACTCAACCGCTTCGTCACGCGCGAGCGACTGACAGCTGGATTTTCGCATCCGACGGCCAATACGAAATTGAGCCGAAGCAAACCTTCCATGGATTCCAGTACGCCGATCTGATTGTCGAGGGTGGCGAAATCGAGATCCTCGATGTCACTGGCATTGCAATCAGTTCCGACATCGCGGTGCGCGGACAGATCGAAACCTCGCATCCAGGTATCAACAAGTTGGTAAGCAACACATTCTGGAGCTTGCGAGACAACTTTGTGTCGATTCCGACCGACTGCCCTCAGCGCGATGAGCGACTCGGTTGGACTGGCGACGCGCAGGCTTTCATCTATGCTGCTCACAGCCTGGTGAACGGCGTCGAATTCTTCCGCAGCTGGTTACACGATCTTGAGATTGAACAGCGCAAACTCGGTGGCAAGGTACCGATGGTGGTTCCGGACATCCTGAGCCCTACCATCGGTGAAGATCACTTCTTCTATTCCACTTATGGTGAGGCGGGTTGGAGTGACGCGGCAACGGTTATTCCTTGGAGCATCTACGAGCGCTTCGGTGACAAGCAGATTCTGATTGATCAACTCGAATCCATGCGCGCGTGGGTAGCACACAACACCGCAGACCACCAAGGGTTGCTCATACCCCCTCGCATGCAACTTGGCGACTGGCTAGACCCGGATGCTGCCGAAGGTAAGCCATGGGATGCAAAGGTAAGCGGACAGTTCATGTCTAACGCCTATCACGTGCACTCGCTAGACATCATGGCGGCTACCGAAGATGTCGTTGGCGATCCCGACGAAGCAGAGCGCCTGAGAGCACTACGCGCCAAAGTCGCCGAAGTTGTATGGAATGAGTTGGGTGAGGCTGCAGCCGCAACGCCAACAGGCGCCGCCATTCTCCTTGAGTTCAACCTTGCGCCAGAGGCTGAGCGGGCGCGAATCGCAGCCACGCTTGCGGAAGGTGTTCGAGCCACGGATGGCCGAATCGCAACCGGCTTCCTCGGAACCCCGGTGATTCTGGACGCGATGAGTCGCAACAGCCACCTGAATGAGGCATTCCAGATGCTTCTGCGCGATCAGATGCCATCGTGGCTTTACCCAATCGCAAAGGGTGCCACAACCATCTGGGAGCGTTGGGACGGAATCAAACCGGATGGCGATATCAACGGCGGTGGACTAGCCAATAACGCCGAAGGTTCTGGCGACGGCATGATTAGCTTCAACCACTATGCCTACGGAGCTGTTGTCGATTGGATTTACCGCAATGTTGGCGGCATAGCGCCAACCGCACCAGGGTACCGAAACGTGGTAATCGCCCCGCGACCTCATGTGAACCTGACTAGCAGCAGTTCATCACAGGAGACCGGCTACGGAAGCATCGAGCTCGAGTGGCAAATCCGCGACGGCAACCTAGTTGGCAAACTGAGCGTTCCATTTGGTGTCACAGCTGAGTTCGACCTGCTTGGCAGCGCAAACTCTGCGCTTATCGTAAACGCCGCCGCGGCCGAAAAGGGACAAAAGTTTGGCCATGGCCGCTACTCCTTCTCGCTGAACAATCCGCTAATCGCGGGCTAAAAGAAAGACGAAAATGGGCAACCTGAAACGCCGATTCCCGAACCCTAAAGACCTAGCGGAGCTGATGGTTTTCAAAAAACCACAGGTAGGTCGTCAAGCGCGACTGAACCAGGCTTACAACATTTACGAGTTGCGTGACATCGCAAAGCGTCGCACTCCGACTGCGCCTTTCGACTACACCGATGGCTCTGCAGACCAGGAGATTTCGCTGGCTCGCGCACGCCAGGCCTTCGAGGACATCGAGTGGAACCCTTCGATTCTGAGGAATGTAGCTGACGCTGACACCAGCATCGAAGTGCTTGGTCAGCGAAGTGCGCTTCCATTTGGAATCGCGCCTACGGGATTCACCCGAATGATGCACTCCGAAGGTGAGATTGCGGGTTCGCAGGCGGCTCAGGCTGCGGGCATTCCGTTCACCTTGTCCACGATGGGCACTCGAAGCATCGAGGAAGTTGCCGCCGCAGCACCGAACGGTCGCAACATGTTCCAGCTGTACATGTGGAAGGACCGCGACCGCAGCATGGAGCTGGTGGATCGCGCTTGGAAAGCGGGATTCGAAACCCTGCAGCTCACCGTAGACGTGCCAGTGGCCGGCGCCCGTCTGCGCGATAAGCGCAACGGCATGACCATCCCGCCAGCCCTAACCCTTGGCACCGTCATCGATGCCCTGCCGCGTCCGGAATGGTGGATAAACTTCCTAACCACCGACCCGTTGAAGTTTGCCTCCCTGGGTCAGTGGAATGGCACTGTTGGTGAACTTCTGGACAGCATGTTTGACCCAACCGTCGACTTCGATGACCTGAAGTGGATCCGTGATCAGTGGAAGGGCAAGCTGGTAGTCAAAGGCATCCAGAACGTGGAAGACGCGAAGCGTTCTGTGAAGCTAGGAGCCGATGCCGTGCTGCTTTCGAACCACGGTGGCCGCCAGCTTGATCGCGCACCAATCCCGTTCCACTTACTGCCAGAAACAGTCAAGCAGGTCGGCAAGGATGCAGAGGTTTGGGTGGACACCGGAATCATGCACGGCCAGGACATCGTTGCCTGCATTGCAAAGGGTGCGAACTTCACCCTGATTGGCCGCGCCTATCTTTACGGTCTGATGGCCGGCGGACGCGAAGGCGTGGATCGCACCATTGACATTCTTCGGAGCGAGATTGTTCGCACCATGAAGCTGTTGGGTGTTAACTCCTTGGATGAACTCAACGCTGGGCACGTACGAATCCTGGAGCGTTTGACCGAAAAGCGATAGGTATCGCCTGAACACATGTCGGCATCGGGAACGCGATGGGTGAATCCGGGTTGGCTGTCGTAGCCTGAATCCGAGAGAGGTAAAGCATGCCACTGGAAGAAACCTACGCTAAAAAAGCTCAGCTAGTAATGGATGTTGCTCCAGGCAACTGGTGGGATCTGGCGCCGTTTTTCGCGGATGATGGCGTTTACGAAGGTCGTCCCGTAACTATCGAAAACCACGTAATCAGTTGCGAGGTGGAGATCCCGGTGAGGGTATACAAGCCTGAAGCTGGATTACCAAAGAACGCGAACGCCTTGGTCTGGTTCCACGGTGGCGCATTCATGGGTGGCGACCTCGATATGGGCGAATCGCACTATGTGAGTAGTGAAATCGCGCACCTTGGCAACATGGTTGTCATAACCGTTGACTACCGCCTTTGCAACGATGGCGTGACTTTCCCAGCGCCTCAAGATGATGGACTGGCCGCCATTTGCTGGGTACAGGCAAATCGTGAGGCGCTTGGAATCACGGGAGCTATCTACACGGGCGGCGCTAGCGCAGGCGCTTGTCTTGCCGGCTCGGTCGTGCAGATGCTGAGAGACCGCAAGCTGGAACAGGTTGAAGGCGCGCTCCTCATTTATCCGGTAGCCCACGCTGGCACCTGGGAGTTTAGCGATTGGCAAAAGGAGCGCCTCGCAGAGCTTCCACCAGCCCTTGGCTTCCCGGACGATTTCCGCTGCGACCTAAACACGCGCGTTATGGGTAAGGCCATCGAGGAGGCGACCGGCCATGACTTCCCCGGTGAAGCTAGCTACTTCGGTGACCTACCGCCGCACTTTATTTTGAACTGCGAATATGACGACTTGGCCCCGAGCGGCGAGCGATATGCGCAGGACCTCAGACGTGCGGGCGTGCTGGTATCCGGGTACACCGAACTTGGTGTTCCACACGGCCACCTGAACAAGATTCCAGCCGAAGTTGCGGGCGCCAGAAACACTCTGGACAACATGGTCCGATTCATGCAGTCGCGTTTAGGCTAAAGCCAGCTGAGAACCAAACTAAAACCAAGGAGCAGAAGTGCCAGTTTCGAAACTCTTCGCCGATGGGCTCAAGTATCTGCAGGATGAATCGCTGGCGATTGGCGAACGCTTTGCCAAGTTCAACGCGCCTATTCACGAGTACGTTGGACCCGAAGTAATCACCCGCGATGTGAACTTCAAGAGTAACGACCGCTGGACCAAGGGTCGTTGGTACCGCAGCCCGAAGGCTGTTGGCCCTCAGCCGCTCCTCATCTGGTTCCATGGAGGCGGCTATGAGATGGGCGACTTCAACATCATTGAGGGTCACGTTTTCTCATTGGAGCTAGCTGACCGCGGTCACATCAATGTCTTCAACTACGACTACACAAAGATTGCGCCAGGTTCCGGCCTCGCGTTCCCGATTCCGCTAGAGGACGGCTACAACGCCCTTCAGTACGTGCTGAAAAACTTGAACCCTGCCGAAGTAGATGTGAACCGAATCTTCGTTGGTGGAATCAGTGCCGGTGGCGCCCTCGCAGCGGTAGTAGCGACCTTGGACCGAAACTCGGGAAGCCCGAAACTTGCTGGTCAGCTTTTGAACTGCCCGGTACTTCACCGAGTTATTCCAGAGCCTAGCCAGGAACTTGCCGAGGACATCACACAGTGGCCGTGGATTATCGACAACAAGGAAATTACAGGTCTGCACCAGCGCCTGGGCAGCAACCCTGAGGGTTCGCCGGACTGGTGGTGGGCTGGTGATGTATCGGAATTCAAGGGTCTTCCCGCCACGCAGATCATCAATTGCCAGTACGACGGCCTGCGCGCATCGGGCGAGAAATACGCCCATGATCTGGCCGCCGCCGGCATCGATGTTGAAGTGCACTATCAGCCTGGTGTGCCACACGCGCACGTCAACCGAATCCCAGAGGACTGCCCTGAAGTGGTTGAGACCATGGAGAGCATGCTGGAGTGGATTGCTCGGCACTGATTGCCTAGGCTGATGGATTAATTGAAAAAGCGGGTACCCGAAGGCACCCGCTTTTTCAGCCTTGTTGGCCGAGTTTATGAGGCTTAGTTGGCGTACTCGCCGATCAAACGAACACCGCCGCCACGAACACCCTTGGCTTCATAGGTGTAACCCATGGCGTCTAGGTCGCAGGCGGTGCTTTCGATGATGCCCAGCTGCCAGGTCTTCACACCAGCTGCGTTCAACTGTGCGCTAACTGCTTCTGCGGCCGAACCACGAACCACGACGGCAAAGCCGAGGCCGAGGTTCCAGGTGCTCTCGAGGTCCTTCAGGTTGTAGCCACCCCAGCCGGCTAGAACCTGGAACATGTCGTGTGGGCGCCAGGTGCTGCGCTCAACATCGAGGGTCACGGTGCTTGGCAAAATGCGCGATAGATTCGCAGCGATGCCACCGCCGGTGATATGGCTCATCGCGTGAACCTGCGAACCAAGTTCCGATTCCAGCAGCTGGTTCAGAACTCGAGTGTAAAGGCGAGTCGGGGTTAGCAAAACCTCACCCAGCGAAGTGGAACCGAACTCGGCCACGTTCTTGGTGTAATCCAGCTTGCTGTCGGAAACGATCTTACGAACCAGAGAATAGCCGTTCGAGTGGAAACCGGAGGCCTCAAGGCCAAGCACTACGTCGCCCACCTGCACCCGGTCCGAGGACAGGAGCTTGGAGGCATCGACCACACCGGTGGCAGCGCCGGCAACGTCATACTCGTCAGGGTGCAGCAGACCAGGGTGCTCGGCGGTCTCGCCACCGACCAGCGCA
>JBDLQA010000039.1:0-3262 GCA_039800845.1 Actinomycetota bacterium
CGATTCGAGAAAGCATTAACCATGGCACTACGCGCCATCCGTGGAGCGATTCAGCTTGACCGGGACGACCGCGAGCACCTGCTGAAGTCGACTGCAGAGCTTCTAACCAAGATTCTGCACGCCAACGACATAGATAACTCGCAGCTGGTTTCCATTCTGTTTACCGCCACCCCGGACATCACCAGTGAGTTCCCTGCGGTTGCCGCACGCGAACTCGGCCTGGGTGATGTACCGCTAATGTGCTTTGTCGAGATGAACGTAGAGCGAGCGCTTCCGCTGATTATCCGCATTATGGTGATGGCCGACCTGGACATCGCACGCAGTGAAGTTCAGCACGTCTACCTGCGCGGAGCAACCGCGCTCCGACAGGACATCGCGCAGTGAGCCGCATCACCGGGCAGGTTCGCGTAGTAGGTACCGGACTTCTCGGTACCTCGCTGGGTCTTGCCCTGGTTAAGCATGGCGTGGATGTAATCCTCTCCGATGCCTCCCGCGCCAGTCAGGCACTTGCCATCGATTATGGCGCTGGACGCGAAGCAACCGATGCCGATGACCCGATTTTGATTGTGGTTTGTGTGCCACCTGACCTGACTGCTTCGGTGGTTGCAGCGGAAATCGCAGCCTACCCAGCGGCTGTGGTCACAGATGTTGCCAGCATCAAGCAGCCGGTATTAGAAGAGCTTCGTGCGCTTAGCATCGACCTCACCAACTACGTTGGTTCGCACCCGATGGCGGGACGCGAGCGTGGGGGAGCCATCGCTGGCCGTGCGGACCTTTTCATTGGTCGCCCTTGGGTGGTAGTGCCTAACGAGGTTTCATCGTTGGAAGCAGTCAACCTAGTGACTGACCTCAGCCTGGAAGTTGGATCGGTGCCTGTAAACATGGAGCCGGTTGAACACGACCACGCGGTGGCGGCTGTAAGCCACGTTCCACAGGTGGTTTCGAGCCTGCTGGCCGCCCGCCTGATTTCAACATCTTCCCAGGAAATCTCACTAGCCGGTCAGGGCCTCCGCGACACCACCCGTATTGCGGCCAGCGACCCTAATCTCTGGGTGCAGATCCTTAGCGCCAACTCCACTCAGGTGGTTCCGGTCCTCAAAGACCTATCCGCTGATCTTCAGAACCTAATAGCTGCACTCGAAAACCCGAAAGCTGCCGGTGCACTCAGTGCCATCAGCCGCGCCATCGAGCAGGGCAATAAGGGTGTGGAGCGAATTCCTGGCAAGCACGGTGGCGGCCACACTCAGTACTCAACCATCGTTGTCATGATTGACGACCAGCCGGGTCAGCTTGCTCGTTTGCTTGCCGAAGTTGCCCAGATTGGCATCAACCTCGAGGAAATCAAGCTCGAGCATTCGCCAGGGGCGCCTATCGGTCTGGTTGAGCTATCGGTGCTGCCAAGTCTGGAAGACAAGTTGGTGGCGGATCTGACCGAACGTGGTTGGCGTCTGGCCTGATGCAGAAGTTAGTTGTAGCCATTGACGGTCCCGCGGGCAGCGGTAAAAGCAGCGTAAGCAAGCAAGCCGCCCGCGAACTGGGGTGGGGTTACCTAGATACCGGAGCCGCCTACCGCGCCCTGACCTGGGCAAGCCGAAATGTGGCGGGTCTTGAGGTAAAGGCGCTCGCCGAAGTGGATTTGCCTAAGGTTTTCGAGTATTCCATTTCCACCGACCCGGATAACTACTGGGTTCGCGTTGGCGATGTTGACGTCACCGATGCAATTCGCGCAACGGAAGTGGCAGAATCCGTTAGCGAAGTAGCGCGCATTCCGGAAGTGCGCAGCTTCATGAAATGGCTCACCCGCAACATCGTAGAGAACTGCGATCGTCCGGGAATCATCGTTGAGGGCCGAGACATCACCACCGTTGTGCTGCCGGACGCCCAAACTCGCCTCTTACTAACTGCGAGCGAAGAAGTTAGACTTGGTAGAAGGTCCGCCGAAATAGGCGCGGCTCAAAAGTCCGACGTTGCGCGACAGGTTTCGCACCGCGACGCCTCGGACGCCAAGGTTGTCGACTTCATGAACCCGGCACCAGGAGTCACACTGATTGACTCCAGCGACCTAAACTTTGCCCAAACCGTGGCTGCTGTTCTTGCGAGCATCGAGACGGCCACAAAAAAGGATTAACCATGTCTGAAAAAGACGAATACGGCGACCTGCCGGTCAGCGCGGAGTTTGTTGAGAAGCTCAACAGCCTGACCGATGAAGAGGCCGACAACCACGCCGTTGCCCTACGCAGCGGTCTGGACGATTTCGACCTAGACGAGGACGACCTTCGCGTACTGTCATCGGACCTGGACTGGAACGATGGGCCAGTCATGCTGCCGGCACTTCCGGTATTGGCAATCGTCGGCCGACCAAACGTTGGCAAGAGTGCTTTGGTGAACCGTATCCTCGGCCGCCGCGAGGCAGTTGTTGAGGACAAGCCGGGTGTTACCCGCGACCGCGTTAGCTATAAGGCTGAATGGAACGAGCGTCACTTTACTCTGGTAGACACCGGTGGCTGGGAGCCAGACGCTAAGGGCATCGACCTATCGGTGGCGCTGCAGGCTGAGATTGCAATCGAACTTTCGGATGCTGTTCTGTTTGTGGTTGACGCAATGGTTGGCCCGACCAGCACCGATGAGCGCGTGGTCAAGTTGCTTCGTGCAAGTGGCCGCCCAGTGATTCTGGTTGCAAACAAGATTGACGACATGCGCCAGGAGCCTGAGGCTGCTGCGCTTTGGAGCCTTGGCCTTGGCGAGCCATATCCGGTTTCGGCCCTACACGGCCGAGGAGTGGCAGACATGCTGGATGCCGCCATGAAGGTGCTTCCAAAGATTTCGGCTGTTGCAAAGGAAGAAGTTGGCGGCCCTCGTCGAGTCGCCCTCATCGGTCGCCCGAATGTTGGAAAGTCATCGCTGCTTAACAAGGCAGTGGGATCTGAGCGTGCGGTTGTAAACGACCTAGCAGGCACTACTCGCGACCCAATCGATGAGCAGGTTGAAATCGCCGGTAAGGTTTGGCGATTTGTGGACACCGCTGGTATCCGCCGCCGTGTTCGCCTTCAGCAAGGTGCGGACTTCTATGCATCGCTGCGCACTGCTGCCGCTCTTGAACGTGCCGAAGTTGCAGTAGTTCTGCTGGACGTCACCGAATCAATCAGCGAGCAGGACATCCGAATCATCGACATGGTTCTGGAATCCGGCCGCGCACTGGTGCTTGCCTTCAATAAGTGGGATCAGCTGGATGACGAGCGCCGCCACTACTTGGAGCGCGAGA
>JBDLQA010000040.1:0-16491 GCA_039800845.1 Actinomycetota bacterium
GCCGAGGCAGCGAAGTTCTACGACTCCATGGAGATCGTTGAAGCCCACCACGCCGGCAAGATCGATTCGCCATCTGGAACCGCGGTGCGCACTGCCGAGCTGATGGCGGCTGCACGCGCCGGCAAGAACCAGCCGCTTATCCCGGGAGTAGGTCAGGAGGCGCGCGGCCAGGTAGTCGCTGGCGTGCCAATCCACAGCCTTCGCCTTGTCGGCGTGAGTGCTAAGCAGGAAGTCCACTTCGGTGGCGAAAGCGAAGTTCTGACTCTTCAACACGAAGTCACCAGCACCCGTGCCTACATCGCTGGAATCCTTCTGTGTCTGCGCCAAGTTGCTGAGGCTTCCGGCCTCATCGTTGGCCTGCAGGCCGTAGTCGAAGGCAAATAGTGCAAGCCAAACTCGGCGCGGCTGTAATGGCCGGCCTGACCATCATGTACGTGGTTCTGCTCGGTCAGCGCGGCGTTCTGATGCTCACCCAGCCATCGCTGATCGCAAAGCTTCTCGGCTTCTTCATTCTGATACTGCCGGTCTTCGGCTTCGCATTCATCGCCATCGAGCTGCGTTTCGGCGTGTGTGTAGAGAGGCTTGCCAAGCAGGTGGAGGCGGAGGACCGCTGGCCCATCCGTGACCTACCGTTGCGCCCTAGTGGCCGTCCGGAGAAGGCTGCAGCCCAGAAGGAATTTGAGCGGATTCGTCAGGAGCTAGATCTGGCACCACAGGATTGGCACAGCTGGTTCAATCTTGGCCTTGCCTACGATGCCTGCGGCGACAGAAAAAGGGCCCGCGCGGCAATGCGCAAGGCCCTAAATCTGAAGGCTACAGCCTCTAAGAGCTAGCCCTTGAAAACACCTAGCCTTTGAAAACGCCCAGGCGCTTCAACCCGAGGTACATCTGGCAACCCAGGCAGAAGCCGATGTATGCCTGAAGTGCCGAGGCGATGAACAGGGCGCCGGCCGCAAAAGCCAGACCGTATGGCACGCCGCTTACAAATAGAACCAGGCCGATTACCGAGACAAACAGGCCGACAGCCTGAGCAAACTGGGGTGGACGCGAATCTTCAAGTTCCTTAGGTGCGCTGAGGCGAGGCTTCACGAAAGTGCGGAACAGCCAACCGAATGGGTGCTTGCTGGTTCCGAAAACAGTTCCGATCAGGAACAACACAGCAGCGATTCCGAATAGGACCGCGCCAGTAGCTTCGGTGTCTTTGTCCAAAGCCAAGTAGAAGATGATTGCGCTCAGCACATTGGTGATGGTTGCGCCAAAGCGTGGGCCGCGAGGGTCAATCTGAGTAGCCATTAGATGTCGAAATTTCCAATCTCAGTAATCAAAGTGTGCGCCTTTGGAGCGCCACCAATCCTGCTCATAATTTTGCCCTTCTGGTCCAGCACCAAAGTGGTTGGAGTCTGAAGGATGTTGTACTTCTTGACCAGGTCGAGGCGGTCGGTGACATTTACCTCAAGATGAGTCACACTTGGGTCGGTTCGTTCCAGCGCCTCCAGCATCTTTGCGGTTGGACCGCAGAAGGTGCAGAAATCGGTGCTGAATTGCAGGAACGTTACCTTGGTGCTCAGAGCGTTCACCGGCTTGCCGTTTTTGACTGCCGAAATCTCAGCCAAATCCACGTATTCGCCGTCGTCAACGCGCTTAGCGGTTCCAGTTCTAAGCTTCCAAACCACCCCGACGATGGCAGCTAGCGCGACCAAGCCGATGAGTAGGCCCAACTTGAGTTCCGGAGACATAAACCAAGGCTAAAACATGGGGGCGAGAGGGGAGCATCGGTGACGATTTCTTACGGTCCCTTTGGCCGTTCTGAAGCGGCAAAATAAAACGCCGAAAGCGCCCGATTGGCTCATGCAAGAGGCGGGGGAGTAGGCTAAAGGCGTGTCTGAAGTACTTTTTCGTAGCGATGTAACCGTTGAGCTGGTGCGTGCCAGCGCTGCCGACTCCGATGTGCTGTTTGCGGCCCGAGTTTCCACTCAGGGTGAGCAGACTTTGGAGAGTGCTCTTGCAGAGCAGAACGCCGAGGAGACCGCCAAGCGTGATCGCGGGCTCATCAACTACCTGATGCGCGACCGCCACGGATCCCCATTCGAGCACACCTCGATGACCTTCTACGTGCAGGCGCCAATCTTCGTATTCCGCGAGTTCATGCGTCACCGCATCGCTTCTTACAACGAAGAGTCGGGCCGTTACAAGGAACTGAACCCTGTTTTCTACGTGCCTGGCCCAGACCGCAACCTGATCCAGACCGGCAAGCCTGGCGCCTACGACTTCCTGCCTGGAACCGCCGAGCAGGTGGCTTTGGTGGAGCAGGAGTCGCGCACCGCATCGCTGCACGCCTACGAGTCCTACAAGCGCATGCTTGAGGCTGGCGTTGCCCGCGAGGTAGCCCGCATCGTTCTGCCGCTGAACATCTACAGCAGCATGTACGTGACCATGAACGCGCGCGCACTGATGAACTTCCTCAGCCTGCGTACCAAGCGTGAAGGCACTCACTTCCCTTCGTTCCCTCAGCGCGAGATCGAGATGTGCGCTGAGAAGATGGAGGAGTTCTGGGCTCAGCTAATGCCTCACACCTACGAAGCTTTCAACAAGAACGGTCGCGTTGCACCATAGTCAGAGCCAAATTGTTATCGGGAACCCTCGGCCAGACGGTCGGGGGTTTTCTGCTTCTCTGGGCGGAACGGCTAGTCTTAAGCCATGTCTCTAAAAGGAAAAGAAATTTTCGGCCAGGTGCTGGTCGCGCTCGTAACTCCGATGAACTCGGACGGTGAAGTGGACTGGGCGTCCACCGAGCGCCTCATTGATTACCAGGTTTCCAACGGAGCCGACGGCATCGTCGTCACCGGCACTACCGGTGAAACCTCAACGCTTACCGATGCCGAAAAGATCAAGCTGGTCGAAGTTGCGAAGTCGGTTGCAGGCGGCCGCGCCAAGGTTATTACCGGCGGCGGCTCTAACGAGACTGCTCACGCGATGCAGCTTTACAAGGCCAGCGAAAAGGCCGGCGCCGACGGCGTGATGATCGTCACCCCTTACTACAACAAGCCTTCGCAGGCAGGTGTGCTTACCCACTTCCGCCTCATCGCTGATGCCACCGACCTCCCAGTTATCCTCTATGACATCCCTGGTCGCGCTGGAATCCCTATTGCTTACGACACCTTCCACCGCGCTGCAAAGCACCCAAACATCGTTGCGGTGAAGGACGCCAAGGGCGACCTAGCTCAGGCTTCGCGCATCATGAATGAGACCGACCTCATTTACTTCAGTGGCGATGACAGCAACGCGCTGCCTCACCTTTCTATCGGCGCGACCGGCCTCATCGGCGTTACAGCCAACGTTGCACCTGCCGCCTACCGCGAGCTGGTCGATGCAACCAACCGCAATGACTTTAACCACGCGCTAACCGTGCACAACTCGCTTGAGCCGCTGCAGCGCGCACTTATGACTCACGTTCCGGGAACTGTAGCTGCCAAGTACACGCTGCACGGCCTGGGTATTATCGACAGCCCACGCGTTCGTCTACCTCTGGTAGGTCCGGAGGATGCCGAGGCTGCACGAATCGAAAATGACATCGACAAGGTGACCGCAATCAACGGAATCTCCTTCGACAACTTCCGTCCAGACCGCAATGCAGCCGCCGGTGGTGCGCTGCCTAAGGTGGCTGGCACCACTCGCTAAACACAGGCCGCGTCTGCGGCCGAGAGGACCTAATGGTTCAAACTCTTCCAGCCCCGGCGCCTCTGCGTCCCGGTGTGCTGCGCATCATCCCACTCGGTGGAATCGGTGAAATCGGCCGAAACATGACCGTTTTCGAAGTTGACGGCAAGATCCTTGTTGTCGACTGCGGTGTTCTATTCCCCGAGGAACACCACCCCGGCGTGGACGTAATCCTGCCCGACTTCGGTTACCTTCGTGACCGCCTAGATGACATCGTAGGCATGGTTCTGACGCACGGACACGAGGATCACATCGGGGGTGTGCCTTACCTATTGCGCCTAAAGCCTGACATTCCACTGCTTGGAAGTGGGCTCACCCTGGCCTTCGTTGAGGCCAAGCTGAAGGAGCACAAGATTGCCCCTTACAGCATGCGAGTGGCGGAGGGTCAGCGTGAGAAGCTGGCCGGCTTCGACCTAGAGTTCGTGGCTGTCAACCACTCGATTCCGGATGCCCTCGCAGTTGTGATTCGCACGGCCGGTGGATCAGTTTTGCACACCGGTGACTTCAAGATGGATCAGATTCCATTGGATGGCCGTATCACCGACCTCCGCGCATTCGCGCGCATCGGTGAAGAAGGCCTAGACCTCTTCCTTTGCGATTCCACCAACGCCGATGTGCCTGGTTTCACGCCGCTGGAAAAGGACATCGGTCCGGTTCTGGAGAACGTCATCGGTCGCACCAAGGGCAAGGTGGTCGTGGCAAGTTTCTCCAGCCACGTTCACCGCGTGCAACAGGTTTTGGACGCCGCTGAGGCCCACGGCCGCAAGGTTTGCCTCATCGGTCGCAGCATGATTCGCAACATGCAGATTGCGGTCGACCTTGGCCACCTGAACGTTCCGTCGGAAGACATCCTGGTGGACGCCAAGAAGGCCGCTCAGCTGATGCCTCACGAGATTGTCTACATGTGCACCGGTAGTCAGGGCGAGCCCATGGCTGTACTGGCACGCATCGCCAACATCGATCACGACATCCAGGTGGGCGAAGACGACACCATCATTTTGGCTTCCAGCCTCATCCCTGGAAACGAAAACTCGGTCTACCGCGTAATCGACAAGCTGTCCAAGCTCGGCGCAACCGTGGTGCACAAGGGTAACGCCAAGGTGCACGTTTCCGGCCACGCAGCGGCCGGCGAGCTTCTCTATTGCTACAACATCTTGAAGCCGAAGAACGTGATGCCGGTGCACGGCGAATACCGCCACCTCATTGCCAACGGTAACTTGGCTAAGCAGACAGGTGTTCCTGAAGAAAACGTCCTGATCACCGAGGATGGCTGGGTTGTCGACCTCGTTGGCGGAAAGGCTGAAATCGTCGGCGCCGTGGAATGCGGAATGCTTTACGTTGACGGTAAGAACGTTGGCGTTATCACCGAGGAGGACCTCCAGGATCGTCGCATTCTTTCGGAGGAGGGCTTCATCAGCATCTTCTGCGTTGTGGACGCTGACTCTGGTCGCCTGCTGGTTGGTCCGGAGATTCGCGCACGCGCTTTCGCTGAGGAAGATCACGTCTTCGACAACGTGCGTCCTGCCATCGAGCGTGCCCTTCATGAAGCGGCCTCTGAGGGCGTCCGCGACACCTATGCGTTGCAGCAGGTGATTCGACGAACCATCGGAACCTGGGTGGCAAAGGCGCACCGTCGTCGCCCGATGATTATTCCTGTGGTGGTCACCAACTAGGCAAACCAAAATCGCTGGGCGCAAGCCGTGTCTAGGCATAAAGGTGTCGTAGGCTGCTGTTACTTTTGACGCATGGCTACACGCAAACCAGCTCCTTCGCGCCGTCCGGCGGCCTCTAAGGCACGTCCGGCGGCTCGTCCGCAGGCCCAGACCCGTCCCGGCACCTTTGCCAGTGGACTATCGGCCCTATGGCTGGCGCTGGCGCACGTTTTCGGTGGTGCCGCACGTTCGCTTTCCAAGGAGAAAATCGCTCCTGAAGACCGCCGCGATGGTGTTCCATTTGCCCTGTTTGTTATGGGTGTAATCGGTGCGGTCATTATGTGGTTCCTGGCGAATAACCAGGTCGCCCAGATCGCAAACACCTACACGGTTGGCCTGCTCTTCGGCCGGTTCTCGGCTGTATTGCCGGTGTTCTTGGTGGCTTTCGCCGTCTTCCTGGCGCGCCACCCATCTTCGGTGAGAGACAACACTCGGGTTGGCGGTGGCCTGTTGCTTTTGGTCATCAGCATTGCCGGTTTCCTGCACATCTTCACCGGCAGCTCAGATTTCAAGGTTTGGGTTAACCCATCGGACGTCGATGGAGTGGCAAAGCTTGCCCAGGCGGGTGGCCTTTTTGGCTGGCTGATTAGTGTTGCGCTGCTTTCCACCATCACCATTTGGGGTGCGGTTCCCGTTGTGGCACTCATCAGCGTCGGGTCCGTTCTAATCATGACCAAAACGCCGCCAACTCGGGTTGCCGAGCGCCTGCGCGAACTGTGGGTGCGCCTGTTTGGCGAAGGTAAGGCGAAGGTCGTGGAGGCCCAGCCGGACACCGATGAAATTCACGATGCCTTCGATGGCACTCGTGTTCCTTGGTGGCGCAAAGACAAGGGCAATGACACCCCATTCGATACCGCTGTGGATCACCAGCCGGTGGCCGATGGCAATTCGTTTGAGGGCGACGGCGATGAGTTTGATGCCCTGTTCGGGGAGCCGGTAACCACCGCTATTCCTTCCGTGGACTCTGCACCGCCGACGATGCCAATCTTCGTGGCACCCGCTTCGGAGGCACCCGCTTCAGGGGCATCAGGGGAGGCCGGTTCGGCCGTAACCGTTGGAGTTGAAGCATCAGGGGGTCAGCCGGTTTCAACCACCTTCGGTGCCCCGGCTCCGGCTGCCGCTCCGGCTCCAAAGCGCCCATACGTGCTACCGCAGAGCAACCTGCTTTCGCCTGGAACTCCGCCTAAGGCGAAGTCCGCCGCAAATGATCAAATGATCGCCGCCATCTCCTCTGTCTTCAAGGAGTTTTCGGTTGACGCCGTCGTCACCGGATTCAGTCGTGGCCCAACAGTCACTCGCTACGAAGTGGAGTTAGCTCCGGGCGTGAAGGTGGAGGCCGTCACTCGCTTGGCAAGCAACATCTCCTATGCCGTGGCATCCAATGAGGTTCGCCTCTTGGCTCCAATCCCGGGTAAGAGCGCAATCGGTATTGAGATTCCAAATACCGACCGCGAAATTGTTACTTTGGGCGATGTCCTGCGTTCGGATGTTGCGAAGCAGGCTACCCACCCGCTCACCATTGGAATCGGTAAGGACGTCGAGGGCGGTTTCGTCGTTGCCAACCTCGCCAAGATGCCTCACCTTCTGGTTGCCGGTGCAACTGGTGCGGGTAAGTCATCGTTCGTCAATTCGATGATTGTCAGCCTTCTGATGCGCGCCAAGCCGGCCGAGGTTCGCCTAGTGCTCATCGACCCTAAGCGCGTTGAGTTGGCCGCTTACCAGGGCGTACCTCACCTGATCACACCGGTGGTTACCAACCCTAAGAAGGCAGCCGAGATTCTGCAGTGGGTCGTCAAGGAGATGGACTCGCGCTACGACGACCTCGAATCTTTCGGCTTCAAGCACATCGATGACTTCAACCGTGCCATCGTGGCCGGCGAGGTGAAGGTGCCTGAGGGCTCCAAGCGCGTTCTTCAGCCATACCCGTACCTTCTGGTGGTTGTTGACGAGCTCGCGGACCTCATGATGGTTGCGCCGCGTGACGTGGAAGACAGCATTGTCCGAATTACCCAGCTGGCTCGAGCCTCTGGCATCCACCTGGTTCTGGCTACGCAGCGTCCTTCGGTAGATGTAGTTACCGGTCTTATCAAGGCCAACGTGCCAAGTCGCTTGGCGTTCAGTGTTTCCTCAGTCACCGACTCCCGAGTCATCTTGGACGGTCCGGGAGCCGAGAAACTGATTGGCCAGGGCGACGCCCTGTTTAGCCCAATGGGAACTTCCAAGCCGATGCGCGTTCAGGGTTCTTGGATCGCGGAGAACGAGCTCCACCGAGTGGTCGAGCACGTCAAGGCACAGATGCAGCCGGAGTACCGAAACGATGTAGTCGAGGCACCGGTTAAGGCAGTAGTGGACGCCGATATTGGCGACGATTTGGAACTTCTGCTGCAGGCAGCCGAGTTGATTGTGAACTCGCAGTTCGGATCCACCTCGATGCTTCAGCGCAAGCTGCGTGTTGGCTTTGCTAAGGCAGGTCGCCTGATGGACCTCCTAGAGTCTCGCAATGTCGTTGGTCCTTCTGAAGGCGCCAAGGCGCGCGAGGTTTTGGTAAAGCCTGAAGAGTTGCCAGTGCTTTTGGCTCAGCTCCGAGGCGAGCCAGGCTCAAACGCAACTCCAGCGGTTCAGCAAGCGGCTGCGGTTATCGATGACTCAAACACTGGCGGATTGGCTGCCGGCAGTTTTGAAGACTTCATCGCCAAAGGTGACGACGACGAAGATTCCGAAGACGCCTGGTTCCTCACCGGTCGTGGCGAATGAGCGGGTTGAAGCCCGAAGGGCATCCCTCGCCTTGGAATCTTCCTAACGCCATCACCGTGGCGCGCATCCTGCTCGTGCCGGTGTTTGTGTGGTGTGAGCTCAAGTTCGGTCTCGGTGGTGCGGCGGCCTGGTGGGGTGTCCTGGCCTTCGTGGTGGCCATCTCAACCGATGGCATCGATGGCGCCATCGCGCGCAGCCGTGGTCTCATCACCAACCTGGGCAAGATTCTCGATCCAATCGCGGACAAAGCGCTCACTGGCGCCGGTTTCATCTTGCTCACGTACTTTGGGTTCGTGCCTTGGTGGGCGGTTGCGCTGATTCTGGTTCGCGAAATCGGCCTTACCGTTTATCGACTTATCGTGGTGAACAAAGTGGTGATCGCTGCCAACTCGGGCGGCAAGCTGAAGACAATTCTTCAAGCCATTGTGATTCCAACCATGCTTTCGCCTGCAATGACCTGGGGAGCTTGGGTTCAAGTTTCCGCTCAGATTCTGTTCTGGATTTCTGCAGCGCTCACCATTGCTTCGGGCGTGCAGTATGTGATCGCGGCTTCTAGGGCTGGCAAGTGAACGAACTTGAGCAACTGGCTGCGAAAGTGATTGCTGCGGCCAGAGCGAAGTCGGTGCTAGTCGCGACGGCGGAAAGCCTAACCGGCGGCATGCTGGCCGATTCGATAGTTTCGATCCCCGGAGCTTCCGAGGTGTTCCTAGGGGGCGTCATCGCCTATCGGAATGAAGCGAAGGTTCACCTGCTCAATGTCTCCGCCCAGGACCTAAGCGAGTTTGGAGCTGTTTCGGCAGAGACCGCAATTGCTATGGCCAAGGGTGCGCGCGCTCCATTCGTATCCCCGGGTGGAAACCAAGTGGTTGCGGTGGCAACCACCGGGGTAGCGGGCCCAACTCAGCAAGAAGGCAAGGCTGCCGGCACCGTGTACATCGGTTGCGATTCTGACGCGGGTTACAGCGCCACGCACCACAAGTTTGAAGGTGACCGCGCGGCTATTCGTATGCAGGCAACGGCGGCTGCTTTCGAGGCACTGCTCGGTGCTCTGGAAGCATTGCCCGCGTAAGACTGTTTCATAAGTCAGACACGCTTTTGAGTTCAAGGTTAAAGTCTGGTTACAATCACTGGACACTCTCAGAAAAATGTCAGGAACGGCAGTTAGCATGGGTAGTGTTTTCAACAACCAACTCGGATTCGCTAAGGAGGGTCACTGATGGTTCTAGTTCGTCAAGAAATCGGCGACGTCCTGCGTGATGTTCGCCAGCGCAAGGGCCACACCCTTCGCCAGGTTGCGTCCCGAGCATCGGTAGCTCTCGGCTACCTTTCGGAGGTTGAGCGCGGCCAGAAGGAAGCCTCGTCGGAAATCCTCGCCTCTGTAGCTGAGGCCCTAGAGGTGCCTATCTCGCAGATCATGCGCGAGGTCGCGGACCGCCTAGCGTTCTATGAAGGCGTGCCAGCAATCGGATCAGTGGCGGCGGTTTCCGGAATGTCTCAGGCCGTTAATGTGCCGGACACCATTCCCGAAGAGCTGGTTGCCAACTACTCTGATGCCGCCCACCCAGCGGTTTTCGAAGCGCGCCAGATTGTCACCGCTGCGCAGGCTCGCCCTCGCGCCGGTTTCGTGCGCCACTAGTCGCCAAGCCAAGACGGTAGTCGGGTGCGTCTCACCAAATTCAACGAACTCATGAACGATGAGTTCGGTTCCGCATACGCTCAAGTCTTGCTCCAGGATCTGGTTCTTCTAGAACTTGGTGACAAAACCGGCAGCCAACTGATTGCCGAGGGGGAGGACCCTCGTAACGTCTGGTTGGCCATCTGTGCGAACCAGGGAATTCCGAAAGAGCGCTGGCACGGGCGCAACACGCCAAAGAAACCTCAATAAACATTTTCGAAAATCTGTTCGAAAACTTGCTAGAGTAATCACAAGCCCCACAGGATGCTTTATCTACAGGAAATAACCCGTAGATAAAAATGTTTGAGGGTGCTTATAGGTTCGATACAAACAGCAAACCTAGGCAGAAACAGAGGAACGAAGATGGCATCTCCAGCAGAACGCGAGAAGGCACTTGACGCAGCGCTTGCGCAGATTGACCGCCAGTTCGGCAAGGGTTCGGTTATGCGCCTTGGCTCGGATGAGCGCGCTCCAATCGAAGTGATCCCGACCGGTTCAATCGCACTGGACGTAGCTCTCGGCATTGGCGGTCTGCCACGCGGCCGAATCGTTGAAGTGTACGGCCCTGAGTCCTCTGGTAAGACCACCGTGGCTCTCCACGCAATCGCTAACGCACAGCGCAATGGCGGCATTGCGGCATTCATCGATGCCGAGCACGCACTTGACCCAGAGTACGCAAAGGCTCTAGGCGTCGACACCGACGCACTTCTGGTCAGCCAGCCAGACACTGGTGAGCAGGCACTTGAGATTGCCGACATGCTGATTCGCTCTGGCTCGATCGACATCATCGTCATCGACTCCGTTGCGGCGCTGGTGCCTAAGGCTGAAATCGAAGGCGAGATGGGCGACAGTCACGTTGGTCTTCAGGCTCGCCTAATGAGCCAGGCGCTTCGTAAGCTCACCGGTGCACTCAACTCCACTAAGACCACCGCAATCTTCATCAACCAGCTGCGCGAGAAGATCGGTGTCTTCTTCGGAAGTCCGGAGACCACCGCCGGTGGTAAGGCTCTGAAGTTCTACGCATCGGTACGTATGGACATTCGTCGAATCGAGACCCTGAAGGATGGCACCGAGGCTGTCGGTAACCGTACTCGCGTGAAGGTCGTCAAGAACAAGATGGCTTCGCCATTCAAGCAGGCTGAGTTCGACATCATTTACGGTGTGGGAATTAGCCGCGAGGGTAGCCTGCTAGACATGGGTGTAGACGAAGGATTCGTCAAGAAGTCGGGTGCTTGGTACACCTACGAAGGCCAGCAGCTTGGTCAGGGTAAGGAAAACTCCCGCACCTACCTCATTGAGAACCCTGACGTAGCCGACGAAATCGAGCGCAAGATCAAGACCAAGCTCGGTGTTGGTGTGCCACGTCCGGTTGCGGACATCGAGGACGAAGCAATCGACCTCGAGCCAACAGTAAAGGCTTCGAAAGTTGCATCTGCACCTGCTGCTGCCGCAGTAAACCAGTAGGTTTCAGCGAGCACTTGGCAATTGGCATTCAAGAGCAACATGGGATTCAAAGGCAAAAGGTTCGAGTCAAAAGACTCGGACCTTTCGCTTTCTCCTGAGGAATGGGATGAGAAAGCCAGAGGTTGGCTGCTTGCGAAGCTGACCCGTGGCCCACGTACCAAGCACCAGCTCGGCCAGATGTTGGCTCAGCGGGGCGTTCCGGCAGAAATCAGTGAGCACCTCGTGGACCGCTTTGAGGACGTCGGCCTGATTGACGATGCCGCCTACGCTCGAGCTTTTACACATGACCGCAGGGCAACCCGAGGTTTATCCAAATCAGCATTGAAGCGCGAACTCAGCACTGCAGGTGTTGCCTCAGAACTGGTTGATGATGCTCTATCGGGCATCGATTCCGAATCTGAGCATGAACTGGCAATCCAGCTCGTTCGAAAGCGTTGGGCCTCGGTCAGAAACCTAGAGAGAGATGCAAGACAGCGGCGACTCATGGGTTTCCTGGGAAGACGCGGTTTTGGCTCAAACATCATCACCTCGGCAATCCGAGCGGTGGAAAGCGAATATCGCGAATCTCTTTGATGCTGGACTCGGATGTTGTGACGCTGGCTGATGCCTAGAATTGTTGAGTTATGCCAACCGTAAACACTGGAAACGAACGCGTCCGCAGCTATCAGGTAAAAACCTATGGCTGCCAGATGAACGTGCACGATTCCGAGCGCCTTACCGGCTTGCTCGAAGGCGCGGGTTACGTGGCGGTTGAAGATGGCGGAACCCCGGACATCTTGGTATTCAACACCTGTGCGGTCCGTGAAAATGCCGACAATAAGCTCTACGGTTCGCTGGCACAGCTTGCGGCCCGAAAAGCGTCAGACCCAGATTTCCAAATCGCTGTCGGTGGATGCTTGGCTCAGAAAGATCGCTCCGCCATCATCGAGAAAGTGCCGTTTGTTGACGTCGTATTCGGTACTCATAACATTGGTTCTCTTCCAGTTCTGCTCGAGCGCAGCCGCCACAATCAGCAAGCTCAGGTGGAGATTGCCGAGACTCTACAGACCTTCCCGAGCGATTTGCCTACCAAGCGCGACAGCACCTATTCGGCTTGGGTGAGCATCAGCGTCGGTTGCAACAACACCTGCACCTTCTGCATCGTTCCTAGCCTTCGCGGCAAGGAAGTTGACCGCAGACCCGGCGAGATTCTTGCCGAGGTTGAAGCATTAGTCGCTGAGGGTGTGGTGGAGATCACGCTTCTGGGGCAGAACGTCAACACCTACGGGGTTGAGTTTGGAGACAAGGGAGCATTCGCGAAGCTCCTAAGGGCCATGGGAAAGATCGAGGGCTTGGAACGCGTCCGTTTCACCAGCCCGCACCCAGCTGCATTCACCGAGGACGTCATCGATGCCATGGCGGAAACGCCTAATGTCATGCCTACGTTGCACATGCCACTTCAAAGCGGCTCAGACCGAATCCTCAAAGAAATGCGCCGCTCGTATCGCAGTGAAAAGTACCTGCGCATTCTGCAACAGGTTCGAAGTCGAATCCCGAACGCCGCTATCACCACGGACATCATCGTTGGATTCCCTGGGGAGACCGAGGAAGACTTCCTCGAAACCATGAGGGTGGCAGAGCTCAGCCGCTTCGCCGCGGCCTTCACTTTCCAATACTCCAAGCGCCCTGGCACGCCAGCGGCAGAACTTCCCGACCAGCTGCCGAAAGAGGTCGTTCAGGATCGCTACGAGCGCCTCTTGGCCCTGTGCAATGGAATCGTATGGGAAGAGAACCAGAAGTTAGTTGGCACCGAAGTTGAGGTTTTGGTTGCCAATGACGAAGGTCGCAAGGATGCCGCTACCTCGCGCCTATCCGGCCGCGCTAGAGACAACCGCCTGGTGCACTTCGAAGTGCCACATGGACAGTCGGCTCCAAGGCCTGGCGACCTCGTGACGGTCAGGGTGACCGAGGCCAAGCCGTACCACCTGCTGGCGGACGCTGACGGAGGCGTCTACTCAGTTCGGCGTACTCGCGCGGGAGACGCCTGGGATCTTGCTCAGGCCGCATCCTGCGGCGTTCCTAGCGCCCCAACAGCTAGCAAGACCGGACGAGTCAGCATCAACCTACAGGTGCGCTCCTAATGGCGCTCATCGCCGTTGTGGGGCCAACCGGAACTGGAAAGTCGGATCTAGGCATAGCGATCGCCCAGACACTGAATGCATCTGGGCGCACTGCCGAAATCATCAACATCGATTCCATGCAGTTTTACAAGGGCATGGATATCGGTACCGCAAAGCTGCCCCTTCAGGAGCGCGGCGGAATCGAACATCACCTACTGGACTATCTGGAGGTCACCGAGGAATCCACGGCCGCCCAGTATCAGGAGGTCGCCAGGCCGCTCATCGAAGACCTTCAGGGTCGTGGAGTGGTGCCGATTCTGGTTGGCGGCAGCATGCTCTACGTTGCTTCGGTGTTGAATGACTTCGAATTTCCTGGAACCGATCCGGTGTTGCGCGCTCAGCTCGAGCAAGAACTCGAAGAAGTGGGCCCCATCACAATGCACCGCCGTCTAGCGCAGCTGGATCCGGTGGCCGCCCAGCGCATCATTCCGCAGAATGGCAGGCGAACAGTCCGAGCAATCGAGATTGTCACTCTCACGGGCAAACCGTTCGCTGCCGCCTTGCCA
Organism: Actinomycetota bacterium; assembly: GCA_039800845.1. Classification (GTDB taxonomy): domain Bacteria; phylum Actinomycetota; class Actinomycetes; order Actinomycetales; family Microbacteriaceae; genus Rhodoluna. The sequence goes on from JBDLQA010000040.1 coordinate 13,988, forward strand.
GAGGTTCCAACAGAATGGCAAACATCGCTGCAGATTGGCCTGAATGGCCCTCGCGAAGAACTTATTCCCCGCCTGCAGAAGCGTGTTGAGCTTATGTGGCAAAAGGGCCTTGTCTCTGAAGTTGAAGGCCTATTGGGTCACGGTCTTCGGGAAGCCAAGACCGCCAAGCGCGCTATCGGCTACGCACAGGCGCTAGCCCAGCTGGATGGCGAGATGACCCAAGCCGAAGCCATCGCGGACACAATCCGACTCACGCAAAAGTACGCACGGCGTCAAATGTCCTGGTTCCGAAGGGACCAAAGGATTCACTGGTTGGACTATCGCGCGGAAGATTTGCAGCCGGCTGCGATGGCACTGGTTGAGCAACACCTTTCCAGTTCCAACTAGCCAAGGTTAGGCTTAACCCATGACTTCCAGCATCGAGTTCGCATTCACTAAGGGCCAGGGCACAGGCAACGATTTCGTGCTCTATCTTGACGAGTCTGGCGAACGTACCCTTACTCCGGCTGCCATCGCAAAGCTCTGCGACCGCCGTTTTGGCGTTGGCGCCGATGGCGTAATCCGCGTTGTGAAGTCCGCAAATCTGGAAGCTGGCCGAGAAATCGCGGGGTCTGCCCCTGAAGCCGTTTGGTTCATGGACTACTACAACTCCGATGGCTCCATCGCAGAGATGTGCGGTAACGGAGTTCGCGTGTTCGCTCGTTACCTAACCGAAAAGGGTTTGGTGACCCTGCACCAGGGAGAAACGCTCAGCGTTGGAACCCGAGCCGGCGTGAAGGACATTCAGCAGAATCTTGCTGGCTTCGCCGTTGACATGGGACGCTGGCGCCTTGAATCCGACGATGTCCTGGTTAGAGCCGCGAACCTTCACGTTGACCGTCCGGGTCAGGGCATCAACGTTGGAAACCCACACGTTGTTGTTGCGCTGGCTGACAAAGCAGAGCTGGAAAACCTTGATCTGCACTCGGCCCCTGCGCTAACTCCGAACCCGCCGGCGGGGGCAAACGTTGAGTTTGTGGTTCCTCACGAGCCAATGATCACCAACGGCGTAGGTGCAATCGACATGCGAGTCTTTGAACGTGGATCGGGGGAAACCTTGTCCTGCGGCACCGGCGTGGTTGCGGCTGCTCTGGCAACCCGACACTGGGCTGGGGCGGGGGCGCCAAACCACTGGCAAGTAACTGTTCCTGGTGGGACTTTGGGCGTTCGCATGTTCGCAACCGAAGAGGGCGAACACGTCGGTTTGAGCGGCGCGGCAGAGTTGGTTTACGAAGGCGTCTTCCAGCTAGCTGCAGCTGATTTCAGCGCCTAATCTAGCCGCGGTTCCAGCTTCGAAGAACTCGGAATGCTTTGTCGGTGTCAACGCGACTGGTTTCAATGGTTTCCGGCAGGGTCTCATCAAGCCATCTGTGTAGCGAATCCGACCCCAGGTTCTTCTGGACGACCATGTAGGCGCTAGCGCCACTATTCAGGCGCGGCAGCCACTTCAGCAGGATCTCGTGCAGCACGTCTTTGCCAACGCGGATGGGCGGATTGCTCCAGATGCCATCGAAAACTAGGTCGGCAGGGACTTCCTCCGGCAAACATGCAGTGATGTTGTTGAGGCCGAGTAGAGCGGCGTTTGCGCGCGTAAGGGCTAGCGAGCGCTCATTCACGTCGATCGCCCAAACGGTTGCCTGTGGGGCGCGGCTAGCCAGGCTGAGCGCAATCGGACCCCATCCGCAGCCGATGTCCAGAAGGTTTCCGCCTCTCGGCGCAGCATCGATGTGATTTAGCAGGATGCTGGTGCCTTTATCGATGCGGTCGGGGCTGAAAATGCCACCGGCGGTTTCGACCTCTACCTGCTGTCCGAGAATCTGTACTTTGATGCGCTTTGGCTTGAACTCGCTGCCTGGGTCTTGCGAAAAATAGTGTTCGGAAGACATAAAAGAAAAACTAACGCATTCGCGCGGTTATTGTTAGTGCGATGACGAAAAAACCAGCTGAGTTCGAAGCCGATGAATTCGAAGGTGGCAAGCCTGATCAGCAGCGCACCGACGATGTGATTGAGCGCATCCTCAGCCGCGCCAATAAGGCCGCAGCGATCGGCGATGAGTCTACGCACGGTCACCACGATGACGACGGCGATCAGCTGGAACTCCAGGAGCGTGCCTCGCTTCGCCGCGTTGCGGGTCTAAGCACAGAGCTCCAGGACATCACCGAGGTTGAATACCGTCAGTTGCGACTGGAAAAAGTTGTCCTAGTTGGCATTTATTCGGGCGACCCAAAAGAGGCCGAAAACTCGCTGCATGAGTTGGCGGCGCTCGCCGAAACTGCTGGATCCGAGGTTTTGGATGGTTTGCTTCAGCGCCGCGCGCATCCCGACCCAGCCACCTTTATCGGCAAGGGCAAGGCTGAAGAGCTAAAGGCCGTCGTTATGGCTACCGGCGCTGACACCGTTATCGCCGATGCCGAGTTGGCGCCCTCCCAGCGACGTGCCCTTGAAGACGTTGTGAAAGTCAAGG
>JBDLQA010000041.1:0-3432 GCA_039800845.1 Actinomycetota bacterium
TCACTCGCTAGGTGAGGTTCTGCTCACCCCAACCCGTCTTTACACCGGTGTTCTAAACCGCCTGGTCGAGAGCGAACTCGGCCAGTACGTTCACTCGATGAGCCACATCACCGGCGGCGGCATCGCGGCGAACCTTTCGCGCATTCTTCCTGACTACGTGACCCTCGATGTCGACCGCTCGACCTGGAAGCCGCTGGACATGTTCCAGGTTCTTGCCGGTTGGGGTGGCTACAAGCTTGAAGACCTAGAGAGCACCTGGAACCTTGGCCTCGGCTTTGCCGTAGTGGTCAAGGGTTCGGCAGCAGAGGCCATCAGTGCCCAGCTAAACGCTAAGGGTATTCGAACCTGGCAGCTTGGCATTATCGAGAGCACCGCTTGCGACCTCGATGCAATGGGATACACCTACGAGGCCAAGGGCGTTCGTGGCGGTGGCGTTCGCCTGGTTGGCAAGTACGCCAACTAACTAGTTGCCGGGTAGACCTCTAACCGTCAGTTAGGCGTGAGCCTTCATCCATTCGGCCATGGTGTCGAGAGTTTCAACCATCTCCGGCAAATCTGCTGGGATTCGGTTTATGTGAGCGTGATGGACGCCGGACTGCGTCAGGAGTTCAACTTCGACGCCAGCGGCAGCGAGGTCGTGGCCGTACTTTTCACCCGATGCGCGTAATGAGTCATATTCGCAGTTGATGATTTGCGCAGGGCAAATACCTGTTAGGTCGGCTGCGTCACCCGCAAAGTACCAGTCCGGAGCCGTTTTTGGATCTCCCGAATACATGCTTGCGTTGTGAGCCAGGATGCCTTCCGGGCGGAAGAAATACGTGGCTGGCTCTTCATCCAACTTGCTCTGTAGCTCCGCGCTGAATGGCGGCAGGACGCTGTGTGCGATTGGGCAGTTGAGCAGCATGCCCGCAATCAGTCCGGCTCCCGTGTTGCGGTCCTCGGTGGCAATGGCCGCAGCCAAAGCGCCGCCCGCACTGATGCCACCAACGAAAATCTTGGACGGGTTGATGTTTAGCTTCTCGGAGTTGGCCGCGAGCCAGCGAACCGCGTCCGTGCCATCGATGAATGGGGCCGGGAACTTGACTGAGTCTGTCACAAGTCTGTAGTCCACGTTCAAAACAGCGAAGCCGGCGCGGTGACTGAGTTCGCGTGAGACTATCTCACCCTCATTCATGAGGTGGAAACCATTGATGAATCCACCTCCGTGGAACCAAACCAAAACGGGTAGCGTTTGGTCGTTGTTCGCCGGGCGGTAGAAACGGGCCTTGATTTCGGTTTCGCGGCCTGCGATGACGAAGTCCATATGTGCCACTGGGGGCGACACATACATGTTGATTGGTGAATCCCAAGCCTGCCAACGCTCCGCCATGGTCAGGCTCTCATCCGATAGGTACTTGATTCGAGACTTGATTAGCGGAGCGAGTGGCATGGGGTCCTACTTCTTTTCGGTTAGACGTTCCAAAATCTTGACGTGGTCGGGGGTCAGCTCATCAAGCGAGTTAACACCTAGCAACTTCATGGTACGTACAATCTCACCACGGAGAATCTCGATGGTGCGATCTACGCCTTCGCGCCCTCCGGCCATTAGGCCGTATAGGTAGGCTCGGCCAATCAGGGTGAAGGTGGCTCCCTTGGCGATACAAGCAACGATGTCCTGCCCGTGCATGATGCCTGTGTCCACCCAAACCTCGGCATCCTTACCAACCTGCTTCACGGTTTCTGGAAGGAGGTGGAATGGAATTGGGGCTCGGTCTAGCTGTCGACCACCGTGGTTGGAGAGCAGCACTGCGTCGGCGCCCAGCTTCACGGAACGCTTGGCATCCTCGACGTTCTGAATACCCTTTACGACCAGCTTGCCCTTCCACTGGTCGCGGATCCACTTGAGGTCATCAAAGTCAACAGTTGGGTCAAACATGCTGTCGAGAAGTTCGCCAACGGTGCCCTTCCACTGACCAAGCGAAGCGAACTTCAGCGGGTCGGTGGTTAGGAAGTTGATCCACCATTCCGGGCGAGGAAGCGCATCGATGACAGTTCCAAGAGTTAGGGCAGGCGGAATGGTCATACCGTTGCGCTTGTCTCGCAGACGTGCTCCCGCTACGGGAACGTCAACGGTCAACTGAAGTGTGTCGAAACCGGCCTTCCAGGCACGGTCAACAAGTTCCATGCTGCGGTCGCGGTCCTTCCACATGTACAGCTGGAACATGTTGCGGCCGTTTGGCGCGGCGGCTGCAACTTCTTCGATGCTGCGAGTGCCCATGGTGGAGAGCGAGAACGGAATGCCCGCTGCCTCAGCGGCCTGCGAGCCAGCGATTTCGCCTTCGCTGTGCATCATGCGGGTAAAGCCAGTTGGGGCGATACCGAATGGTAGGGCGCTGCGCTTGCCAAGAACCTCGATGCTTGTGTCCGCGTCTGCCACATTGCGCAGGATCGAAGGGCTCCACTCGATGTCCTCGAAAGCCTGACGAGCGCGGGTTAGCGAGATCTCCTGGTCTGCAGAGCCGTCGGTGTAATCGAAAGGTGCGGTTGGGGTGCGACGCTTTGCGATTTCGCGAAGTTCATAGAGGTTGTAAGCCTGGTTGAGGCGAGCTTGGCGGCCCAGCTGTGGCTTCTTGAAGACCATAAGCTCCGCGAGATCTTTAGGATTCGGGAAGCGGCGTTGGATTTTACCCATGATGTTTCTCTCGGTTTCTAGTGGGCGATTAGCGGGTTGTTGAGCAAAAATGTGTAGCGGCCGTGTCCAAAGGTTTGCCCCTTTTCCACAGATCGACTGTTCACGATTAGGGCTGAGTTAGCGCTTCCTAGAAGGTCGAAAGTTGCGGTTACCCCGAATGGAACCGTTAACTCACCGACAAGGTTGGAATCGCGAATTTCCCAGTTCAGCGAAATGCGTCCATAGCCTGTGTCAATGCAGGTATCGCTAGACGTGATCTTTTCGTGTGGGCGCGGGGCAATCAGGATCTGCTCGTATGCCGGCGCCTGCGGTGCAATGCCTCCGACGTTGCGGTAAATCCAGTCAACAACCGCACCGTACGCGTAGTGGTTGAAACTGATCATGCTGCCTTCGGAGCCCTCAGCGGCACTAGCGAGTTCACCGCCACTGATGCTTCCGTCTTCGGCAATGCCATCCCAACGCTCCCAGATGGTTGTGGCACCCATCTTGATTGGGTAGAGCCAGCTTCGGATTTCTTCGCGAAGCAACATCGTGAATGCGGCATCGAGCTGCCCGTTGCGGCTCATGGCATCGAGGATGATTGGCGTGCCTAGGAATCCGGTGACGATAAGTCCGTTGGTGTCGCGAACGCCAGCTGCGAGATTTTCTGCGATCGCATCGCGCTTGTCAGCCGGTGCCAAATCGAATTCAAGCAAAGTCGCAGCGCCGGTAGGAGTCTTGGCCGCGGCCTCGCCGAGCTCTGCCCAGATTACGCTCTTGAG
>JBDLQA010000042.1:0-34749 GCA_039800845.1 Actinomycetota bacterium
GACCAACTTCACCGGTGCTGTAAGGAGGGAAGTTGTAGTTGTGCATGTAGCGCTTGGTGGTCTCTGGGCTCAGCGAGTCAATCTGCTGCTCCATCTTGAGCATGTTCAGAGTGGTGACACCCAGGATCTGGGTCTCGCCGCGCTGGAAGATAGCCGAACCGTGCACGCGAGGGATAACTGCAACCTCGGCGTCCAGTGGACGGATGTCGCGAAGGCCACGGCCGTCGATGCGAACCTTTTCCTTCAGAACGCGGGTACGGACAACCTTCTTGGTGACCGACTTGTAGGCTGCCGAGATCTGACCCTGCTCGTCCTCGCTGAGAACGGTCGAGAGCTTCTCCTTGACGGATGCCTTCAGCGCGTCGTCGGCGTCCTGGCGAGCGGTCTTGTCAGCGATCTGGTAGATCTTCTCAAGCTCAGACTCAGCCAGCTTGGCGACGTGCTCGTAGGTGTTCTCGCTGTAAGGAGGGAACACTGGGTAATCTGCGGTTGGCTTTGCAGCAACTGCAGCAAGCTCTGCCTGTGCACGAACCAGCTCAGCGATGAATGGCTTAGCGGCTTCCAGACCGGCGAAGACTACGTCCTCCGATGGAGCGGTTGCGCCACCCTTGACGAGGTCCCAGGTACGCTCGGTGCTCTCAGCTTCAACCATCATGATTGCGACGTCCTTGACGCCGTTCTCTTCGATGACGCGACCAGCAACGACCATGTCGAATACTGCGTTCTCCAGCTGCGAGTGCTTAGGGAATGCAACCCACTGGTTGTCGATAAGTGCAACACGCACACCACCGATTGGGCCAGAGAACGGCAGACCAGCGAGCTGGGTGGACATCGATGCTGCGTTGATTGCGATTACGTCGTAGAGCTCGTCTGGCTCGATAGCCATAACGGTAACTACAACCTGAACCTCGTTACGCAGACCATCGACGAAAGATGGGCGAAGTGGACGGTCAATCAGGCGGCAAGCCAGGATTGCGTCGGTGGTTGGACGGCCTTCACGACGGAAGAACGATCCAGGGATGCGGCCAGCTGCGTACATCTTCTCTTCGACATCGATAGTCAGTGGGAAGAAGTCGAACTGGTCCTTAGGCTGCTTGCTTGCGGTGGTTGCCGAGAACAGCATGGTCTCGTCATCCATGTAAACGGCTGCGGCACCCTGTGCCTGCTGAGCCAGACGGCCAGTCTCGAAGCGAATGTAACGCTTACCGAACTTACCGTTGTCGATGGTGGCTACCGCGAACTTGGTGCCATCCATCAGTGGGTTGTTGATGTCAATCGACATGTATGTGTTTCCTCTTTATTCGTCTTTGTTGCATTGAACCAAGCGCCCGTGAGAGTCACGAATCGGTGCGCCAAATAGCGCGCCAAATTGCTCGGCGAATGATTGATTGGGGCGATGCCCTTGGGAAACGCTCTGTCTTACGGGCCCGTATGGCCCAGCAGTGCGATCTGGTCTCCAGTGACAAACCTTGGGAGCCGCATGAAATGTGGGCCCAAGACCTTCCACCGAGGACCAGCATCAACCCGATCACTCAGTTTCGAGTCTACCAGCGGGGTACGACAATAACCAGAGTGGACTTGCCGCGGGCAAAGTGAACAGTCGGTGGCCGGGCCGTTAGTGGCCAGGCCACCGACTGGGTAAGCGAAAATCCCAGCCAACCAATAAGGTGACTGGGATTTCTGAACCGCGTTAGGCGCCCATGTTGATGGTGAATGATCCGGGGCTCGAGGTGGTCTTACCTTGGCTGGCGCCTGGCAAGCTCTTGCTTGGGCGCGTGGTCCAGTAAATCTTCAAGCCCAAGCAGACCAAAACGATAAAAATCGTGCATCCGGTCACAGCGTAAAGCGTGCTAACTGCATGTCGCAACGAAGCAATTCCACCGCCGTAAGAGCCCACTAAGGCTTGAGCCGCAATTGCACTGCCGACTACTGAATAAACAACTGCGACCACAAAACCTGTGAGCGGCACAAACGAAAGCTTCGTGGACAGACCCGCGTCGCGGAGGCGGCGATTCAAAAATGCAAATGAAGGCGTGACGATAATCACATCCCAGATAAGCGGAGCCAAGCCGAATCCGATAATTGCCACTACGCCGCAGACAAAGGAAACCAGAGCGACAAACAACATCCAAAGCCAATATTCGCGGCGCGTTGCCGAGCCCTTGAGATTTGCGTAGTTTTGGAAGCCGTTTTGAATGGCCTGTCCGAAGTTCATGATTCCCCTGCCTATCGAATGCGTTTCGACAATCAAACAGGAATTACAGAACCCCCGAGCAAAAGCTCGGGGGTTCTGTGGAAAACTCGCGTTATCGCCAGTCGCTGGAAGCGAACTTAGCGGCAGTCGCTGGAAGCGACCTATCGGCGCAGTCCTAGACGCTCGATGAGCGCGCGGTAGCGGTTGATGTCTACGCCCTGGAGGTATCCAAGGAGGCGACGACGCTGACCAACGAGAAGAAGCAGGCCACGACGGCTGTGGTGGTCGTGCTTGTGCTCCTTCAGGTGCTCGGTGAGGTCCTTGATGCGCTTGCTGAGAACAGCAACCTGGACTTCAGGCGAACCGGTGTCACCTGGGTGGGTTGCGTACTCTTCGATAATCGCGGTCTTAACCTTTGGGTCAAGTGCCATAGTTCATGTCCTTTCAGTCCACTGCGCGGCGCCGAATTTCATTGTGAAATCAGCTCTCTTTATCCGCGGCCGTTACACGGCAACCTGTCTAGTCTAGGGGAATTGGCGCTGGCGTGCCAGTCTTCGTTAGCTTCGCTGCTTCCGCAAGCGCCTAACTACTTAGACACCGAGCTCGGAGAACATTCGTATAGCGAGCCACTCGAGTAGTCGGAAACCTTGCAATGAGCCTCCACCCAGGTTCGAACGGCTGACGAATTCGTACTGCCCGCTGATGTTGCACTGGCTGAGCTATTGCCTGGGCCTCCACCGAAGCCACCAGCCATGCCACCAGCCATGCCACCGCCGAAGCCCGAACTGGACATCGAGACGTACTTCAGGTCGCCGGCCGAGATGAGTGCCTTAATCTGGGCCAATGTTGGAGATGGATCTGAGCCGTCGAAGCCACCAATTGGCAATATGTTTTCGCCGGTTGCATTGATGTAAGGCGCCGCGGTTCCGGTTGAGAACATGGCCACCAGGAACTTGGCTTTACCCTGATGCTTTTCAAGGTACTGAATGAGAGCACTGTCAACATTCTCTCCGTCGGTGCCGGTTCCGCCACCCGGAGCAGATCCGAACATACCCATTGAGTTGGTCGGCCCGGCTACCGGGTTAATGTTTGACGGATAGCGGTAGACATCTGCGGCCCATGCACCTGGGCTGAAAACCAACGCTCCAACGAGTGCGATCGGCGTCAGCATCGCGGCCTTGCCGGGCAAAACAACGAGGATGAAAATGACTGCGACAACCGCCAAAAGCAACTGAACTACTGGAGCCCAGACGAGGTAAGTGCTGTACTGAATCGCAATGAACAGAGCAGTGATCGCAGCGGTTGCCACAATAACAACCGGCCCGAATCGATGCTTTCCGTTCTCAGCGCCCGCGGAAGCCTGAGCGATAAGAAGAGCGATGCCAATGCCCATCTCAGCCGTGTAAAACTGATGCATTCCGGAAACAACGCTAAACATCACCGCGTAAACCACGAAAAATGCGATTACAAACCAGGTTTGAGGGCTCTTGCCGCGGCGAACAAGCAGCACGACGATTGAAACAAGTGCAGCTGGGATTAGCCATCCGATTTGCGGCAGCAACTGGCTGTTTACCAATCGGAAGAAGCTTGGATCGCCCGAGAAAGGCGGAGTGAATCCGCGGATTGCACTGGTGCCCGAAGTCAGGGCGCTAAATCGCCCAAGTCCGTTATAGCCAAACACCATCTCGAAGGCGCTATTTGTGTTGGAGCCACCGATGTATGGGCGAGCGCTCGCGGGAGTTAGGGTCACCGAGAGGATCCACACAAGGCTTAGTGCAAGGCTTGACAGGCCCGCGGCGAGCAACTGAAGCAACTTTTTCGGCCAAGGTAGATTCACTGTGAGCCAGGCTAACCCGAGTGCCGGCCAGGCCGCCCATGCTACGAGCATGTAGGAGTGGAAGGCCAAAGCAATGAAGACGCCGGCCCACATCAGGTGCTTGAATGAAGCGCCTTTTGTTGCTTTGACGGCAAAGTAAGCGGCAACAGAAATCCATAGCAGGAAATAGCTTTCCGGCTGATTTGAGCGCGCTACGGCAGCAAGAATAGGCGTTGTCGCAACGATCGCGCCAGCTAGCAATCCTGCGTAACGCCCCGCCAGGAGCTTGCCCGTTGCAGCGACCACGAGTACTAGCGCAATGCTCGCGATGGCGTTTGGCGCGTTAACCGACCAAGTCGAGAAGCCGAATACCTTGACGAACAATGCCGGAATCCAATAGGAACCCGGGATTTTGTCCAGCGTGATGGTGCCACCGGGATCAGCGGCACCCCACCACCAGTTGGACAGACTCTTGGACATGCTCATGGCGATTGCGCCATAGAAGTCTGAGTGCTGTCCCTTGCTGAGCTCAAAGAGGTAAGCGAGGCCTGAGTAAAGCGTCAAACTTGCAACACTTATGGCCCAAAACAAGTCAAACTTGCCAGTTTCAGGGTTCACGAAAAACCTAATTGGTCGGGCTTTTGAAGGCACAGTAGGACCCCAGAGTCTTCCTAGCCGCGGCTAGGACTTGGTACCAGTTGGAGCGGCTGGCGCTGCCGATGGTAGCTGGAAATCGTGCTGACCGCGGTCGGTGCCTGCGCAGTGATCAGGATCATTTGCAGGGCACATGCCGCCAGGACCACCGAAGTTCTTGCCATTAGGGCCGCCGAACTGCATGCCGCCTGAGCCACCGAAGTTTCCGTGATCGCCGAAGCTTGAAGTCTGCCCCTGGCCACCGATTCGCTCACCAGCAACCACTCCGGCACCAAAAGCACCTACAAGAGCAATAGCGGCACCTACACTCACGGCAGTGATGCGAACCCAACGCTTGGCCGCAAAATCGCGGAACGAGAGCTTGGTTTCGTTTTCAATTTCGTACTTGGTTTCTTCAGTCATGGTTGGTGTTCCTAAGAGTCGTCTATTCGTTAGTTGTTGGATGAAGCAGAAGGGGTTGGCGCAGAGCCAGGGACTTGGAAACCGTGCTTGCCTTTGTTGCCAAGTCCATCTCTGTCGCCTTCTCCAGGAGCATGGTGGTCACCATCGCCACTAATTGCAGGCGCACCGCTCGGCAATGGAGCACCGGGGGCGGGGTGGAAGTCGCGGTTGCCGTCTTTGTCATCAAAGGTGACCGGAGGGACTGCAATGTTCTTCCCCGGATACTTTGGCGCACCCGACGGAAGTGGCTTTGGACCGCCAGCATCGGTGGCCGAAGGAGTTGACTGATCGGTCGAAGAAGGAGCCGGCGAAGATGCTGGTACCGCAGACTTAGGGCCGTGGATCTTTGGATGGCTGTCGCTGCCCGTAACTACTGGGGTTCCGCTGTCATCACCAACGCCATGAGTGAAGGCAAACGCCGCACCGCCCAGGATTCCACCCGCGATGATGAGGCTGGTGGTTACGATAGTGGTCGCACTGAAGCGAGCCTTGCGAAGAACCGCGTTGGACTCTGATTCCGCAGTCCAAATTGGGTCGGCGGAAGAGTCGGTTGTGTACTCGAAATCGCCTTTGCGTGGCTCTCTGCCGACCATCTTCACTCCTTTAGCTTTTGCGCGCTAGAAGTTACTATTCCACTCGACCTTGTGTGAACCTGTGGAGAACCCTGAGAGTTCTCTGAGAATTTCGGCGGGCTAGCTGGCCGGGGTGGCGGCAGCGTCGACAGCCAGAATTTCACGGATTCGGTCGCAGTCATCGCCGATTGCCTTGATGAGCGTTTCAATGCCGTCAAACTTTGCCGCCGGGCGCAGGAAACTTACGTATTCCAGAGTGACCGTCTTGTCGTAAAGGTCTAGGTCTTTGCGGTCCAGGACGTGGGCCTCGATCAAGCGAGGAACCGCCTGAATGGTCTCATTGATGCCCACCGAGAGCGCTGCCGGGAAGCGCTCGCCGTCTACAAACAACCAGCCCGAATAAACGCCATCGAGCGGTAAGAAGCCCTCGGAATCGCGCGAAAGGTTGGCCGTTGGGAAACCAAGCTGGCGGCCCAGCTTGAGGCCATGCTCAACAATTCCCTGCGTGGTGTGGCGGCGGCCCAAAAGGCGGCTTGCGCCAACGACGTTGCCCTCATCCAAGAGGTCGCGAACCCGGCTGGTGGAGACTCGATGGCCATCGACCACCACGGGCGCGATGGACTCAACGGTGAAGCCCAGGCGCTCGCCGAGTTGGCGCAGCAGGGTTTCATCGCCGGAACCGCCGGCTCCAAACCTGAAACCCTCCCCCAAAACCACGTGCTTCGCGTTCAACTTGCCCACCAAAATCTGGGTGACAAAGTCTTCCGCAGCGAGGTCGGCCAGGGCGCGATCGAAGGGCAAAACCAGCAGGGCATCGATACCAGCAGCGGCAACCAACTGCGCCTTCTGAGTTGGACCGGTTAGGGCTTGGCGAACGCGATCCGGAGCGAATAGGGCATCCGGGTGGCGATCAAAAGTTAGGCACACCGACCGGAGCGAGTTGGCCTTGGCGTAATCGGTGGTTGCCTTTAGCAGCGCCTGGTGCCCAAGGTGGACGCCATCGAACTTGCCGATGGTAACCACGGATGGGGTGCCGGCGGGCACCTCGGTGAGCGAAGTCCAGTGCTGCATAGAGGAATCCCTAAGCCGCCTTGTGTTTGTTGAGCCAGACCAGTCCGACGATTGGCAAGGCAAGCGGCACGTAGCCGTATCCAGCGCCGAACCAGCTCCAAACTGAAGGGTGGGCGAAGAGCTCAGGGGCCAGGTAAGAAAGTGCACCAACGGTGACCACGCCGACCAGTTCGAAAACAATGGTGGCGCGGGCAACCGAAAACCAGCGTGGCTTGGCCTGCTTGGCCAAAGCGAAAGTGGCAACGATGTAAACCAGCGCGGAAAGAGCGCTTAGCGAATACGAAACCGGAGCCAAGCTGAACTTGGCGATTAGCTCGTAGATTGCGCGGGCGGAAGCCGAGAGCGCGAACACGGCGTAAACGGCTACCAAAGCGCGGGAAGCACCCAAAGATTTAGATTTTGCCATGTGATTAAGCCTAAGGTCTTTGACTGAAGGATTAGGCGCCGAACCAGATTTGGTGCATGCGCACGAGCATGATTGCGAGGGTGATTCCCACTACTCCGAGAACGACAGTGGACCAGCGCGAGGCGCGATCCAGAATGGCCCAAAGGATTGCTGCCGGCGGGATTAGAAGCGCCACAATCACGTAAATGAAGTACTCCACGGTGTCGCCCTTGGCTTGCCCGCCCTGAGCCACAGACACGAAACCCGCAACCAGCTGGACCAGCAGCAGCAGCTCGGTTAGGCCCACCAGTGCGGCCATGAGGTCCGCTGGCTTGCGGCCGAAAAGACCCAGAACCGTGATGCCGACACCGGTGATGAGGTCGAACCATAGGGCAATCTGATAGAGCAACTCAGGCATTAGCAAACACCACCAAAGACTTGAGCTGGCTGCCGCTGCGTTCCAGCATGGCCACCAGCGCGCCGGATTCGTTGAGAGCCGCAATCGGCTGACCAGACGGAATCTTGGCGTCCGCCGGCAAAGCGCTGTTCGGGGCCTGCTGGATAGCACCGACAGGCAGACGCTTGCCGTGGCGCAGATCAACTTCATCCTGCGCAGAAAGTTGGCGCACTGCAAACTGTTGGGCCGCGGCAGACGCACTCGGCAAAATCGACAGATTCTCGCGGGTTAGGCCTTCCAGGCGAGTTGCCTGAGAAACGTCATACTGGCCGATGCGAGTGCGCCGCAAGGCGGTGAGGTGGCCGCCCACTCCAAGGGCGGCGCCGAGATCGCGGGCCAAAGCGCGAATGTAAGTACCGCTGGAACAGTCGACAGTAACGTCCAAGTCAACAAACTTGCCGTCGACAAATCTTGGCTCGGCATCAACCGTAAAACGGGAAACTCGGATTGGCCTGGCCGCCAACTTCACTTCGTCTCCCCCGCGCACCTTGGCGTAGGCACGCTGCCCGTCCACCTTGATAGCACTCACCGATGAAGGCACCTGCATGATGTCACCACGCAGAGCCTGCAACGCGGTCTCGATGGCCTCGCTAGTTATTGCCGCAACAGCAGCGGGATCAGCCTCGCTCGTGACATCGCCTTCGCGATCATCGGTGACTGTAGTTGCACCCAAACGAATGGTGGCCTGGTACGTCTTGTCTTCCCCAACCAGGAAAGTCAGCAGCTTAGTAGCCGACTCAATGCCCAGAATGAGCAAACCGGTGGCCATCGGGTCTAGAGTTCCGGCGTGACCAACCCGGCGAGTACCGGCAAGACCCCGCACCTTGGCAACCACATCGTGGCTGGTCCAGTCGGGGTCTTTGTCAATCAGCAGCAGGCCGGCAGTAGCCAAGGACTATTCCTCGTCCCCTGTGTCGTCTTGAGTGTCGTCTTCGGTAACACCGTCGATGTCGTCTTCGTCCTCAATCTTGCGAGGCTCCTTGTAAGGGTTCTCCTCGCCGGCGTATTTAGCGCCCTCGGCAAGCTTGTGCACCTGCTCGTCACGGCGATGCGCCTCTGCTAAAAGATCGGTCAGCGCGGCCGCAACCTCAGGGATCTCATCCGCAACGAACTCGATTGTCGGGGTCAAACGAATGGAAAGGCCGCGGCCAACCTCACGGCGAACAATGCCACGGTTACGTTCGATGATTTCGGCCGAACGCTTCTTGTCCTCATCGCTACCGAAAACGGTGTAGAAGATTGTTGCATTCTGCAGATCCGGGGTTACGCGAACATCGGTGATGGTCACAAAACCTAGGTCAGGGTCCTTCACTGCGCGTTCCAGCGCCTCTGCAACCAGAACCTTGATTCGTTCCGCAAGCTTGCGGGCACGAGCGTGGTCAACCATGAAAACTCCTTGAAGTTAATGCGGCGGCCCGGCTAACCGAACCGCCGCATCCACTAATAACTAGACGCGTGGCTTTTCGCGCATCTCCCAAGTCTGGATGATGTCTTCCAGCTGGAGATCGTTGAAGCCATTGAGGCCGATACCACACTCGAAGTCAGTCTTGACCTCGGTTGCGTCGTCCTTGAAACGCTTGAGCGAGTCAACCTTGAGGTTGTCGGCAATGACCACACCGCCACGAAGCACGCGGGCGCTTGCGTTGCGCCTGATGCTTCCGCTGCGGACGATCGAACCGGCAATGGTGCCAACCTTGCTCGACTTGAAGAGCTCGCGCACCTCTGCGGTTCCGGTCTCAACCTCTTCGAACTCAGGCTTGAGCATGCCCTTGAGCGACTTCTCAATGTCTTCCAGGGCTGCGTAAATGACCGAGTAGAAACGAACGTCGACGCCCTCACGGTCAGCGCGCTCGCGGGCCTTGGTGTCCGGACGGACGTTGAAGCCGATGATGATCGCGTTGTCCACGGTAGCCAGGTTGACGTCGCTCTCGGTGATAGCACCAACACCGCGGTGGATGATGCGCAGCTGCACGCTGTCGTCCACTTCGATCTTGAGCAGCGAGTCTTCCAGTGCTTCAACAGCACCGGATACGTCACCCTTGATGACCAGGTTGAGCGATTCAACCTTGCCGTCTTCCAGAGCCTTGGTGAAGTCTTCGAGGCTGATGCGCTTGCGGCTCTTAGCCAGCAGAGCGTTGCGGTCGGCAGCTTCACGCTTCTCAGCGATCTGACGTGCCTGACGCTCGTCCTCTGCCACCACGAAGGTGTCACCGGCGCGAGGCACCGACTGCAGACCGAGAACCTGAACCGGACGGCTCGGGGTGGCTGCCTCAACAGGCTTGCCGTTCTCGTCGAACATTGCGCGAACACGACCGTGAGCAGCACCGGCAACGATAGGGTCACCGACGTGCAGGGTACCGGACTGAACCAGAACGGTTGCAACCGAACCACGACCCTTGTCCAGGTTGGCTTCAATGGCCACACCGCGAGCATCCTTGTTCGGGTTTGCGCGCATGTCCAGTGCAGCATCCGCGGTAAGCAGAACTGCATCCAGAAGCTCAGGGATGCCCTTGCCCGAAAGCGCGGAAACATCGACGAACATTACATCGCCACCGTATTCCTCAGCCACGAGGTTGAACTCGGTGAGCTGCTGACGAATCTTCGCTGGGTTAGCGCCTTCCTTATCAACCTTGTTGACCGCGACAACGATTGGAACGCCGGCCGACTGAGCGTGGTTAAGCGCTTCGATGGTCTGAGGCATAACGCCGTCATCGGCTGCAACCACGAGGATTGCGAGGTCGGTGACCTGCGCACCACGAGCACGCATAGCGGTGAAGGCCTCGTGACCCGGGGTGTCGATGAAGGTGATCGCGCGGTCAACGCCGTCGTGCTCAACGTGCACCTGGTAAGCACCGATGTGCTGGGTGATGCCGCCGGCCTCACCAGCCATAACGTTGGACTTACGGATGCTGTCCAGCAAGCGAGTCTTACCGTGGTCAACGTGACCCATAACGGTTACGACTGGAGGACGAGGCAGCAGGTTCTCTTCGTCATCGTCGTAGTCGGTGGAGATGTCCAGACCGAAGCCTTCGAAGAGCTCGCGCTCTTCGTCCTCAGGCGAAACGACCTCGATCTTGTAGCCGAGCTCCTCGCCAAGGATTGCGAAGGTATCTTCATCCAGCGACTGGGTAGCGGTAGCCATCTGTCCCAGGTGGAACAGAACGGTGATCAGCTGACCTGCGCTTGCATCAATCTTGTCTGCGAAGTCCTGGATGCTGGCACCGCGGCGCAAACGCAGCACGGTGTTGCCATCGCCGCGTGGCACAAGTGCGCCACCGAGGCTAGGAGCATTGGTTCTTGCTTCGAATTCTTCGCGCTTTGCACGCTTGCTCTTACGAGCCTTCGAGGCACCGCGCGAACCACCCTTACCGAAGGCGCCAGCAGTGCCAGAAGCATTGCCGCGGCCACGGCCAGGAGCGCCACCACCAGGGGCACCGGCTGGACGGTTGAAGCCGCCAGCACCTGGAGCACCGCCACCAGGGCGGTTGAAGCCACCGGCGCCTGGAGCGCCACCCGGACGAGCGAAACCGCCGCCTGGACGTGGAGCACCGCCTGGTGCGCCACCTGGACGAGGTGCGCCACCCGGACGTGGAGCGCCACCCTGGCCTGGGCGTGCGCCACCTGGACGCTGGCCCTGACCTGGACGGCCCATACCTTGGCTAGGTGCGAATGGGTTATTGCCCGGACGAGCGATTGGGCGGGGAATGCCCATGCCCTGAGCGGAAGCAAATGGGTTGTTGCCTGGGCGTGGGATACCCATGCCACCAGCAGGCTTTGCGTCGCCCTCTGGCTTTGGAGCAGCATCCGCGGCTGGAGCAGCTGGTGCAGCAGGCGCTGCCGGAGCGGCGGCCTTTGGAGCTGCAGGTGCGGCTGGAGCGGCAGGCGCTGGAGCCGAAGTGGCTGCAGGTGCTGGAGCAGCCGGAGCCGCAGGAGCGGAAGGTGCTGCTGGAGCAGCCTTTGGCGCAGCCGGCGCGGCTGGAGCGGCAGCAGCAGGTGCTGCAGCGGCCGGAGCAGCTGGCTTGTTAGGGAAAGCATCACGCAGCTTCTTAGCTACTGGTGGTGCGATGGTCGACGATCCGGACTTTACGAATTCTCCGAGATCCGCCAACTTGGCCAGGGCATCCTTGGTATCAATTCCAAGTTCCTTGGCAATGTCGTAAACGCGTGGTAGTGCCACTTAGTTGTTCTCCTGTCTGGGCCAACCCCAGACAGGGCAGGCCGTTAAAGCTTGGTGAGACTCATTTCGAGTTACTCATTTTTTGCCAACATCATTTCCGCCTGTTCAACGTATTGATTCAATGCATCAACCTCCAGGTTTCCCTGGTAACGAAGCGCGCGGCTAAAAGCTTTGCGCTCTATTGCAAGTTGAAGACAGCTGGTACGAGGGTGCATTCTGGCACCACGGCCGGGAAGCGTACCGAATAGATCGGGCGTTAGTTTTCCCGAAATAGCGACGATTCTGACCAGATTTGTGGCGCGCTGTTTGCATCCAACGCAAGTTCTTACGGCTTCCATCCTACCCGCTAACAGTCGGTAAGCCTAGAGGCTAAGCCTCCAGCTTGATCCTTAGTCTTCCAAGATGGAGTCTGGCTGGACGTCGATCTTGGCGCCGGTGAGGCGGGCCGCCAAACGAACGTTCTGGCCTTCCTTACCGATAGCAAGCGAAAGCTGGAAGTCTGGAACCAGCGCGCGAACGTGCTTGGTGGCGGCGTCCAGCATGAAGCAGGAAGAGACCTTGGCTGGCGAAAGCGCGTGGGCAACAAACTCCACGATGTCCTCGGACCAGTCAACGATGTCAATCTTCTCTTCGTTCAGCTCGGCGCTGACAGCACGCACACGCTGACCCAATTCACCGATGCAAGAGCCCTTAGCGTTCACTCCTGGCTTGGTGGCGCGAACCGCAATCTTGGTGCGGTGGCCGGCCTCGCGGGCAACCTGAACGATCTCAACATCGCCGTTAGCGATTTCCGGTACCTCAAAGGCAAACAGCTTACGAACCAGCGATGGGTGGCTGCGCGAAACAGTCACCTGTGCACCGCCGCGAGTTCCGCGGGCAACCTTGGTCACATAGAAGCGGTAGCGCTTGCCGTGGCTGTAGTCCTCGCCCGGGACCTGCTCGCTGTCAGGCAGCATGGCCTCGACGGTTCCCAGGTTCACGTAAACCAGGTATGGCTTCGGGCCCTGCTCGATGACACCGGTGACGATGTCCTCTTCCTTGCCCTGGAATTCGCCAAAGATGACGTCGTCGTTGATTTCGCGCAGACGCTGAGCGATTACCTGCTTTGCCGAATACGCAGCGATGCGGCCGAAGTTTTCCGGGGTTACATCCTGCTCTTCATCGGTTGGCTCGCCGTCTTCATCCTTGACTGGAACCATGATGCTGACCTTGCCGGTCTTCTGGTCCAGGATGGCACGTGCAGGATCGTGGTTTCCGATGTTGCGCTGGTAAGCGGCAACAAGTGCGGCCTCGATAATCTCAACGAGTTCCTTGAACGGAATCTCACGCTCGGCCTCGACTTGCTTCAACAACCTCAGGTCGATATCCATGGTGTTCCTCCGTTACTTAAGTTCTTGGACTGCCAAGTTTACCGCCACCGCGCGACGCTCGCCGCTTCGACGGTTCCAGATGTCCACTTCGCCGTTTTCCAGGCCCTTGCCGACAATCACAATGTTTGGCACACCGATGAGCTCAGCATCGCCGAACTTCACGCCAGGGCTTACCTTCGGACGGTCGTCCAACATCACAGTCTTACCTGCCGTCTCAAACTCTGCAGCCAGCTTCTCGGCGGCCTCGAAGACGGAATCGTCCTTACCGGCAGCAACGATGTAAACATCAACCGGGGAAACTGCTTCAGGCCAGATCAGACCCTTCTCATCGCGGTTGGCTTCTGCCAGCACTGCAACCAAACGGGTTACACCAATGCCGTAAGAACCCATGGTCACAACCTGCAGTTTGCCGTTTTCGTCGAGGACCTTGAGGTCCAGTGCCTCTGCGTACTTACGACCCAGCTGGAAAACGTGGCCAATTTCGATGCCGCGGGCCAGCTCGAGCGGACCCGAACCGTCAGGCGCAGCATCTCCTGCGCGCACCTCAGCGATGTCGGCGATGCCGTCGGCGTTGAAATCGCGACCCTTTACGAGATCGAAGACGTGGTGGTCCGCGGTGTTAGCGCCACTGATCCACTGGGTGCCGTCCACAACGCGTGGGTCCAGCAGGTAGCGGATGCCGGTGGAGCCATCCTTACCCAGGACAATCGTGGTTGAACCATCGGCGCTCAGGCTGACCGGGCCAATGTAGCCCTTGACAAGACCAGGGTTCGCGGCGAAATCGGCTTCGGTGGCCGGTTCCACTTCGTTCGGACCGAATGCGGCTTCAGCGCGCTTAGCGTCTACCTCGCGGTCGCCAGGGATGCCCACGATTACGAGTTCGCGCTTGCCCTCCGGGCTTACGAGAGCGAGAACTACGTTCTTCAGGGTGTCCGCTGCGGTCCAAGCGCGGTCGGCGCGTGGGAAGTTCGCGTTTGCGTGATCCACCAGAGTTGCGATGGTCGAGGTTCCAGGCGTGTGGTTGACTGCAGCGGCAGGCAGACCCTCGGTGCTGGTAGCCGCAGGGGCAACGGTCTTCACTGCCTCAACGTTTGCGGCGTATCCACCAGGCGAACGAACGAAGGTGTCTTCACCAATCTCACTGGGGCTCAGGAACTCCTCAGACGCACTTCCACCCATCGCACCGGCGTCAGCCTTGACGATTACGTAGTCCACGCCAAGGCGGGTAAAGATGCGCTCGTAAGCATCGCGCTGAGCCTGGTAAGCCTTGGCCAAACCTTCATCGGTTAGGTCAAAGCTATAGGCATCCTTCATCACGAACTCGCGTCCACGAAGCAGACCAGCGCGCGGACGCGCCTCATCGCGGTACTTGTTCTGAATCTGGTACAGGCAAACCGGTAGGTCTTTGTAGGACGAGTAAAGGTCCTTCACCAGAAGGGTGAACATTTCCTCGTGGGTTGGCGCCAACAGGTAGTCGGCCTTCTTGCGGTCCTGCAGCCGGAATAGGTTGTCACCGTATTCGGTCCAGCGGTTAGTCGCCTCGAATGGTTCGCGTGGCAGAAGTGCAGGGAAGAAGACTTCCTGAGCACCTGCGTTTGCCATCTCTTCGCGAACGACCTTCTCGATCTTCGCCTTCACCAGCAAGCCAAGCGGCAACCAAGTGTAGACACCGGGGGCGGCACGACGGATGTATCCGGCTCGAAGCAGCAGCTTGTGGCTTGCTACTTCTGCTTCGGCTGGGTCTTCGCGCAGAGTGCGCAGGAACAGGCTAGAAAGACGTGTTGGCATGCCTAATAGCCTACCGTTTCGCCGGTTACAATCCCTGCTTGGCCAGGCAACTGAATGCCGGGCGGAACACCGTGGGCTGGGTTACTTCTCCGCTACAACAACCGTTGGGGACCCCACCAAAGCCGGGTCCATGCTGGCAGCAATGCGGTTCGCTTCTTCGATCAAGGTTGCAACGATTTCGCTCTCTGGCACGGTCTTGATGACCTCACCCTTCACGAAAATCTGGCCCTTACCATTGCCGGATGCAACACCGAGGTCGGCTTCGCGGGCCTCGCCCGGACCGTTCACAACGCAACCCATAACTGCCACGCGCAGCGGCACGGTCATCTTTTCCAGACCGGCAGTTACGTCGTTTGCCAGCTGGTAAACATCCACCTGAGCGCGGCCACAAGATGGGCAGGAAACGATTTCGAGCTTGCGAGGGCGAAGGTTTAGGCTTTCCAGAATCTGGCTGCCAACCTTGATCTCTTCAACCGGAGGCGCACTGAGCGAAACTCGGATGGTGTCGCCGATGCCCTTAGACAGCAAAGCACCGAATGCAACCGAAGACTTGATGGTTCCCTGGAAAGCTGGGCCAGCCTCGGTAACACCCAGGTGCAGAGGCCAGTCACCGCGCTCAGCCAGTAGCTCGTACGCCTTCACCATAACTACAGGGTCGTTGTGCTTGACCGAGATTTTGAAGTCGTGGAAATCGTGCTCTTCAAAAAGACTGGCTTCCCAAACTGCGCTTTCAACGAGCGCCTCCGGGGTTGCCTTACCGTACTTCTGAAGCAGTCTTGGGTCCAATGAACCGGCATTTACGCCGATACGAATCGAAACGCCAGCGTCCTTGGCTGCCTTAGCAATTGCGCCAACCTGGTCATCGAACTGGCGAATGTTTCCCGGGTTTACTCGAACCGCACCACAGCCGGCGTCGATTGCCTGGAATACATACTTTGGCTGGAAGTGAATGTCCGCGATAACCGGAATCTGGGAACGTTTGGCGATGATGCGGAGCACGTCGGCGTCATCCTGGCTTGGGCAAGCCACGCGAACGATGTCACAGCCGGAAGCAGTGAGCTCGGCGATCTGCTGCAATGTGCCGTTGATGTCGGTGGTCTTGGTGGTGGTCATGGACTGCACACTGACTGGCGCATCACCACCTACCGCCACCTTGCCCACCATAATTTGGCGCGACTTGCGACGAGGAGCCAGAACAGGTGGCGGGGTCTTGATTGGACCAAGATTTACCGCAGGCATGTAACTCTCTCTTTCGCAGTTGGACTAGTCAAGGCTAACCGAGGCTGATGGGGTTGACGACATCGGCAACGATCACGAGCGCGCTCATTGCCATCAGAAGGACCCACATGAACATGGTAAATGGAACAAACTTGGCGGTGTCCAGCGGCCCAGGGTCGGCCTTACCAAACAGTTTGTAGGCTCGGCGGCGAGCGCCGTCCCAGAGTGCGTTTAGAACGTTTCCGCCGTCGAGCGGGAGCAGCGGCACCAGGTTGAAAACAAACAGTGCGAAGTTCAGCGACCCCAGCATCATGAGCCAGGTAGAGATCTTGCCCACGAGGTCCAGGTTGTTGCTTTCTGCGATCGAACCCGAGATATTTCCAATACCGACCACGGATACCGGGCCGGTTGCTGAGCGCTTTCCGCCACCGAATGTTGTTACCGCGAGTTCACCCACCTGACGCGGAAGGTCCGCGATCAAACCGGCGGTCTGCTTCAACGTGTACCCGATGTAGCTGACGCTATAGCCAACGGCATATGGCGCGCGCACTGAGACAAGCTGAACCCCGATGAGGCCGCGGTTGGCCTGCCTAATCGAACCATTGGAGTTTCGGGCAACCTGGCCCGACACTTCGTCCACTATCGGGCGGAGTGCAACAACCGGCTTCAGAGTGATGTGGAGTTTCTGACCAGAGCGTAGAACGGTCAAGTTGAGTGGGCCAGCTGGCTTGTCGGTCAACTTCTGCTGCACCGGTGACCAAACCGTCACGGGCACTCCATCTACAGCGGTGATGGTATCTCCCGCTTTGAGGCCAGCCAACATCGCTGGACTTTCAGGGTCAGCCGCTTCACAGGTTGTCTGGGTGTAATGCTGGAAAACGCAAGGCATGACCTGGGCAACCTTGCCGCTTGCCTGATAGCCACCGAGCCCGGACAATGCCACCAGAACCAGAACAGATCCGAGAATCAGGTTCATGACAGGGCCACCCAGCATGATGACCACTCGACGCCAAACAGCGAGGCGATAGAAAGCCCTGGATTCGTCATAGCTGCCGTCGGCGTCCAACTGCTGGGCACGCGCTTGCTCCACCCAGTCGCGGAAAAAGCCTTTGCGCTTTGGTGCCAGGCCCTCAGGAGCCACTTTTGATGGAGGCAGCATGCCCGAGATAGCGATGTAGCCACCCAGCGGCAGCAATTTGATTCCGTACTCGGTGTCTCCGCGCTTGCGAGACCAAAGAGTCGGGCCAAAACCAATCATGTACTTGGAGACTCGAGCCCCAAAGAGTTTGGCTGGCACCAGGTGACCGATTTCATGCAGGCCGATTGAAATGCCAATGCCCACCAGGAACACCAAGACACCGGCTATGTAAGCAAGAAAACCAATCACGCTATTACCCTATGTCCAGCCTCAGTCATTTAAGCGGGGAGTTTGCTGTGAGCCGAATCCGGTCTAGCAAGCCCTCGCGATGATGCCGTCCGCGCGATCCCTGGCCCACTTCTCGGCGGCCAGCACAGATTCCAGACTCAACTCCGCTTCCGGCTCGTGCGACGCAACAACGCGGTCGATCAGATCAACTATTTGGTTGAAGCCAATCTTCCCCCGATGGAATGCCTCCACAGCCTGCTCGTTCGCAGCGTTGTAAACAGCCGGATAGGTCTTGCCCGCGGTTCCAACTTGGCGAGCCAGGGCGACGGAACGGAAGACGCTTTCGTTCAGCGGTTCGAAAGTCCAGGTTGCGGCCTTGGTCCAGTCGCAAGCGGGGGCAACATTTGCAACCCGATCCGGCCAGCTCATTCCCAGCGCGATCGGAAGTTTCATATTTGGCGGCGAACACTGGGCTAGCACGGAACCATCGATGAATTCGACCATCGAATGAACCACCGACTGCGGATGCACCGTGACATCGATGCGGTCAAACGGGATTCCGAACAGCAAATGCGCTTCGATGACCTCTAGACCCTTGTTGACAAGTGTGGCCGAGTTGGTTGTGACCACTTTTCCCATCACCCAGGTGGGGTGCGCAAGGGCCTGCTCTGGCGTTACATCCTGAAGCTGCTCGCGGGTCCAGCCACGGAATGGGCCACCGGATGCCGTAAGAATCAGCTTGCGCACTTCCTCGGCCTTGCCACCGAGCAAGCACTGCGCCAGCGCCGAGTGCTCGGAGTCGACCGGAACAATCTGACCTTCGGCCGCGGAATCGGTGACTAGCTTGCCGCCAACAATCAGGGATTCCTTGTTTGCAAGCGCGAGCGACTTACCCGTCTTCAGTGTTGCCAAAGTTGGGGCCAAACCAATGGAACCGGTAATGCCGTTGACCACAACATCGGCGTCGGTTTCCTCAACCAAACGGGTGGCCTCAGCCGCACCTAAAACTGCCTTATCTGCGGCAACGTTGAACTTTGCTCGCTGCTGCTCCAACAGCTCAGAGTTGGTGCCAGCGGCAAGACCGACAACCTGGAACTTATCGGGATTTTCCCCGATTACTTCCAGCGCTTGAGTGCCGATGGAGCCCGTGGATCCGAGGATTATTACGCGACGCATTACCCCATTCTGCCACTGCCGACTATCGGGGGCCGGCGCTGAGGCGATTCGAGGATTTTCGTTACCTGTGAATACCCCGAGAACTCGCTATCGTTCGCTTCCAAACGGCTTGTAATGTTCCCCCACTGGCTTAGGATTAAACACATGACTGAGTTCAATGTCGCGCAGGAGCGCAAAGTCGTTACTTCCATCCCAGGACCAAAATCCCAGGAGCTCCACGAACGCCGTCGCAAGGCCGTTTCTAACGGTGTTGGCGCGGCCCTGCCTGTCTACATCGAAAAGGCAAATGGCGCCATCCTGGTAGACATCGATGGCAACCAGTTCATCGACCTCGGATCGGGCATCGGTGTGGTTTCGATTGGCCACACCAACCAGGGCGTTATCGATGCCGTCCAGCACCAGGTGACCCAGCTCACCCACACCCTGTTCACCGTCACCCCGTACGAGCAGTACGTCGAGGTTTGTGAACTCCTAAACAAGCACACTCCGGGCAACTTCGAGAAGCGCTCGGCGCTTTTCAACTCCGGTTCCGAGGCAGTGGAAAACGCGGTCAAGTTTGCCCGCAAGTTCACTCGCCGCAGCGCAATCGCCGTGTTCGACCACGGCTACCACGGTCGCACCAACCTGACCATGGCAATGAACTTCAAGGCCGCTCCTTACGCCAATGGCTTCGGCCCGCTGGCAGGCAGCGTCTACCACGTACCAATGTCCTACCCTTTCCGTGACCCTGAGGGCATGACCG
The DNA here is from genome assembly GCA_039800845.1 of Actinomycetota bacterium. Taxonomy (GTDB): domain Bacteria; phylum Actinomycetota; class Actinomycetes; order Actinomycetales; family Microbacteriaceae; genus Rhodoluna. The sequence goes on from JBDLQA010000042.1 coordinate 19,428, forward strand.
GCGAGCAAGCCGCCGAGCGCGCTATCAGCTACATGGAGAAGCACATCGGTGCCGAGGACCTGGCCGCTATCGTCATCGAGCCGATTCAGGGTGAGGGCGGATTCATCGTTCCAGCCCCTGGATTCCTGGCAGCCATCAGCAAGTGGGCCAAGGAAAACGGCGTTGTCCTGGTTGCGGATGAAGTTCAGGCCGGCGTTGCACGAACCGGCGCCTGGTTCTCTTCCTGCCACGAAGAAGGCTTCGAGCCAGACCTGTTCACCATCGCAAAGGGAATCGCCGGCGGTATGGTTATCTCGGCCGTCACCGGCCGCGCCGAAATCATGGATGCAGCGCACCCTGGCGGAATCGGTGGAACCTTCGGTGGCAACCCGGTTTCTGCTGCAGCTGCGGTATCTGTTTTGAAGGAAATCGAAGCCGGCGGAGTGATCGAAAACGCACAGCGAATCGAGAACACCCTGCGCCCACGCCTGGAAGAACTCAAGGCTAAGTACCCGGTCGTCGGCGATGTTCGCGGACGCGGAGCGATGCTCGCAATCGAGTTCGTTGAGGCCGGCAGCAAGAAGCCAAACAAGGACCTCGTGGACAAGCTGATTGCCCACTGCCACCAGAACGGTGTACTGGTTCTCAACGCGGGAGTCTACTACAACACTCTGCGCTTACTGCCACCACTGGTAATCACCGATGAGCTGCTGAATGACGCCATCGATGTGCTGGAAGCCGGCATCAAGGCCAACAGCTAATTCAAAGCCAACAAGAAATCCCGCTCAGACACCTGAGCGGGATTTCTTTATAAACGAAGGCTTTTACTTGATTGCCATGATGCGCTTCTGGCGCAGGTTTGAGCCAATCTGGGTTCCCACCACAATCAGGATCGCCAGCAGGAACACCGCTGAAGCGATGACGTTGGCCTCGGCCGGCACACCCTTTGAAGCCGCGATGTAGATGTACATCGGGAAGGTAGTCACAGCACCGCCGGAGTTGAAGTAGGTGATGATGAAGTCATCAAACGAAAGCGCGAACGAAAGCAGTGCACCCGAGACAATGCCCGGAAGCAATAGCGGGAAGGTGATTCGCCAGAATACTTCTCGCGGGCTTGCGTAAAGGTCAGCGCCTGCTTCCTCAAGCACTGGGTCCAGCGTCTGCACGCGGGCCTTCACAGTTACCACAACGAAGGACAGGCAGAACATGATGTGGGCCAGGATCACGGTGAGGTAGCCGTAGCCGGTTCCAAGGTTGAAGAACAAACCGGCCAGACCCGCACCCATAACCACCTCAGGCGTAGCCATCGGAAGGAAGAGCGAAAGGCTCACCAGACTTCGCGCCTTGAAGCTGTAGCGAACCAGAGCGATTGCCATCGCGGTGCCCAGAACGGTGGCCACAAGCGTGGAGACGCCACTGATTAGCAGCGATGAACCAACCGCGTCACAAATGTCGCCGCGAACGCATACGTTTAGCCACTTGTCCAGGGTGAAACCCTGCCACAGCGTGTTGGTGCGGCCCTTGGAATCGTTGAAAGAGAAAGCGATTGTGTAAGCAATCGGAACCAGGAGGTAAACCAGTGCGATGACGGTGTAAACCGGCAGTACGAAACGGCCCAGACGAAGATTTCTCACAGCAGGTCCTCCGTTCCGGTGCGGCGAACATAGATGGTCACAATCAGCAGAATTACTCCCATAAGTACCGCCGACATCGCGGATGCAGACGGGTAGTCGCTGTTCTGCAGGAAGTCGGCCTGAACCATGTTTCCAATCATCGATGTGTCTGACGAACCAAGGAAGTCGCGGCTGGCGTTCACATAGTCACCGGTGATTGGGATGAAAGTAAGCAGGGTGCCCGAGATCACGCCAGGCATGGTCAGCGGAAGAGTTACCTTGGTGAACACCGAAGCCGGGCTGGCGTAAAGGTCTCCCGCGGCCTCCAGGAGCCTGAGGTCCAAGCGCTCCAAAGAGGTGTAGAGGGGCAGGGTCATGAACGGGATGAAGTTGTAAACCAAGCCCCAAACCACTGCCCCCGGGGTGCCCAGGAAGTGGAACGTCTGATCCAGGTGGAACAGGTTGCGGATGAAGCCCATGGTCACCGAGTCATCGGCGAAAATCTGCTTCCATGCGATGGTTCGCAGCAGGAACGAGATGAAGAAAGGCGCCACCACCAGAGTCAAGGTGAGTTTCTGGATCAGCGGACGGGTGCGAAGCTTCACTCCAACGAAGTAGGCCAGCGGGTAGCTAATCAGCAGCGCGAACACGGTTGCCAGGAACGCGTATCCGAAGGAGCGCCCAATCTGCGGCAGGTAGTCGATGACCACGTGCTGATAGGAGCTGAGGTCGAATCCGTACTGGTACATTCCGATGGCGCCCGAGGCATCGGGGGTCTCCACGGAGGTAATCAGCAGCGAAACCAGCGGAACCATGAAGAACATGCCCAGGTAAAGCAGGCCCGGAAGCAGCAGAACCCAAACGAACTTGCCCGTCTTAAGCGGGGTGGAACTCTGCTTAGGTGCAGCCGAAGTGTTGAAACCAGCGATTGCCATCGCTAGTCCTCGTCACCGACTGGAAGGTCTGCCAAGCCGAATGCGTGCTCGACCTTGAACGAAACCCAAACCTTCTCGCCAAGCTCGATAACGGGGCTGATTCCGACATTCTGAGCGAACACGGTTACATCGCCGACGTTAGGGATCTCGATTAGGTACTGGTTGCTAACACCAGTGAAGCGGATGTCCTTGATGACGCCAGGGCCCAGGATGTTGCGGTCGCTCGCGTCTGCCGGCGCTTCGCGGTGGAACTGAGCCTTCTCCGGGCGAACACCGATGGCGATCTTGCCGGCCTGCTTTTCAGCGCGGGCCTTTGGCACCGAGATTCGGCTGCCGGCAACGCTGATGCTCAGGGTCTCGGAGTTGGAATCTGCGATTTCGCCGACGAAAATGTTGGACTGACCCAGGAACTTGGCCACGAACGAAGTCTTTGGACGCTCGTACAGCGCTTCAGGTGCACCCATCTGTTCGATGCGGCCACGATTCATCACGGCCACGGTGTCGGCCATGTCCATGGCTTCTTCCTGGTCGTGGGTAACGTGCAGGAAGGTGAGGCCCACTTCCATCTGGATGGCCTTCAACTCGATCTGCATCTGGCGGCGAAGCTTCAGGTCCAAAGCACCCAGAGGCTCATCCAGCAAAAGCAGCGATGGGCGGTTCACGAGTGCACGGGCCAGTGCCACGCGTTGCTGCTGACCACCGGAGAGCTGCTGAGGGCGACGCTGCGCGATGTGCCCAAGCTCAACGAGGTTCAGGGCGTCCATCGCCTTGGCTAGCGGGTCTGCAATCTTCTGACGGCGCAGACCGAAGGCAACGTTCTCGATGATTGACATGTGCGGGAATAGCGCGTACGACTGGAAAACGGTGTTCACCGGGCGCTCGTGAGGCTTGGTAAAGGTTACGTCCTTGCCGCCAATCAGTACCTGACCGGAAGTTGGCTCCTCCAGGCCTGCGATGATTCGCAGCGTGGTGGTCTTGCCACAACCCGATGGTCCGAGCAGTGCGAAGAACTCGCCTGCTGGAATGTGCAGATCGAGGTTCTCGATTGCAGTGAAGCCTGGGAACTCCTTGCGGATTCCTCTAAGTTCTAGGTCCGCTCCAGCCGGTACGAATTCCTTCAATTACACAACTCCGTTCGAGGCGTCCGACCATGCCTTGGAGAACTGGTTGTCTTCCTTAGGCGAAAGCGGACGGAACTGGTGCAGCTTGCTCCAGTCGCTCGGGAACATGAGCTCGTTGGCTGCCAGGGTTGGGTTCTTGGCGGCAACAATCTCCTTGGTGCCTGCAACCGGGGTCACATAGAACACGCCACCGAGGGACAGCATCGCTGCCACGGCTGGGTCGTAGTAGTAGTTGATCAGAGCTTCGGCGTTGGAGGAGTGCTGCGAACCCATCGGGATTAGGTAGTTGTCACAGGCGAAGGTTCCTCCGGTGTCCGGAACAATGGCACCGAGTACTTCCGTGCCCAGCTCAGCATTTGTTGCCACTACGTCGCCGGCCCAGACAATTCCGATTACGGCATCGCCGTTCTTTAGGTCGTCAATGTAGGAGTTGCCCTTGATACCGCGAATCTGACCACTCTTGATCTGAGCCTTGAACTGGTCCAACGCGGCGTTGAAGTCCTTTTCGGTGAAGGCACTGATGTCCACACCGTTGCTCAGCATCAGCAGACCCAGGGTGTCGCGCATCTCGGACAGAACCACGACCTTGCCGGCAACCTTTGGATCCCAGAGGTCTGAAATCGAAGTTGGTGCGTCCTTGCCAGTCAGGGCCTTGTAGTTTTCCTTGTGGTAACCGATGCCCGCAATGATGCCCTTCCAAGGCAGCGAGTGGGTGCGGTCGGAATCGTAGGACCAAGCTTTGCCCTTGAAGAATGGGTCGAGGTTCTTGGTGACGTTTGGCAGGCGCTTGTAGTCCAGCTCCTGAACCAGGCCGCTGTTGATGAGGCGCGCTGCCATCCAGTCGGTCAGACAGAAGACGTCGGCACCGGTGTCCTTGCCAGCCGCAAGCTGGTTCTTGATGCGCGCGTAGTAGGTGTTGTTGTCATCGATGTTGACCTGGTACTTCACCTGGATGCCGGTCTGCTTCTCGAAGCCCTTGATGCTAGGCGACTGAGGGCTGTCCTGACCATCCATGTAGTAAGGCCAGTTGTCCCAGTTCACAACGTGCTGGGATGACGAAAGATCCTTGGCTGGGCTTAAATGCTTGGCGCCACCTGGCGAACATGCGGCGAGCGCCACAGATGCAATACCCAAACCTGCACCGGCAAGTACGGTACGGCGGGTAACTGGGCTCGAAGCAACGGCGGTAAATCCAGTTGCAAGTGAGTTTTGAGGGTTGGACATGATGCCTACTCCTTAAAAGTGGGGCAGACGCACTACCCAACCAACACAGAGATGACCGCCAAAGGCGCCCAAAACAAAATACTGCCACATATTTCTTCGGGAATCAGCCCGTTTCAACCGTTTACTGTGGTGGATTTTGTAAACCCAAACCGAAAACGAATTGTTTTAACGCTGGCGCAACGGAATCCGCATCAAAAACGGTGTTTGAAGGACCATTTTGCCCACCGAGGGGCAAAAAATCTTTTTGGCTAATTTCTTGTGGTTTTGGCTGTAGGCGAGCCGCACCGACCACCCCTCTGCTCGGGAAGGCGAAACGCAGTTGGCGATTGGGCGTAATCAGCATCGCCTGCCCCCAATCTTGGAGGTTTTCGAACCGGGATTCCTGCCCTGGAACCGCGGCCGTAGAAGGGTCGCTTTGAGGTTGCCTCACGAAGCCAAGCTGGGCCAGATCCACAACATCGCATTTACCCACCGCGATGCGCACACCCAGGTTCGGCATAAGTGCGCGTGGAATGCCGGCGAGAGATTGCGCAGTGAGAATCAGGTGTATCCCTAGAGACCTTCCACGAGCCGCCAAAGACTCGAAGTGCTGGTGGGTCTTAGCGTCCAAAAGCACGGCCTGAACCTCATCTACGGCCAGAACCAGCATGGGCACGCGGCGCCCCGATGGTAGGTCTTGAACCCGCCCAACCTTGCATTCAGCCAATAGACGCTCGCGGCGATGAAGCTCCTCACCCACAATCTGCAGAGCTGCCGGCGCTTCGGCATCGATGTCGGTGAAGAGGCCCGCAGACCAAGGGGTGTCGACAAACGGCGACAGTGCCGCACCGCCCTTGTAATCCAGCAGGATAATCTGCAAGTCTTCGGGCGAATAGGTCTGGCAGAGGCTGACCAACCAGGTGGACAACAGCTGGCTCTTGCCCGAGCCGGTCGCTCCCATGATGAGCGCGTGAACGCCTTCATCGGAGAGGTCAATCTGGACCTCCGTTGTACCCGAGAACCCGAGCCAAGCTTGAAGTCCACCAAGACGCGCCGAGCCAACTGCTAATGACCCACCAACCCGGTTTCGTAACGCCAGATTGGCATTGTGACGCTGATTCTGTTCTTGCAAATCTTGATAAACCCGAGTCACCCAAGCCGCCTGCCAAAAGAACTGCAGGCGAGGCAACATGCTGTTTCCGATGGCCACTCGCTTGTGGCCGAAACGAACCGGTTGTTTTAGGTCAATCGGCTCTTTGCGAGACTGCATGATTGACCCACCGACCATGGCCAGCGCGCTGAATAATCCGAAGATCAGGCCATAGACCTGACCGGTGGACACAAAGGAATAGATGCCGTAGGCAAGTGAAGGAATAAGCCAGACCCACTGCATGGGTAAATCGAACCAGACTTGGGCCTCCAGCGGTGATGTAAAGGTCAAACTGTGGAAAACTGGCGCCTTTCCGGGCTTGAATGCCAGCATCCGACACGCCACAAGACTCGAATCGATGAATCCGAAGCAAAACATTCGCTTTTAGGACCAAAAGGTCACTCTTGATGCTATTTTGCTACTGATTCGTTTGCGATTTGGCATTTTTAGTGGCAATATCGACATATGTCCCGCGTATTCAAGGCAAAGACCAGCCAGCTTGACGATGTGTCCAAGGCCATCATCGAACAACTGCAGTACGACGGCCGTAAGTCCTATGCCGAAATCGGTAAGGCAGTTGGACTGTCCGAAGCGGCGGTGCGCCAGCGAGTGCAAAAACTCACCGAATCCGGCGTGATGCAGGTAGTGGCCGTGACCGACCCAATGCAGCTTGGCTTCTACCGCCAGGCCATGATCGGCATTCGTTGCGGCGGCGATACCCGCGAAATCGCGGAGCACCTGGCTTCGCTGCCATCGGTGGATTATGTAGTTCTTACCGCAGGAAGCTTTGACATTTTGGTTGAGGTGGTTTGTGAGAACGATGACGATCTGATTAACCTACTCAATGCAAAAATCCGGACGCTGCCCGGAGTGACCAGTACCGAAACCTTCGTGTACTTGAAGTTGCACAAGCAGTTCTACAACTGGGGAACCAGATAGGTCCCCCGAAAAACCCAATAGTAAAGAGTGATACCAATGGCAACCGTCGCTACGGCGAATAGAGCCACCCCACTCCTGGACGCGCGCAAAGCCGGTCAGGAAGCAACCAAACCAATGTTGGAACAAGCTGCCAAAAACAACATGTTCCTGCACTTCACCCAACACAAGCCCATTCTGGAAGGCGAACTCCCAATCATCGTTCGCGCCGATGGGCACAACTTCTGGGACATCGATGGCAAGAAATACCTGGACGGCATTTCTAGCCTGTTCGCGGTGAACGCTGGGCACGGACGCCCGGAGTTGGCCAAGGCGGCCTTCGAGCAGATGAGCACCCTGGACTACTTCCCTATCTGGAGTCACGCTCACAAGCCGGCAATCGAGCTCAGCGAGCGCCTGCTCTCCTACGCGCCAAAGAACCTGTCCCGCGTGTTCTTCACCACCGGTGGCGGAGAGGCGAACGAGACCGCCTGGAAGCTGGCCAAGCAGTACTTCAAGCTGCAGGGAAAGCCGCTGAAGCACAAGGTTTTGACCCGCTCGGTTGCCTACCACGGCACCAGCCACGGCGCCCTTTCCATGACCGGCATTCCGTCCATGAAGAAGGCCTTTGAACCGCTCGTTCCAAGCACCTTCCGCGTGCCGAATACCAACTGGTATCGCGCGCAGGATCAGTTTGAGACCGAAGAGCAATTTGCTTTTTGGGCGGCCGACCGCGTTGAAGAAATGATCCTGTTCGAGGACCCAGACACCGTTGCGGCGTTCTTCCTGGAACCGGTTCAGAACTCCGGCGGTTGCTTCACCGCGCCAAAGGTTTACTTCGAGCGCATCCGTGAAATCTGCGACAAGTACGACGTTCTGATTGTTGCGGATGAAACCATCGATGCCTTCGGCCGCTGCGGTGCGATGTTTGCCTCAAACCGCGTTGGCCTGGAGCCGGACATGCTGGTTTGCGCCAAGGGCATGACCAGCGCCTACGCCCCTCTGGGCGCGCTGCTGATGGCGGAGAAACTTTTCGAGCCGTTCAAGCACGGCGCGCTCTTCCCACACGGTTACACCTACGGTGGCCACCCGGTCTCCTGTGCAGTGGCGCTGGCCAACCTGGACATCTTCGATCGCGAAGACCTGGTGGGCAACGTGCTGAAGAACGAGAACGCGTTCAAGGCGACTCTCGAGAAGCTGAAGGACCTGCCGATTGTTGGCGATGTCCGAGGTATCGGCTACTTCTGGGCTATCGAGCTCGTGAAGGACCGCGAAACCAAGGAAACCTTCACCGATGCGGAATGTGACAAGCTGCTGCGCGGCATCCTCAGCCATCGCATGTTTGAGGAAGGCCTCTACTGCCGCAGCGATGACCGTGGAGACCCTGTAATCCAGTTGGCGCCGCCACTGACGGTTGGCCAGGCCGAGTTCGATGAGATGGAACGCATCCTGCGCAAGTGCCTGGTTGAGGCGTTCTCGGAGATGCTCAGCTAACTCGCGTCACCAACGCAACCTAACTTTGAATGCCCCTCCTAGAGGGGCATTCATCGTTTAGGGGCATGCATCGTCGACGGGCAGTCATCGTTTGCGGATCATTCGGACGCTAACATTTCGGTATCGGCTGGGGCTGGCGTTCAAAAGGCGTGAGATAGTGATTGAAAGCACCCACGGACCCGCTGAGAGATTTACCAAGTTGCCAAAACAAGAAGCTCCCGATTACACGGCAAAAATGCTGTCTGCGCTTGAAGAGTCGAGCCACAGTGCAACGGCCGAAGTGACTTTATCTTTGATGAGGACTGCGGCAGCATTGCGGAATCTCATTGAACGCGAAGCTCTGGCCGAATCCGGTTTATCGTGGAGCGCATACCAAGTGCTGTGGCTAACATCAGTTGCGTCCCCGGTTGAAACCCACGTAATCGCTGATGAATGCGGAGTTTCAAAAGCCACCCTCTCCGGGCTCCTAACCACTCTCGAAAAACAAAACCTAATCCAGAGGTGTCAATCTGAGGCCGACAAGCGCTTCGTTGAGGTGACAATCACAGCAGAAGGCCTCCGGGTCTATACCCAGGCGGCTAAAAAGATAGCCGTTGTGGAGGCGAATGTTTTGGTAGCCTCCTCACCCATAGAGCTCAAAAAGTTAGCTGCCACAGTTGCCGGGCTCATTTAATAGGTCACTGTCCACAGGCAAAAGGCCGCTTCTTTGCTACAGAGATAAGGAACGCTTCGAATGCTCGACCACTCGACATCTAAGGTTGCCAAATGATCAATAAAGAAAACCTCCAATTCGATTCCTGCGGAAGCATCGACAGCCCAATCGGCCCGGTATCTGTTTACGAGCGCGCGGGTGCCATAGTGTTCCTTGAAATGGCAAAGGAACCGGCACCAAACGCCTCACAGTCCGCGGTTGTGGCGCACGCACTCAGCCAGCTTCAGGAGTACTTTGCCGGAACCCGCAAGGAGCTGACGTTCCCTGTTGCTCTTGAAGGCACCGATTTCCAGCGAGCGGTATGGGCCGAGATCGCCAAGATCCCATTCGGCCAGACCGTCAGCTACGCGGACATCGCTGCGAAACTTGGCAAACCGAAGGCATCACGCGCAGTTGGCGGAGCCGTGGGCTCTAACCCGGTTCCCCTCATTGTCGGTTGCCATCGCGTAATGGGTGCCAGTGGTCGTATAACCGGCTACTCCGGCGGCGATGGCATACCCACCAAACGCTGGCTGCTGGCACACGAGCAGATTGAGAGTCGCGACTGATGACCACCAGCCGCACCTTCGAAGACGGCCTGGTTCGTTGCAACTGGCCTTACGGCGACACCCTGTACACGCACTACCACGACACGGAATGGGGTGCCGCCCTAACCGGCGACGACGCGATGTTTGAGCGGATTGCACTTGAGGGTTTCCAGGCCGGCCTTTCGTGGATCACCATCCTGAGGCGCCGGGACGGATTCCGCCGGGCCTTCCATGATTTCAAAATTGCAAGCGTGGCCGAGATGTCCGAGGCTGAAGCAGCCGAGCTGATGCTTGACGTGGGCATCATTCGCAACCGCGCAAAAATCGATGCCACCATCAAAAACGCGCGCCTCTCGCTGGAGATTCCGGGCGGCGTAAGCAACTTTGTTTGGCAGTTTGCCCCAGACAGAGGCAGTCACACCACGGCAGTAGAAAACTTTGAGTGGCGAGCAACCACGCCGGAGAGTGAAGCACTCAGCAAGGCGCTGAGAAAGCTTGGCTTTGGGTTCGTAGGCCCAACCACTATGCACGCGCTCATGCAGGCAACCGGAATGATTAACGATCACGCGCCGGGATGCTTCCGGCGTTCTGAATTGTCCTAGCGCTTCGCCTTGACGATTTGATCGGTCACCAGCAAAAGGTGGCCGGTCTTTTCGTCGGTGTATAGGTCCATACCTACAGTTGCAGCAATAACGGCTAGATCCGAAAAGGTCTGGGGTTGTTTTTCGGCGAGCAATACCGCCCGAATCAAAAGACCCTTCGCACGCTTGTTGAAGTGATTTAGGGCTCGAAGTTGCCCATCGCTTTCGCGGCTAACAACCTCCACCCACACATGTTCAATGTCATCGGGTAGCGGAGCGAGTTCGGCATAGGCCTTACTCCTCAAGTCAACAATCAGACCCTGATCAAGTCTTCGCAGAATCGGCTTATGGGCCTCCTGCCAAACCTTCTTTAGTTCGATTTTGGGAAGCTTCGTGCTGGAACTGAGACGGTAGTTAGGAATCAGATCGGTGGCTGGAATCAGACCGAAGAGACTGCTCTGAATGAGGACAGACTGCTTGGCTCTAGCCCAAGCATCGGTGGTCAATGACTGGTCATCGTTGCCCTGATGAATGGCGTCATAAAGCGTGCCCGTATAACGCTCCAAGGCCCTCATGGTTGGCGCTGTCTGAACCTCCAGGTTCACCCGTATCTGGTCGAGCTGCTTTGGGCTGAGTTTCAGCACCTGAGCCGCCAGCTTGGGTTTGCGGCAGACCGCCTCAAGCGCTTTGTAGACCGACTCCCTTGCCGCGTTTAGCCCACCGAAGGTGAGGGCCACCTGCTGAATGGTCAGGGAGCCTCCACCCACTGCCTTGGTCTCGCTAGGCGGCAAAAGGAACAACATGCAATAAGCCTAAACTTGTGAACATGGTCAAACTCACCAAAATCTATACCCGCACCGGGGATGAAGGCATGACCGGACTAAGTGACTTCAGTCGCACCCCCAAGACGGACCCTCGGATCGAGGCCTTCGCGGATGCCGACGAAGCAAACTCAGCCATTGGCGTGGCCATCAGCCTTGCACACGGCGAGTTCGACGAGAACACACTCCAGCTGTTGCAGCAGATCCAGAATGAACTTTTTGATTTGGGCGCAGACCTAGCAAACCCCTTGGCGCTGACCTACGAGTATGAGCCTCTGCGAGTGGATGAAAAGTGGATTGAGGCGCTGGAACAGGCGATCGACCACTACAACGTCATGCTGCCCGAGCTGGATTCGTTTATCCTGCCTGGAGGCTCCGGACTGGCAGCCGGGCTACACCTTGCCCGCACAGTTGTAAGACGGGCCGAACGCGCCACCTGGAAGGCCATAGAGGCCTACGGCACCGAACCCGGCACCGGCACTTCCATCGGGGGCATAAACCCGGTGACGGCCAAGTACCTCAACCGCCTCAGCGACCTGCTTTTCGTGCTTGCGCGCGTGGCAAATCTGAGCCACGGCGGCGACGTAAAGTGGGTGCCAGGCGCAAACCGCAGGGCCACTCCTGTAACCCGCGCCGAAGGCAAGGCCCGACGACTGGAATAGTCCCGCAAACGTGAAAGAACCCGCCTCCGTAAGGAAGCGGGTTCTTTGCTTGAAGCTTGGGCTTGCTGACCTAGGCCAACGATGCCTTGCGAGCGACGATGGTGACCACGTTGTTCTCAACCGAGAGGAAACCGTCCTCCGCGTTTGCGATGATCTTCTCGCCCTCAGGAAGGGTGATGCGAACTTCACCCGTGGCCAGGATGGCCAGCAGAGGCTCGTGACCGGCCAAAAGACCGATCTCACCCTCTACAGTCTTAGCGACGACCTGCTTGGCTTCGCCAGTCCATACGGACTGCTCAGCTGAAACTAGGTCTACGCGCAGGGTGTTGGTTGCCATGATTACTTGCTTTCCTGCTTGATCTTCTCGTTGGCCTGGATGAGGTCATCAATGCCACCGATGTTGAAGAACGCCTGCTCAGCGAAGTGGTCGAACTCACCGCTAGCGATCTTCGAGAATGCCTCGATGGTCTCCTTCAGTGGAACGGTCGAACCTGGAACACCGGTGAACTTGGTAGCCATGTAGGTGTTCTGCGAGAGGAAGCGCTGGATACGACGTGCACGCGATACGGTGACCTTGTCCTCTTCAGAGAGCTCGTCAACACCGAGGATCGCGATGATCTCCTGGAGTTCCTTGTTCTTCTGCAGGATGGCCTTCACCAGGGTTGCGGTCTCGTAGTGGTCCTTGCTTACGAAGCGAGGGTCCAGAATACGGGAGGTCGAAGCCAGTGGGTCCACAGCTGGGTACAGACCCATCGAAGCGATCTCACGGGAGAGCTCGGTGGTTGCATCCAGGTGGGCGAAGGTGGTCGCAGGAGCTGGGTCGGTGTAGTCGTCAGCTGGAACGTAGATTGCCTGCAGCGAGGTAATCGAGTGTCCACGGGTCGAGGTGATGCGCTCCTGAAGGAGACCCATCTCATCGGCCAGGTTTGGCTGGTAACCTACGGCCGAAGGCATACGACCGAGAAGGGTCGAAACCTCAGAACCTGCCTGGGTAAAGCGGAAGATGTTGTCGATGAACAACAGAACGTCCTGCTTCTGTACGTCGCGGAAGTACTCTGCCATGGTCAGAGCCGACAGTGCGACGCGAAGACGGGTGCCAGGTGGCTCGTCCATCTGACCGAACACAAGTGCGGTCTTGTCGATAACGCCCGACTCGGTCATTTCATCGATGAGGTCGTTACCTTCACGGGTACGCTCACCAACACCGGCGAATACCGATACACCGTCGTGGTTTTCTGCCACACGGTAGATCATTTCCTGGATCAGAACGGTCTTACCAACACCGGCACCACCGAACAGACCAATCTTTCCACCCTGAACGTATGGGGTCAGGAGGTCGATGACCTTGATGCCGGTCTCGAACATGGTGGTCTTCGACTCGAGCTGGTCGAACGCAGGAGCCGCGCGGTGGATTGGCCAAGTCTCCTTGACTTCAATCTTCTCGCCCGGTGCAGCGTTGAGCACCTCACCAGTCACGTTGAATACGCGACCCTTGGTTACGTCACCAACAGGCACCGAGATAGGTGCGCCGGTGTCGGTAACCAGACCGCCGCGAACCAAACCATCGGTTGGCTTCAGCGCAATGGCGCGGACCAGGTCGTCACCGAGGTGCTGGGCAACCTCGAGAGTCAGAGTGGTCTTCTCGCCATTCAGGTCGATCTCGGTGGTGAGAGCGTTATAGATCTCAGGGATAGCGTCGTGAGGGAACTCGATGTCCACAACTGGACCGGTCACACGAGCGATACGACCCTGAATGTTCTTCTCGGCCATGTCTCTTTCTTTCTCTTAGTCTTCGCTGGTGGCAACCATTGCGTCGGCGCCACCGACAATTTCGGAAATCTGCTGGGTAATTTCTGCCTGACGGGCAGCGTTGCTGAGGCGGGTGTAGTTGTTGATCAACTTCTCGGCGTTGTCGGTTGCGCTCTTCATTGCCTTCTGGCGGGCAGCGTGCTCGGAAGCAGCCGACTGCAGCATGGCGTTGAACAGGCGGGTCTCGACGTATACCGGGAGGAGCGCGTCCAGCACCTTGGAGGCGTCTGGCTCGAACTCATACAGTGGGAATACCTCACCCTGGCCAGCCTCGGCCTCGGCTAGCTCTAGAGGCAGCAAACGAACTACCTCTGGAACCTGCGAAACCATGCTGACAAAGCTGTTGTAGATGAAGTGGATTTCGTCCACGCCACCCTGGTCTGCTGGAGTGTTGAATGCATCGATGACCGCATTCGCGATTTCCTGTGCGGTTTCGACCTTAGGTAGGTCGGTGCCACCAATCCAGTTCTTCACGAAGTCGCGACGACGGAAGTTGAAGTAAGTTGCGGCCTTGCGTCCAACCAGGAAGTAAACAACTTCCTTACCCTGCGAAACCAGCAGCTTCTCCAGCGATTCGGCTTCCTTGAGAACACTGCTCGAGAAAGCACCTGCCAGACCACGGTCCGAGGTGAAGATAACGACCGCAGCGCGCTCGATGGTTGCTGGCTCGTTGGTTAGCGGGTGGTCTACATTGCTGTAGGTTGCCACCGCGGAAACCGCACGAGTTACTGCACGCGCGTATGGGCTGGCGGCAGCAACGCGCTGCTGTGCCTTGTAGATACGCGATGCCGAGATCAGCTCCATGGCGCGAGTAATCTTCTTAGTCGTCTTGGCAGACTTGATTTTCTGCCTATAGACGCGAAGTTGCGCTCCCATGTCTCTCCTAGTTCCTAAATCCGTTAGAGGTTCGTCTTAGATCGCTTAGCGACCCTTGACGATCTTCTCCTGGTTGACCTCGGCTGGGGAAAGCGCCTCAACTGCTACAGAAGCAAGTGGGGTGCCCTCGTGGGTTGCGAAGGTCTTCTTGAATGCGACTACTGCTGCTTCAAGAGCTGCAGCGGTGTCGTCATCAAGGTTGTTGGTCTCACGGATGGTGGTAAGAACCGAGGTGTTACGACGCAGGTAGTCGAGAAGCTCTGACTCGAAGCGAAGGACGTCGCGAACTGGAACTTCGTCCAGCTTGCCGGTGGTACCAGCCCAGATGGAGACGGTCTGGTCTTCAACTGCGTATGGCGAGTACTGTGGCTGCTTCAGAAGCTCGGTTAGACGAGCACCACGCTCTAGCTGCTTACGGCTAGCTGCGTCCAGGTCGCTTGCGAACATTGCGAAGGCCTCAAGTGCACGGTACTGAGCTAGCTCAAGCTTCAAGGTACCGGAAACCTTCTTGATGCCCTTGACCTGTGCGGCACCACCAACACGCGAAACCGAGATACCTACGTCAATAGCTGGACGCTGGTTCGAGTTGAACAGGTCGCTCTGAAGGAAGATCTGGCCGTCGGTGATGGAGATCACGTTGGTAGGGATGTATGCCGAAACGTCGTTTGCCTTGGTCTCGATGATTGGCAGACCAGTCATCGAACCAGCGCCGAGCTCGTCGTTCAGCTTTGCACAACGCTCCAGAAGGCGGCTGTGTAGGTAGAAGACGTCACCTGGGTAAGCCTCGCGGCCTGGTGGACGGCGAAGAAGAAGCGATACTGCACGGTAGGCCTCGGCCTGCTTCGACAAGTCATCGAAGATGATGAGGACGTGCTTGCCACCGTACATCCAGTGCTGACCAATGGCCGAACCGGTGTAAGGAGC
>JBDLQA010000043.1:0-13334 GCA_039800845.1 Actinomycetota bacterium
TGCTGTGACCCAGGCCGCTGGCGGAATCGGAAAGTCTTTGCGAAAGCTGCCTTCCAAGGCCGGGCAGGAGACCGTCGAGGCGTCGCACCTGCGTCGCGTGACCATTACCCTGACGGACTAGAAAGAGTCACCAGGGCCAAGTGTTTTCCCTGTGCAAATTGGAAAGCGAAAACCTGCAGATAGCTCTTATCGAGACTTGCCACAGGGAGTACAAATAGATACATTGGTCTCAACGTCACCTTCGTTAGAAGAGGGAGACCATACCGCTTGGGGGAGCGCACAATGCGCATTCGCATCGCCGCTGCAACAGTAGTTGCACTCGTAACATCGCTAATCATGCCTTCGGCATTGCCAGCCCTAGCAACTAACCCAGTTACTTTCACCGATACAGTCACCGTCACAGACCATAACGGTCATCCACTTGCGGGGGCAAGTGTCGCATTCAACTACTGGGACCCGACCACCTGGACTGACCAGATCCAGGAAGCTGTCCTTACAGGGCAAGATGGTGTTGCACGACTAACTGGCGAGCGTGAGACCCACTACTGGGGAATATCAATCGCGGCGCCCGAAGGCAACTCATCGGATGCGTCACAAACAATCACACAGCACATTTGGGGTCAGAACTACAACCAGTCGTTTTCTGTTCAGTTAGCTAGGGCTAATTCTTCTATTCATGTTGTGAACCCTGATGGTTCTGAAGCGCCTGTTGGAACAAGCGTTTGGTATGCGGGAACTAATCAACAGAACTCAGACAGTTTCTTTGTTGTTGCGAGGTCTGGGGCCGTGGCGATTGACCTCAGTTCGTCTATTCAGACCGGCACCACTTCCAAGTTGACTATTGCGGGTCCCGGCTCTACTGCCGGTCTGGGTGGGCCGCGAACTTACACCCTCGTTCCTTCGGCAGATACCGGCGCCCCAGCGTCATTGTTCTCGGGTTCTGATGACTCCGAGCCGGTTTCCACGGACGATAACGGTGCTTATCTGCTTGCTCTAGACTCACCTGTTCTGCATGGTGTGCTGAAGAATGCAGACGGCTCGAATCTAAGCATCCCCGCGGGGGCAAAAGTCTCCGCAAGTGTATTGCCTGCAGGTGAAGATGGATCACCCGACTGGGCTCGCAACTGGGACAGCATGTACTTTAGGACAGAAGTGTCGGTCGCAGAGGACGGGACATTCACCGCCTATCTCCCCAGGTATCAGGCCGGCAAATATTTCATCAACTTCACAGTTACCAACTCGAATGAACTGGGTTCATTCCTTGGAAGCTCTTTCTGGATAAACCAAGATGGCCTGGCTTCCGACTCTGAGAACGGGTCTTATTCGCAGTTAGATGATTTTGTATCGCAGCAGCGCCTACCTTCTTCGAGTCCAAATGTCAGACTAGTGGCTCATCATGGAGCGACAACTACCCCAGAACCAGTAACTTTCCAATTCATGGCAGCCTGTGGCGAGGGATGCATGAATCTGGTTGCTGAAGGATTCTCGAGCAACGGTAAGTTAGCCGCCAGCCTGGCCCCGGGTGACTATCAAGTGATGGTTTCTCCAAATGACAAGTCCATTCCAGAGACTTGGATAAACGTAAGTGTGGCTGATGATCTCTCGGCAACCTTGGATGGAAACCTAACCACAACTGACGGCATCGGCGAGATTTCATTCCTGCCACCTAACCTCCTGATCAAAGTAATAAATCCGACCGAATCCGGCGCTGGCATTTCGAGCGCATGTGTCGATATCTACCAAGATGGCGGGCCTGGCATGGGTAGCTGCCAGGACTATGCATTCATGGGCACCAACGGCTTCACCCTTCCAGATGGAACCTGGAATATCAACGTGCGACCTAACGTGCCTGAATTTAGTTCAAGGCTCTACCATGTGACTGTCTCAGGCTCAACGATGACAGTGACTGACTCGGATAATGTGACATTAATTCCGGGAGAAGATGGTGTCTACAACCTGCCCGGAGAAATCCCGA
Organism: Actinomycetota bacterium; assembly: GCA_039800845.1. GTDB lineage: Bacteria > Actinomycetota > Actinomycetes > Actinomycetales > Microbacteriaceae > Rhodoluna. Next base: position 1,976 of record JBDLQA010000043.1, read on the forward strand.
ACGTTTCTCTTCATTTCGTCGGAGCTGGCGGGAGCTCGTTGACTCAGTCGAACACGAGACAGATTCAGGTTTGCCTCGAAAAATATGACGGCTCAAATTGGATCGGTTACGACAACTCCTGCAACGGCGCTCAGGGAGACACATTTGCAGCGAAGGTGCCGACAGTTGGTCAGTATCGCGCCCGAGTGGAGGTTTTTGGAGACTCAAGTATTGCAGGTAAGGTAACTGGTCCATTTGATGTGACCAACCTTTCCGAGCTGGTAACAGTGCCAAATGTTGCGCTGCCTCAATCTCAGCTTCAGTTGTCTGTTTCTTTTGGCAATCAGGCGAACCTGCGTGACTCCCAAATTGAGGTACTCAAGGATGGGCAGAATGTCACTTGGATCAACACTGGTTTTACTGGGCGAGTGGGAGTAGCTTTCGACTCGCCAGGCTCGTATGTTTTGAAGGTACATGCCCCGCAAAGTGTTACGGGTGCAGGAATGGCAAGCTACCAGGTAACTGTGTCTAACCAACTTGTCCCATCCTTATCTGGCGGAACAATCAACGACGACGGGTCAATTAACCTTGCGTTGAGCTCGGCAAACATAGTAGGTCGTGTAACCGATTCCACTGGGAACCCATACGGAACTGCCAACCGACAAAAATTCACTCATCTAGATCTGCAAAAATTGGACGGAAACGGCAACTGGCAGTGGACCAACACATATGGGGACAGTGCACCTGATGGGACTTTTGGATTCACGGTAGAAGAACCAGGCACTTATCGCGTCAAGATAACTCCTTTTGGAGACTTGTCGGTTGCCAGCACCATAGGAAGTCAATTTGTGGTTCCGAGTGGTGGCTTGGAGCACTATGACCTGGGCGACATTAGACTCAAGGCCCCCAACCTGGCGTTGAAGGTTGTTGCTCCTGGTACGACTACCGCAATTGCCCAAGTGTGCGTCAACTTATTTACAGTGAGCAATAATAACAACTCATACGCTGATGGACAATGCACCTCATCCTCGGGGCAGGCAAAGTTCAACCTTGCAAATGGCGTGTACCGCATTCAGGTTTGGCCAAATACAGCTGGTTATACAGGCAGTTGGTACGACATTTCAGTGACAAACAATGTTGCTTCCGTGTCCAAAAACGGCCAGGCATTGGTTGCGGCTGGCAACGGGGAATACTCCATCAGCCCCGCCCTACCAAACTTGACCGGAACAGTAAAGGATGCCTCCGGCAGCAACATTTCTGTTCTCGGTGGTTCCGCCTGGGTTGTCGCGCAGGTTCTTAACCAGAATGGCGACTGGGATTGGACGGAATTTAACGGCAATACCGCGGGGAACGGCACTTTCGCTATTAACATCACTCAACCGGGAACTTACCGACTGCGCATTGAGCCACGCGGCTTGCCTGGCAGCGCAGTTACCACCACGAGCCAGTTTGTGGTCGCCGACGCATCGACATTCAACAGAAACTTAGAAGACGTTCAACTTCAGGCACCAAACCTAAGAATCGCTATTGTTGATCCAACAACTGGCCTGATCATTCAGGGCAGCAATTTCAACATCATGAAGGTTGAAAACGGTGCCCGCACATACGTAGGCGGAACCGGCATCGATCAGTCTGCAGTTGGTATAAGTCTTGAGGACGGCACCTACCAGCTTGAAGTAAATCCGAACAAGGCCGGCCTTGCTCAAAAGATTTACACTGTTTCTGTTTCAAATGGGTCAGCTACCGTCACCGGAGTTTCCAAGGTGAATGGTGTTTTCAACGTTGTGCCTGCTCTGCCGAATGTTCGCGGAACCATCTTGGGAGCCCAGCAGACACCTGTGGGTAATCAGGGTGGGAATGTATGGGTTTCCGTGCAGAAGAAGGACCAGTACGGCAACTTTGTTTGGGTAGATGGCGGGGCATCGAATAACGGTGATGGCACTTTCGGCCTCAACCTGACCTTGCCTGGAATCTACAGACTTAAATTCAACGTAAATAACATTCAAGGCGTTTCGAGTACGTACAGCGATCAGTTCACCATTGTCGACGAGTCTTCAAACCTGAACCTCGGCAATGTGCAGTTGCCAACTCCAAACTTCAAAGTGACCGGAACGTCAGCTGATGGCCAATCTCAGCTTCAGTTCGGCTCTGTGAACTTATTCAAGTTGGACGCTATAGGCAACCGAATCTGGCTTGATGGAGGTTCCGCGCAGCTAAGCTCATTCAACGTCACCGAGGATGGAAGCTACGTAGTAGAGGTGTATCCAAATGCCTCTGGACAGACTGCAAAGCGCTACAGCTTCACATTTGCGAACGGGTCAGTCACGCCAGCTTCGAATGTGTCACAGAATCAGGCCGGAGTCTGGCAGCTTGCAGCAGGGCAGCCCAACGTCACCGGCGTTATAAAGAAACCCGACGGCTCGTCTATATCTTTGGCAAATGGCCAATGGATATCGGTAAACCTCCAGAAGTGGAACGCGGCAACCAGTAACTGGGACTGGACAGACAACTGGTCAAACACCCTGTCAAGTGGTTCCTTCTCCGTATCTGTAGAGCAATCAGGGCGATACAGACTTCGTTTTGAACCTCAAAATGTGCCTGGCTCCACAGTTTCCTTCAGCAGCGCATTTGACGTTACTGACCCAGGCACTTTCACAAAGACCTTCACTGGTTCAAGCGCAGTGCAACTAGCCTCTCCAAATCTTCAGATAAAGGTAGCCACTCAGGCAGGCGCGGCCCTCGCTAACCCCAACGTGAATATTTTCCGGAACAATGTTCAGGGAAATAACTGGGTCGATGGCCGTGGGGGCAATGCTTCAGTCTTTTCATTCAATCTGGTAGATGGCGATTATTCGCTTGAGGTAAATCCAAACGAGGCGGGCTTAACCGCCAAGCGTTACCATGCAGTTGTTTCAAATGGGTCTGTTTCCATTGATGGCGTTCAAATCCAGAATGGGGTATTCACCTTGACCCCTGGAGTTCCAAATGTCACAGGAACCATGAAGGATTCGAATGGTCATGTTGTCGGCAGCGCGAATGGTGTCTGGATTGGCTTTGCCGTTCAGAAACTTGATTCAAACGGCAACTGGCAATGGAGCAGTTGGTCGAACGTTAACCAAGATGGCTCATTCGGGGCAAACATAACCGAAGCTGGCACCTACCGTTTGCGCTTTGAACCACATGGCAGCAGCGATCTGGCGAATTCGTATTCCAGCACATTCAATATCGCTGGACCTAGCAGCACCCAGAATCTTGGCGATGTTTCGCTGGCAACTCCAAACTTGAAAGTGAAATTCGCTAGTGGAAGCCACGTCTTCAACAATGCCTGGATTGAGGTCTTTGAGATTGTTGACGGCAATCAGCAGTGGGCAGATTCTCAAGGCACGGGCGATGGCAAAGTTGCTCTCAACGTTTCAAAGCAGGGAACGTACAAACTGATAGTGCACCCGAACGACTCTAGTTACGCGGATAAGAGCTACTCGGCAACTGTTTCACAGTCGGGATCGTTAACTATTCAAGGTGCCTCTGTTGGTCAAGATGGATACTTCACTTTGAGCGGTGCAACGCCGAACGTGACTGCAACTATTGTCACTTCGACAGATGCCGTCTTGGCAGACCACAGCCAATGGACAAACGTAAATCTTCAGAAGTTGAACAGCTGGGGTGGTTGGGATTGGACCAACACCTGGGCTAACGTCAGCCCGACTGGTCAGATTGCAATGAACGTTTCAGAGCCGGGCACCTATCGCCTTAGAATCGAGCCACACAACGGTGATGGCGTCGCATTGACGTTCAGCGAAACTTTCGATATTCGTGACAGTGGCAGCTCAAAGGCATTCGGCACAATCCGCATGAAGACACCGAATCTGACATTCACACTGAAAGACGCCTCCGGCCAGGCAGTAGCAAACGCGAACGTGAGCATTTGGGCTGGAAGTTGGTCTCTAAATGCAAGCTCTGGAGAAGACGGTAAGGTATCACTAAACGTCGACTCTGCTGCCATCGTCGCGACGAATGGTTGGACAACTGGAAGCCATGCCTTCCACATTGTCGTTGATCCACCATGGGGACGTTCGGACATTGTCCGATGGGAGTGCGATGCCCAGGCATCGAAGGTGCTTTGCGATCAGCTGCCTCTAGTAACTGTCGGTCAAGCCTATGGTCAGCATGACCTCGGCAATGTCACATTTGCTCAGCCGAATGTGTCAGTTCAGGTCAAAACCCCAAGTAATCAGTCAGTCGGTGTGGGCTCATGGGTAGTCCTATGGCGTATCGTTTGCGACCAGAACAACAGCAATAACTGTCACAGAGAGTGGTTCGCAGGATCTCAAACTGGCTCAGATGGAAAGGCCGCATTCAACATCCCAGATGCGCAGCTCAATGACAAATTTGCCGTTGAGGTAAACGCTCCTTGGGCTATGCGAAAAGACTACTCTCAGACAGTCTTGGACAATTCGGGAGCAAACTTCACTGTTACAGAACTGTCCTCAACTGTTATGTCTCTAAGAGCACCAAACCTCCGGCTAGTTGTAAAGCAGTCAGATGGTGCAAGCAATTCTCGTTGGTCGGGAATCGGCATCGAGAAGGTCGACACAAGCGATTCATTTGTGAGCTGGGTGACTGGTATCGGAACGGATGACCAAGGGTTTGTGAGTGTCAAGCTTGATGATGGCCGTTACCGCCTAAATGTTAATCCAGGCCCGGGTGCTTCTGGCTCTGCAACAAAGTGCATAGTTACCGTTACTTCAGGTGTGGTTGCGATCGTCCCCGGAAAGTGTGACGGCGCAACCGGCGACCCAGCAACCAACATGCAACTAACGCTGAGTCGTGGCAACCTCGTAGGAAAGGTCACTGGACTAAGTGGGGCCGCGTTGAAGGGCGCAATTGTCGTGGTAACCAACGCGAATAATTCAGGCGAGTCGTATCAGACCACGACTGACACAGAAGGAAATTACGGTTTCCAACTTGCGCCTGGGTCGCAGTGGAGCTTGAAGGTCCTCTATGTGGATCCTGACCCGCTCGCAACTGCTTACAGCCCATCGACCCCTATCACGGAAACAGTTCCTGGTGCTGGAGCCCGGACTGAGGACGTGGCACTAATGCAGGTGGTTGCTTAGCATGAGGAAAATTTCTATCGCCCTGCTAATGGGCGTCATGTTGGCGCACTCTTCCGCTGCAAACGCCGTGATGCCTGCGACCCCCACTATTTCTAGCGTCGTCAGCAAATCCTCAGACGGAGCCGGTCTGGCCGAAGCTGCAGCCGAGATCAAGTTCAGCTACGACCCTTCCGCCACCGGTGTTGTCTATTCCGCTGCGGCCGTAGCCACTGGTGAATCGACACATTTTGGCAGCACCCCTAGCTGCGAGGCTGCTAGTTCCACTTGCACAAGTATTGTCAGTGGCCTGAATGGTGGGCAACAGTACTCGTTTTATGCCACAGCAGTTGACACCGCCAGCGGAACGAAATCGACCTCTGCGGCGAAAATATTCGAGGCCCAATCTATCCCAACTGCGCCTGTTGCCGGAACACCGGTAGCCAAGGGCAGCGAAGTTACACTTTCATGGACCGTTCCCACAAATGACGGCGGTCTAGCAATCGATGCCTACACGATCACTGGAGGTAATGCGCCTATAAGTGTGGCCGGCAACTTAGTGAGCCAGGTGGTAAAAAACCTTTCCTATGGAACCTCATATAGCTTCAAGATAGTTGCGCACAACGCTCTCGGTAACAGCGCACAGGCGCAATTTGCGGCTGTAACACCCACCGCTGCGCCAACTGCACCAGAGGCTCCACAGGTAAAGGCAGACGGAACTAGTATCGTCGCTAACTGGACCGCACCCAGTTCCAACGGTTCAGCGATCACGGCGTACAAGGTGTATCTCGTTGATGCCACAACTGGTCAAGATGTGAGCGCCCCTACCAGCGCGACTGGAACCACAGCTACGCTGGCAAATCTGACTTCAGGCACATACAAGGTGCAGGTAGTCGCAACAAATGGCGTAGGCGACAGTTCCCGATCCCCAGAGAGCAGTGCCGTTCCTGTGACATCAGGCATTGCACCGGCGATTACTACTGCAAACATTCGCGGAATTGCACAGATTGGTCAAACTCTCACTGCAGTTGCCGGAGGAGTAACTGGAACGCCTACCCCAACAGCAAGCTATCAATGGAAGCGTGCTGGATCTGCAATTACTGGCGCTACTGGCTCAACGTATGTTCTGGTCACGGCTGACTTAAACAAAGCCATTTCTGTGACAATCACAGAGACAAATGGCGTTGGCACTGCTGCATCGATTACGTCAGATGTGACTTCGCCAGTAGCACAGGCAGATGCGCCTCCGACTGCCTCTGGGATTTCAATCGCAGGAACGGCAAAGGTCGGCCAGACTCTTACGGCAAATGTGAGTGGCGCTTCGGGATACCCTGTTCCGACCACCGCTTACCAGTGGTACCTAAACGGTGCGGCCGTGAGCAACGCAACTGGAAGCACCTATCAGGTGCGCCTTGCAGACCTGGACCGGACCGTCAGTGTTCGAGCAGTTCTCACTAACTCGCAAGGTTCACTAGCGCTGACATCTACGGGCACTGCATCTGTGCAACCTGCGGATGTTGCTCCAGCGGTGTCTAGTGTCGCGATTGTCGGCGTCGCCCGAGTGGGGCAGACTCTCGAGGTTTTGGCATCTGGCCTGACAGGCTCACCTGTCCCGACTGCGGCATACCAATGGCGCCGGGGCGCTGCCACGGCCAGCATTTCAACATCTGCTCGATACACAGTCCAGAGTGCTGACCTGGGCAAAACTTTGACCGTTCGGGTTACTTATACCAATGCCGCAGGCAATGTTGTCGTTTTCTCGCAACCAACGGCAGTAGTGCTGGCTGCAACTTCAAATCCAACCTCGGTCACCGTCACCGTAACTGGAACAGCAACTGTAGGTCAGGTGCTCAATGCGATCGCCATAGCTGCAGGTTCATTCCCGACTTCAACGTTCACTTGGCTCTGGAAGCGAAATGGGTCTGCAATAGCGGGCGCGACCGCCGCAAGTTACACATTGACCTCAGATGACTTGGGTGCAGTTATAACTGCATCGGCCACGTCCTCAGTTGGATCGGTTACTGGGGTAAGCGGCGGCACATCCGCGGTAGTGGCGCCCTCGTCTGGAAGTTCAGGCGGCGGATCCTCAAGTGGTTCTTCGGGTAACGGTGGCGGAACCGTGGTTACACCAGTAGTTCCGACTCCAAGCGTTGACACACGTCCTGTTACGCCTACACAGGATACTCGGCCAGTAAACCCGAGTCCCGTGAATCCCACCGAGGACATCAGACCTGTAACACCAACGCCGGTAGCAATTACACAGGATAAGCCGGCTGTTCAGGCAATTTCCGTGTCCGCACCGACAGTCGTCGCTGTAACGCTTCCCACTTCAGGCGGTGGCGCTGCACTCACTGGCATTTCAATCACTGTTCCAGCTGGCCTTGTTGCAGAGGGCTCAAAACTTTCTGTAGCCCCCGCAGTGACCCCAGCAGAGGCTTCTGCTGGGCTGGTAACTCTGAGTGTTGTGATTACCGACGCCAGCGGCAAGCGGGTGACGAATTTTGATAAACCATTGTCATTAGTTCTGGGCAAACTCGACCTCAGTGGCCTTACCTTGGCATATAGCGAGGACGGGCTTGTTTGGAAGCACGTCAACATGATGGCTGGTGTCGAGTTACCCGAGGGAGTTACCGAGGGATATTTCGTTGATTCTTTAGGAAATGTTGTGGTGTTAACAAAGCACCTCACATACTTTGGAGTAAAGAAGACTCAGACATCCATCTCGGCATCTACATCAGTTGGTGCAGGCTACCCAGGTGAGTCAGTGCAAATCAACACTTCTGGCGGATCAGGTTCGGGTCAGTTCAACCTCATAGTCAATACACCTGCTACTTGTACCCTTTTCGGTCTCCAGGTGAAACTAACTGCGCCGGGTGCGTGTGCAATTACCGTTGCAAAAAATGGTGACAGTACATACCTGGATGCAAGCAGCGCACCTTTGAATATCTTGGCCAAGGCCCCAATGCTGCAGATATCGGGCAAGGCCACTAGTCGCAAGGTTATTTTCACTGCTGGACCTGCCAGTGCTGGCGCAACCGCAATCTTTGAAATGCGGAAAGTCGGCTCTAGCACCTGGAAGTTGCTAAAGCAAGTGAAGCTCAGCGCATCAGGTAGCTATAAGGGAACACTGGTTATTCCGCCGAGGGCGTCTATTCGAGTGAAGATTGGCGTGAAAGGAGTGGCGAGCGCTCGCGTTAGCTAACGCTTTCCGCCAAGCCGCTGCCCGGTCACAAACTTCGAGCCTCGGCGATCAACTCGGTGCTGCCGTCCGCGCTTGTAGCGATTGGCTTCTTGTGGCCCAGCGTCGCGGAACATGAAACGCTTGGCTAACTCCACCAAGATCAGGTAGGCGGCAATCATGCCCAGCAGAGCCAGGAAAAACGGCGCTGGCAGGGTACTGAAGCCGAAGGCTGCGCCCAGAGGCAGGTAAGTCACCAGAATGCCGGCGAGCACTACCAAACCCACCGAGGCCATCAACCCGACGGATGGGCGGCTGCGGAAAAAAGGTACCCGTCGAGTTCGAATTGCAAACACTATGAGAGTTGCGGTAGCCAGCGACTCCATAAACCAGCCGGTCTGAAACTCGCTAACCCGGGCGTGGAATACGAAGAGCATCAGGCCAAAGGTTGCGAAGTCGAACACGGAGCTTGCCAGTCCGAAGACCAGCATGAACTTTCCGATAAACCGAATCCGCCAGTGCGAGGGACGCGCGGTTTGCTCCGTGTCCACCCGGTCGGTTGGAATCGTCAGTTGACTGGTGTCATAGAGCAGGTCTTGCAACAGAATCTGACTCGGTGCCATCGGCAGAAACGGCAAAATCATCGAGCCGATCGCGGCGCTAATCATGTTTCCAAAGTCCCCGGCAGTACCCATCAGCACATACTTCATGGTGTTGTTGAACACCCGGCGTCCCTGGCGCACTCCGGTGGCGAGTACCCCCAAATCCTTTTGCAGTAACACCACGTCGGCGGCATCTTTGGCGACGTCAGCGGCCGAATCCACCGAGATTCCTACATCCGCATCATGTAGTGCGATCGCGTCGTTCACTCCGTCACCGAGGAAACCAACTGCCTTGCCATCCACCCGCAAGGCCCGGAGGATTCGCGCCTTCTGCTCGGGTGATACCCGGGCAAATACTGTTGTGTTGATTACCGCCCTCGCTAGGGCTTGGTCGTCAATAGCTTCGATGTCTTTTCCGGTAAGCACGGAGGCCATCGTGATGCCCACCCGAGCACAAACCGCGGCCGCAACCTCGGCGCTGTCTCCGGTGGCAATCTTCACCTCGATGCCGAGGTCCGCAAGTTGCTTCAGTGACTGACTGACGTCCGGTTTGATTGGGTCGGCGAATTCCAGAAAACCCCGCAGGGTAAGGCTGGTCTCGTCTGCGGGAGCCAACTTGTCCGCAGCCGGCAGCAGCCGGGTGGCCACTGCGATGACTCGGCTCCCGGCGGCATAAAGCGCACTCAGTTGCCTGCGCTGCTGCTGGCTAACCGCATTGCAACGGTCCAGGAGGTCCTCGGGTGATCCCTTGGCCACCAGCACTCGCTGACCACCGATTTCCACCAGGGAACTTGCAATGCGCCGCTCGTGGTCAAAAGGAAGACTGTCGATGCGATGGCTGGAACTGGCTCGCTCAGTCAATTTCAAGCCAGCATCGGAGCCCCAGAGGGCGGCGTCTAGAGCGTTCAGGCCGGCGGTCGAATTTGCTGCCTCAGAGTAATCGGCGTCTGTGGCCAGCATCCCCAACAGCACCGGGTCGGAGAGGTCTGGGGACAGCTCGGCATCGGTGGAGTCGAACCGGACCATGGACTCGAACGCCACCGCACCTGCTGTGAGCGTTCCCGTCTTGTCTGTAATGAGGACGTCTAGGTCACCCAGGTCTTCTATGCTCACCAGACGCTTCACCAGAACGCCGTTTTTGGCCAACTGTCGCGATCCCAGGGCAAGCGCAGTACTGACAATCGCGGGTAACAGCTGTGGCGTCATTCCCACCGCCAGTGCCAGAGCAAACAGCACCGCTTCGATCAAATTCTTACCCATTAGCGCGCTGGCACCAATCACCAGAACTGCCTGCGCAATCGCGATCCAAAGCAGGAAGACACTGAACCCGCGAAGCCCACGCTGGAAGTCGGTTTCCGGCGCGCGGTCGCTCAGTCGTTGGGCGATGATTCCGAACTCGGTGTCGCCACCGGTTCGCACGACCTCACCGAGGCCAGAGCCGGCGCGGACGACAGTGCCCATTAGGGCGCCATCGCCCACCGCCTTAGCAATCGGCAGAGATTCGCCGGTGACAATGCTCTCGTCACATTCCAGATCCTCCACTTGATGAAGCACAAGGTCGGCCGGAATCACCGAGCCAATCGCCAATCGAACTACATCACCGGGCACCAGCAGGGTCACATCCAGCTGGGTCGGCGATCCATCGCGATAGACCGTCGCTCGATGAGTGGTTCTGGCTTGAAGGTCGGCCGATGCTCTTTCCGCGCGGTACTCGGTGGTCAGACCAAGCCCCACCGAGATCGTGAGAATCACAGCTATCACCGTGGCGTTTCCCGCGTCACCCAGCGCGGCTGCAACGGCTGCGGCAACGGACAGCAGGATCAGGATTGGGTTCTTGAACTGGCGGCCTAGCAGACCAAGAAGGGTGAAGTGGTGGGTGTGGATGGCGTTTGGCCCGAAGCGAATCAGGCGCCGGTTGGCCTCGGCAGTGGACAGACCCAGTGCGGCACCACGTGGGCTCTGATCTGGTTGGGCTAAAGTATCCATCGCACTCCAAGACTGGCACTTTGGCGTCACATTCGGTACTAACTACGAAGGATTAGCACCCAATTAAGCCCCAAAGTGCGAGTCACCTAGACTTGTTAGGTAGCCCCAGCAGGGGTCACACGTTTCGACCAGCGAAGTCCGGTTAGATTCCGGCGCTGTCCCGCAACTGTAATGCAAGCCCAAACTTGTAAGCCAGGTCGCCTCGGCGAAACGTCAGCAGCCAACCTCGGAAGAAGGTATGGGTTTGTTTTCGCACGACAAATTCCGCGCGCGCACTGCGATACTCGTCGCAGCAGCACTTATAGCGCCTGCCGCAATCACCACCCCGGCCCAGGCGGCCCCCAAAACCCCAGCTCGGATAATCTCGCTTTCGCCATCGGCCACCGAGATTCTGTGGGGTATCGGAGCCAGCAAGCACGTCATCGCCGTGGACGACAACTCCAACTTCCCATCGGGAGTTCCAACCACAAAGCTCAGCAGCTTCACTCCAAACGTCGAGGCCATCGCCGGCTACCAACCCG
>JBDLQA010000044.1:0-13267 GCA_039800845.1 Actinomycetota bacterium
GAAACAGGAGAAATCAATGCCAAAGCAGAAGACCCACTCTGGCGCTAAGAAGCGTTTCCGCTTCACCGGTAGCGGCAAGATCATGAAGCAGCAGATCAACATGCGCCACAACCAGGAGCACATGTCGAACCGCCGTAAGCGTCGTCTGAACGTCGACCAGGTTGTTTCGCCAGCTGACTACAAGACCCTCAAGACCCTTCTCGGTAAGTAAGCACTTCCAGACAAACTTCTGAACCAGCCCCGGCTAGTTCAGTACAAACTTTAGGAGCATCAAATGGCAAGAGTAAAAAACGCTGTAAACGGAGCTAAGAAGCGCCGTACAGTTCTGGAGCGCGCCAAGGGTTACCGCGGTCAGCGTTCGCGCCTGTACCGTATGGCTAAGCAGCAGATGCTGCACTCGCTGGTCTACGCATACAACGACCGCCGCGACCGCAAGAGCAACTTCCGTCGCCTCTGGATCCAGCGCATCAACGCAGCAGCTCGTGCAAACGGTATGACTTACAACCGCTTCATCCAGGGCCTGAACCTGGCTGGCATCGTTGTTGACCGTCGTATCCTTGCAGACCTAGCTGTAAACGACGCAGCTACCTTCAGTAAGCTGGTTGCCAGCGCTAAGGCAGCACTGCCAGCAGACACTTCGGCTCCAAAGGCCAACTAGTTTCAAATGCTGACCGATCCCAAGTCCAGTTTGGTCAAAGGGGTCGCTAGGCTCTCAAAGAAAGACGCCCGGTCCCAGACCGGGCTCTTTCTGCTTGAGGGGTTGCAGGGTCTGAAAGAGGCCCTGCACACCCCGAAGCTGATTGTCGAGCTCTACGCCACCCCGGAGTGCATTGAGCGCTACCCGAACCTGTTTGAGCAGTTGAAGGCCGCCCGCGTAGAGCTAACCGTCGTGAGCGACCGAGTCCTGGACGCGATGTGCGACACAACCACTCCACAGGGCGTTGTAGCCGTTTGCCAGCAGGTCCACGTTTCGCTGGCATCGGTGCTGAAGGCCAAGCCCAAGCTGGTTGCCGTGCTTTCTCAGGTCCGCGACCCAGGAAACGCCGGAACCGTGCTGCGCGCTGCCGATGCGGCCGGAGCCGACGCGGTGATTTTCACCGACAACAGCGTGGATATTTACAACCCGAAAGTGGTGCGTTCCACCACTGGTTCGCTTTTCCACCTGCCCATCGTCCAGGGCGTAACCGTGGAATCGGCAATCGCAGATCTGCGCGCGGCCGGTCTCCAAGTATTTGCCGCCGATGGCGGGGGAGACATCATCACCGAACTACCAGCCGGCACGCTAACTAAACCAACGGCTTGGGTCTTTGGCAATGAGGCGTGGGGATTCGAGAAAGAAACCCTTGACGCAGTTGATCGCGTTGTGGGTCTTCCGCTGTACGGCCCTGCCGAAAGCCTCAACTTGGCCACCGCTGCTAGCGTCTGCCTCTACCAGAGCGCATTTGCGCAGCGCGCCTAAGGCCTCGAAGCTGCCGACGTAATCGTCACCTGCGGTGGCGCAAAGGGCAAGATTCAACCCCAAAAAGGTAGACTGGAACTCTTATGACTAGCGAAAATCCAATCTCCGCTGCCCATGTCGAGGTAGTCGTTAATGAGGCGCTGTCGGCCATCGCTGCCGCCGCTGATTTGGCCGCACTGAAGGGCATCCGCGCCAGTGTTCTAGGCGAGCAGTCGCAGATCGTCGCGCTCAACGGCCAGCTGGGCAAGATTGCCCCAGAATTCAAGGCTGAGGCTGGCAAGATCGTTGGTCAGGCACGCGGGCAGCTCACTCAGGCTTACACCGCCAAGGAAACCGAACTTTTCGCTGCCGAAGAGCGAGCCAAGCTGGCCGCCGAGGCAGTTGACGTCACGGCAGCACCGATGACCGCCCGTCTCGGCGCTCGCCACCCGCTTGCTCTTCTCCAGGAAACCATCTCGGACATCTTCGTAGGTATGGGTTGGGAGATCGCGGAAGGTCCAGAAGTTGAGAACGAATGGTTCAACTTCGACGCCCTAAACTTCGACGCAGACCACCCTGCTCGCGCAATGCAGGACACCTTCTTCGTTGACCCGGTTGAGAGCCACCTGGTGCTGCGCACTCACACCTCGCCGGTGCAGGTTCGCTCGATGTTGGAGCGCGAAGTGCCAATCTACGTGCTTTGCCCTGGCCGCGTGTTCCGCACCGATGAACTCGACGCCACCCACACCCCCGTCTTCCACCAGGTTGAGGGTTTGGCAATCGACAAGAACTTGACCATGGCAGACCTGCGCGGCACGCTAGAGCACTTCGCTCGCAGCATGTTCGGCCCTGAGGCTCAGATCCGTCTGCGCCCGTCATTCTTCCCGTTCACCGAGCCATCGGCGGAGCTGGATGTTTGGCACCCGGGCGCCAAGGGCGGTGCGCGTTGGGTTGAATGGGGTGGCTGCGGCATGGTGAACCCGAATGTTTTGTTGGCTGCCGGAATCGACCCCGAGGTTTACTCGGGCTTCGCTTTTGGCATGGGTATTGAACGCACACTTATGTTCCGCAACGACGTCAAGGACATGCATGACATGGTCGAGGCCGACGTGCGTTTCAGTGAGCAGTTTGGACTGGTGCTGTAATGCGCGTTCCGTTGAATTGGCTGGCAGAGTACGTTGACCTGCCTGGCGATGCCACTCCTGATTCGGTCATGGCCGAGCTGGTTAAGGTTGGCCTAGAAGAAGAGGGCTCGCACGGCTTCGATGTGACCGGCCCGGTTGTTGTCGGCAAGGTTTTGGAGTTCATTCCAGAGGAGCAGTCCAACGGCAAGACCATCCGCTGGTGCCAGGTTCAGGTGGCCCCGGAGGGTGAAACCGCGGCCGATGGTGGCGAAGCGGTGCGCGGCATCGTTTGTGGCGCTAGCAACTTTGAGGTCGGCGACAAGGTTGTTGTTTGCCTTCCTGGCTCGGTTTTGCCTGGCCCGTTCGCTATCGCGGCTCGCAAGACTTACGGTCACGTTTCCGACGGCATGCTTGCATCGGGCCGTGAACTGGGCCTGAGCGACGACCACGGCGGCATCCTGCGCCTTCACGAACTTGGCTTGGACCCAAAGGTGGGCTCAGACGCCAAAGAGCTTCTGCACATCGATGACCAGGCTGCCGAAATCAACGTCACCCCGGATCGCGGCTACTGCCTGAGCATTCGTGGTGTGGCTCGCGAGTATTCGCACGCCACTGGCGCCGCATTCCGCGACCCTGCTGGTAACGCGGAGCCTCAGTCCACCTCGGGCTTCGAGCTCACCGTTGAAGATTTGGCTCCTATTCGTGACAAGGCAGGCTGCACCCGCTTTGTTCTGCGTCAGATCACTGGCCTGGACTCCACGCGCCCAACCCCACCTTGGATGATTTCGCGCCTCAAGCTCGCTGGCATGCGTTCGGTGTCGCTGATCGTGGACATCACCAACTACGTGATGTTGGAGCTCGGTCAGCCGACTCACGCGTACGACTTCGACAAGCTTCAGGGTGGCATCCAGGTGCGTCGCGCCAAGAAGGGCGAAACCCTAAAGACCCTGGATGGCGTAGTTCGTAAGCTCGACCCGGAAGACCTAGTGATTGCGGATGATTCCGGCGCCATCGGTCTGGCCGGTGTTATGGGTGGCGAGAGCACCGAGGTGAGCGACTCCACCACCACGATTCTGATTGAAGCGGCAAGTTTCGACCCTGTAACCATCGCGCGTTCCGCTCGCCGTCACAAGCTTCACTCTGAGGCCAGCAAGCGTTTTGAGCGCGGCGTCGACCACTCGATGGCCAAGCACGCGGTTGCCCGTGTGGTTCAGCTGCTTGAGGTCCATGCTCGCGGCGAGGCCCAGTGGTTTGGCGCCGACTACCGCGGCTACCAGCCTCAGCCGACTATCTGGCTCCCAGAGGAATTCAGCAGCCAGTTGGTAGGCGTTGAGTACACCCCGGAAGAGATCTCGCAGGTCTTGCACGACGTCGGTTGTGTGGTTGCGCACGTGGATGGCGGTTTTGAAGTTGTGCCACCAACCTGGCGCCCAGACCTGAAGCACAAGACCGACCTGGTTGAGGAAGTGGCCCGTATTACCGGCTACCACCGCATCCCAACCCGGCTTCCTATCGCGCCTCCGGGCAGGGGCTACACCCGTGCCCAGCAGCAGCGACGCAAGGTGGCAAACGCGCTCGCGGCAGCCGGTGTCACAGAAGTTTTAAACTACCCGTTCGTCACCGATGCCCAGCTCGGCTGGGTCGCAGTGGCTGGCTTGGCATCAACTCAGGCTGGCGCCGCGGGTCTTCCCGCAGCAGTCAAGTTGGCTAACCCGTTGCAGGGTCAGGCTGGCAGCATGCGTGTTTCGGTTCTCCCAGCACTCGTCGAGGCCGCTGCCCGCAACCACTCGCGTGGTCTGACCAACCTTGCAATCTACGAGATTGGTTCGGTTTTCCACCCTGCCAAGAACGTGACCAAGACTGCCGATCTTCCGGTGGGCAACGAACGTCCTGCCAGTGCAGTACTGGCCGCTCTCGAGGCCACCATCCCGGTTCAGCCAAAGCACGTGGCCGCGCTATTCTTGGGCGACCGAAACCAGCAGCAGGTGGGCACAAAGTCCGAGGCAGCTGGCTACGAGGACGCCATCCAGGCCGCTCGCACCATCGGTCTTGCTGTGGGTGCGGACATCCAGGTTCGTCAGGCTTCGCCGAAGGGCTTCCACCCGGGTCGAACCGCTGAGCTTTTCATCCAGAACGCAGATGGACAGCAGGTTGTGGGTTACGCGGGCGAGCTGGATCCAGCTCTTGCCGCCGAGAACCACCTGCCTCGTCGTGTTGGCGCGCTGGAAATCAACCTGGTTCTGTTGGGCGCGCTAGCCCCAGCAGTTGTTCAGGCGGATGCCGTCTACACTCAGCCGGCAGCCACCCAGGATGTCTCGCTCGTAGTGGCGCAGAACATTCCGGCTGCGTCGCTGAGCGCCGCAATCGTCGAAGGTTCAGGTGCCTTGCTGGAGCACATCCAGCTCACCGATGACTACCGCGGCCAAGGAATCCCAGAAGGCCACAAGTCGCTGACATTCGCACTGCGATTCCGCGCCACCGACCGCACGCTCACTCAGGCGGAGGCATCGGAGGCAAAGGCCGCCGGTGTTGCCCTTGCCAATGAACGTTTTGGAGCGACTATTCGCGGTTAGCGGTATTCACCCTCGCAAACACTTAGCTCTCGGGCTCTCGCCCGAAGCGGAACAGGAAGCAAAATGGTTTACTCGGTAGCAATCGCCGGTGCCAGCGGCTATGTGGGTGGTGAACTGCTGCGTATGATCTCGCAGCATCCACAGCTTCAGGTCAAGACCGTAACCGCCAACAGTAACGTTGGCGAGAAGGTTTCAAGCCTGCATCCCCACCTTCTTGAATACGCGGACATGGTCTTTGCGCCCACCGATGCCCAGACCCTGGCCGGCCACGATGTGGTCTTCCTAGCGATGCCTCACACCAAGAGCGCCGAGGTGGCCGCTTTTATTTCTCCAGAAACTTTGGTGCTGGATTGTGGCGCCGATTTCCGTTTGGAGAACGAGGACGACTGGAACAAGTTCTACGGCGGAACCTACGCTGGACACTGGGCCTACGGCATGCCGGAACTTCTGGTTGAAGGCGGTAAGGGAAAGCAACGTAAGAACCTGGCTGGCGCAAAACGAATCGCAGTGCCTGGTTGCAACGCAACCGCAATTACTCTGGCGCTAGCACCTGGTCTTGCAGACATCGTTCTTGAGCCACACGACATCGTGAGCGCTCTGTCGGTTGGAACTTCCGGCGCAGGCCGAACCCTCAAGAGCAATCTTTTGGCATCGGAGATCATAGGCGCGGCATCCGCTTACGGCGTTGGCGGTGTCCACCGTCACACCCCTGAGATCGAGCAGAACCTGCGCCACGCTTCTGGCCGCTCGGTGGTTGTCAACTTCACCCCTGCTCTGGTTCCAATGAGCCGTGGAATACTGGCAATCAACACCGCCAAGCTGGTTGAAGGCGTAACCGCAGAGCAGGTCCGTGCAACCTACGAGAAGGCATACGCGTCCGAGAAGTTCGTCCACGTGTTGCCGGAGGGTCAGTTCCCTAGCACTTCCAGCACCCTCGGCGTGAACACCTGCCTAATCGGCATCGCCATCGACGAGCACGCTGGTCGTGCAGTCATAGTTTCGGCAATCGACAACATGGTCAAGGGCACCGCGGGTGCCGCCATTCAATCTTTGAACCTTGCGCTGGGCCTCGCAGAGGACACCGGCCTCGCAGTGAACGGAGTCGCACCATGACCGTAACCGTAGCCAAGGGATTCGTGGCAGCTGGCGTTGCCGCCGGCCTGAAGAAGAGTGGCAACCGCGATGTAGCTCTGGTTGTGAACCAGGGTCCTCGTAAGTCTGCCGCAACGGTATTCACCACCAACCGATGCCTCGCCAACCCAGTCCTCTGGAGCAAGCAGGTTATTGCTGATGGTGAGGTAGAGGCCATCATCCTCAACAGCGGTGGAGCCAACTGCTACACCGGTCCAGAGGGTTTCCAGACCACTCACGCCACCGCCGAAAAGGTGGGGGAGCTCCTCGGCGTTTCCGCCGGCGATGTCTTGGTTTGCTCCACCGGTCTTATCGGTGATCAGCTGGACCGCCCAAAGCTTCTGGCAGGAGTTACCGCAGCCGCGGCTGAACTCAGCGACCAGAGCGGTCAGCAGGCCGCCGAAGCCATCATGACCACCGACTCGGTAAGCAAGACTTCGAGCCGCACTTCGGCTGCCGGCTGGGCTATCGGTGGAATGGCCAAGGGAGCAGGGATGCTCGCCCCAGGTCTGGCAACCATGCTAGTGGTTATCACCACGGATGCCGATCTGGACAGCGATGTTCTGGATGCCACCCTGCGCAATGCCACTCGCGTCACTTTCGATCGTCTCGATTCCGACGGCTGCATGAGCACCAACGACACCGTTGCACTCATGGCTTCGGGTGCAAGCGGCGTGAAGCCGGACGTTCAGGAGTTCCAGACTTTGCTCACCGAAGTCTGCCACGACCTAGCCATTCAGCTGCTCGGTGATGCAGAGGGGTCCAGTCACGACATTGCTATCGCGGTTACCGGAGCCGACTGTGAAGACGACGCCGTTGAGGTTGGACGCTCGGTTGCCCGTAACAACCTTTTCAAGGCTGCAATCTATGGAAACGACCCTAACTGGGGTCGCATCCTGGCGGCTGTGGGCACGACCAAAGCCAAGTTTGATCCTTACAACATCGATGTCACCATCAACGGAGTGAGCGTTAGTCGTGAAGGTCAGCCGGACCAATCCCGCGACCTCGTGGACCTGACCCCGCGCAAGGTGGAAATCGGCATCAACCTGAACTCGGGTTCGGCAGCCGCAACCATCTACACCAACGACCTAACCCACAAGTACGTCACCGAGAACAGCGAGTACTCGTCATGATTCCGGGCGAAGCACAGAACCAGCAGCTCGCGGGCATCAAAGCTGCAACTCTGATTGAGTCGCTGCCTTGGCTGCAGCAGTTCCACGACAAAGTTGTAGTCGTGAAGTTCGGCGGCAACGCTATGGTGGACCAAGACCTGCAGCGCGCTTTTTGCCAGGACATGGCATATCTGCGCTGGGTGGGCATCAAGCCTGTTGTGGTTCACGGTGGCGGTCCGCAGATCTCCGCGGCACTCAAAGAGCAGGGCATTCAGTCCGAGTTCAAGGGCGGCCTGCGCGTAACCACCAAGGAAACCATCGGAATTGTCCGCGATGTGCTGCGCAACCAGATTTCAGCGGATCTGGCCCAGATGATTTCCGAGGCCGGAGGCGACCCCGTCGTTCTGTCCGGCGAGGACTCATTCCTTTTCCGCGCGGAGAAGACTTATCTGGAAACCGACGAGGGGCAGGTGGACATTGGCTTCGTTGGCGAGGTCACCAGTGTGAATCCTCGCGTAGTTTTGGACGCACTGAACGCGGGCAAGATTCCTGTTATTTCCACTGTGGCCCCGGGCGCCGATGGTGAGCTCTACAACGTAAACGCGGACCTAGCCGCGGCTGCTGCAGCGGTTGCCTTTGGCGCTGCCAAGCTGATGGTCCTCACCGATGTTGCGGGTCTTTACAGTGACTGGCCAAATCTGGACTCACTGGTTTCGGAGATTTCCGTGGCCGAGCTGGAGCAGATGCTGCCGAGCCTCGAATCGGGAATGATCCCCAAGATGCAGGCTTGCCTGCAGGCGGTTACCGGGGGAGTGCCTCGTGCTCACGTCATCGATGGCCGTACCCCGCACAGCATTCTGCTGGAGATCTTCACTCAGACCGGTGTCGGTACACTAGTCGTTCCCAACTAAGGGCATTTAGGTAACACGAAAGGAGCAATCATGACTCGTCATTTCTTGAAAGACGACGATGTGACCGCAGCCGAGCAGGCAGAAATTCTGCAGCTCGCCCGCCAGCTAAAGGCTGCTCCTTATTCGCGCCGTCCTTTCCAGGGGCCAAAGACCGTCGCGCTTATCTTTGACAAGACCTCGACTCGAACCCGTGTTTCATTCACGGTGGGCGTAGCCGACCTCGGTGGTAATCCAATGACCATCGACACCGGCACCAGTCAGATGGGCAAGAAGGAATCCATCGCCGACACCGCTCGTGTGCTTGATCGTCAGGTGGCTGCAATCGTGTGGCGTACATATGCTCATTCAGGTCTTGAAGAGATGGCCGCGCACTCGAATGTGCCTGTCATCAATTCGCTCAGCGATGACTACCACCCTTGCCAGATCCTCGCCGACCTCCTGACCATTCAGGAGCACAAGGGCGACCTCAAGGGCAAGAAGTTTGCCTACATCGGCGATGCCAGCAACAACATGGCGAACTCCTACCTGATTGGCATGGCTTTGGCGGGAATGCACGTGGCGGTTGCCGGCCCGAGCGGATACCTTCCTAACGCCGCCATCGTGGCCCGCGCGCAGGAGATTGCAGCGCAGCACGGCGGTTCAGTTTTGGTAACCACCGATGCCGCTGAAGCGGTCGCGAATGCAGATGCTGTTGCTACTGATACCTGGATCTCCATGGGGCAGGAAGACGAGAAGGAGCAGCGCGTCAAGGACTTCGGTGGCTACACCGTGGATTCCGCGTTGATGGCGAACGCCAAGAGCGACGCCATCTTCCTGCACTGTCTGCCGGCCTACCGTGGCTACGAGGTTTCGGCCGATGTAATCGACGGCAGCCAGAGCGTAATTTGGGATGAAGCGGAGAACCGCTTGCACGCCCAGAAGGCGCTAATGGTTTGGTTGGCGGAACAGGCGTAAGCAGATGCGCGCAACTAAGACTGTGGCAGTTGCCCTGGCTGGGGCTTTGATGTTGGCGTCAGTGAGTTCAATCGCGCCGGCCTTGGCTGCAACTGAATCCACCGCATTGGCATCGGCAAACTCCCACGTGGCCGATGGCACCGACCTCGACAAAGTTGCTGCTGCAACTCTGCGCTATGCCAAGACGATGGTCGGCAAGTTGCCGTCCGTTGCTCGTCGCTGTGCTGCGGCCCACGGGTATTACATTCGCACCGTGGCAGTCGATGGCGTGCAGCGCCCTGTCACCAAAGACTATTGGGCCAACCGAATCGACCTCGAGTTCACCAAGGGGCGAATCTCCAAGGTGAGCGTCGGCTAGTCAGAGGGAATGCTCCTCGGCCTCCAAAGGGTCAAAACTAATATGGATACGGGTCCGCACCAACGTGCGGCTGAAGATTTACAGGTCAGGAAAATAATGTCGCAACACGCTTCGCAAGCCGGCGCTCTTTGGGGTGGCCGTTTTGCCGGTGGCCCAGCCGATTCCGTCGCAGCACTTAGCCGCTCGGTCCACTTCGACTGGCGCCTGGCAAAGTACGACATCGCGGGGACTAAGGCGCACATCCGTGCGTTGCAGCAGGCTGGCTACCTAACCGTTGGCGAGCTGGAGAAGCTGGACCGCGACCTAACTGAGCTCTGGACTCGTATTGAGCAGGGCTCTTTCACTGCCAAGGAATCAGATGAGGACGTCCACTCCGCTTTGGAGCGTGGCCTGATCGAGATCACCGGCAAGGAGCTTGGTGGAAAGGTTCGCGCCGGCCGTAGCCGCAATGACCAAATCGCTACTCTAATTCGCACTTATCTTTTGGATGAGGCAAACCACCTTGAGCAGTTGGTGGCCGGTCTGATTTCGGTCATCACCGATCGCGCGGAAGAGCACCTGGGCGTGGCTATGCCCGGCCGCACCCACTTCCAGCACGCTCAGCCTGTTCTGCTTTCGCACTCGCTGCTGGCTCACGCCTGGCCGTTGCAACGCGACCTCGAGCGTTTGGACGACTGGCGCAAGCGCGCAATGCTTTCCCCTTACGGCGCTGGAGCATTGGCTGGCAACACTCTGGGCCTCGACCCAAACCTGGTTGCTCGTGAGCTTGGGCTTGCAGGTCCAACCCCTAACTCGATTGACGCAACCGCCAGCCGGGATGTCGTGGCAGAGTTCGGCTTCATTGCAACCATGATCGGCATTAACCTGTCGCGTTTCTCCGAGGAGATCATCGCTTGGGCAACCGCCGAGTTTGGTTACATCAAGTTGGCGGACGCCTACAGCACCGGTTCGTCGATCATGCCGCAGAAGAAGAACCCGGATGTCGCTGAGCTCGCTCGCGGAAAGTCGGGTCGAATGATCGGTGACCTCACCGGTTTGCTGGCCACGCTGAAGGGCCTGCCGCTGGCATACAACCGCGACCTCCAGGAGGACAAGGAACCGATCTTCGACATGATCGACACCCTGTTCGTCCTCATCCCTGCCTTCACCGGCATGGTTCAGACCATGACTTTCCACACCGACCGCATGGAGGAGTTGGCTCCGGCTGGCTTCTCGCTGGCCACCGACGTAGCAGAGTGGCTGGTAAAGCAGAAGGTTGCATTCCGCGATGCCCACGAAATCACCGGCTCGTTGGTTTCTTACTGTGAGCAGCACGGGCTGGAACTTCACCAGGTTCCGGATGGCGAGATGGCGGCTATTTCTCCGCACCTCACTCCTGAGGTTCGCGACGTCCTGACCGTTCAGGGTTCCATCCGCGCCCGCGCCGGTGCCGGTGGCACTGCGCTTCCTCGTGTTCTAGAGCAGCTGACCGCACTGCGCAAGCTTGTGTCGCAGCGCCAGGCTTAGTTTCAAACTTTCAAGAAAGGCCACCGATGGCAAACCCACAGGTTCTGGCAGCCCAGAGCAATGACTCGTCTTTCGGCGATGCCTGGGAGGAACTCCAGTGGCGTGGGCTGATTAACCAGTCCACCGATGAAACTGAGCTTCGTGAACTTCTCACCGAGAAGTCCATCACCTATTACTGCGGATTCGACCCGACTGCTCCTAGCTTGCACTTGGGCAACCTGGTGCAGCTGCTTTTGATGCGTCGCCTCCAGCTGGCGGGCCACAAGCCACTGGCTATCGTCGGCGGTGCCACCGGTCTGGTTGGCGATCCTCGCCCGACTGCCGAGCGCACCATGAACACCAAGGAAACCGTTGCCGAGTGGGTAAACAAGCTCGCGGCTCAGATGCAGCGCTTCCTCTCGGCTGAGGGTGAGAACGCGGTTCGGTTGGTCAACAACCTGGACTGGACCGCACCGATGTCCGCCATCGACTTCCTGCGTGACATTGGCAAGCACTACCGTGTTGGCAAGATGCTAAGCAAGGATGCGGTTTCCGCGCGTTTGAATTCCGAGTCGGGTATTTCCTACACGGAGTTCAGCTACCAGATCCTGCAGGGTATGGACTTCCTGGAGTTGTTCCGACGTTACGACTGCATTCTGCAGACCGGCGGTAGCGACCAGTGGGGAAACCTAACCAGTGGCACCGATTTGATTCACCGAGTTGAGGGTAAGAGCGCTCACGCTCTAACTACCCCGATCATCACCAACAGTGACGGCAAGAAGTTTGGTAAGTCGGAGGGCAACGCAATCTGGCTGGATGCCGAGCTGACTAGCCCTTACGCCTTCTACCAGTTCTGGCTCAACGTCGATGATGCCGATGTTATCGACCGCCTGAAGGTATTCACCTTCCTGGATCGCGCAACCATTGAAGACCTTGAGGCTCAGGTTGCGGCCGAGCCGTTCAAGCGTGCGGCACAGAAGGCCCTCGCCCTGGAGGTCACGACTCTGGTTCACGGTAGCGATGCTGCCAACGGGGCAATAGCTGCATCGGCCGCGTTGTTCGGTAACGGCGACCTCTCGCTTTTGGATGAAGCCACATTAGCTTCGGCGCTGGGGGAGTTGCCTAACACCAATGCAGCCAAGGGCGCTTCTATCGTCCAGGTTCTTCAGGACACCGGCCTGACCGACAGCATCTCCGCCGGCCGTCGCGCAATCAAGGAAGGTGGCGTTTACGTGAACAACGTAAAGGTCACCGATGAGGCTGCCACACTCGAGGATCTCATCCACGGCAAGTTCGCGGTTCTTCGTCGCGGCAAGAAGACTCTGGCCGGAGTGTTTGCGGGCAACTAGTAGCCCTGCGCCTGTTCTGGCGTGCACCCAGCTCAGCCACCTGGCACTTTGAAAGCCCGGAACCCCACCTGGTTCCGGGCTTTCGCCATGCCGTGCCGCCCCTCAACCCTTGATCTGACGCGGAATTTCGGCCGTCCGGAAAAAATCTCAAAAAATTTTTAAGAGAAATTCTGGGAATTTGCGCGAATTCGCGGCCATGGGGGCGGTAAAAACCGCGTCGTTATGCGGGTTTAAGGCCGATCGATACCGCGATTTGACTTCACCGTTACCTTCCCGTAATGTTTTCTTTGTTGCCCATAGCAAGGCGCCAAATACCAAGAAGGTTCTGAATCCTGAAGGTGGCCCGGCTCAAGTCGCAACCAATCAAAATCCAGCTGGATAAACCTATTGCAGGTTTGTTATTGCTGTGATTATGATTGAACTTCCTGAAAAAAGATCCAGGCGTGTCAGTTTGACAAGTTTTGGAAAAACAGGTAAGTTAGAGAAGTTGCTCTGAAGCCCCGCAGAAATGCAAAGCCTCAGAAGCATCCGATCCTTGAGAACTCAACAGTGTGCACAAATGTCGATGCCAAACAACTTGGCTCTAGACCATTTGGTTTAGAACCTTGTCAATTTGGATTAGACAGATTGCCAAGCGCAATCTGAATAGTCAAATCAAACTTGAATGCCTCAAAATTCCGAGGCTTTCGAAAAAACTTCGGTCTTCGGATCGAAAACATTTTTTACGGAGAGTTTGATTCTGGCTCAGGACGAACGCTGGCGGCGTGCTTAACACATGCAAGTCGAACGATGAAGCTGGAGCTTGCTCCGGTGGATTAGTGGCGAACGGGTG
>JBDLQA010000045.1:0-4191 GCA_039800845.1 Actinomycetota bacterium
AAGGCCGCCCAGGTGGTTCAGGCCAACAATCAGGTTCGAACCCGTTTCACCGGACGTGAGGGAACGCCGATCGAGGTAATCCTGGGGCATCCTTCCGCCAATGAGCTGCTCAGTTACACCAACGAGCTCAGCCAGCTGAAGCACGTTGTGCGGGTACAGAGCCCTATGGGCATTACCCAGAATGGCCTGCTGGACACCGGATATGCGCCTGCATTCGCTGGTTACACCCAGGACGGCCTAACACGAGTTCAAGCGATTATCGACCTGGATTCGCGCTCAAATGATGCGTATTCGCTGGTGCTGAAAGTTCGCGACCTCAAGACGGACATCAAATACGTGCGCGTGGGTGGTGCCGCGGCCAGCTACACCGATTCCCTGCTGGGCATCTCGAATAACCTGCCCAAGGCCTTGATTTGGCTAGCTCTGGCAACCCTGGTGTTGCTGTTCTTCTTCACCGGTTCTGTGTTGTTACCGATCAAGGCCGTCCTGCTGAATCTGCTGTCGCTGGCGGCGACTATGGGCTTCCTGACCTGGGTCTTCCAGGATGGAAACCTCAAGTGGCTGGTGGGAGACTTCCAAACCACAGGCACACTCGACTCATCCACCATGGTTTTGGTGGCCATCATGGCCTTCGGTTTGAGCATGGACTACGAGCTGTTCCTGCTGAGCCGAATCAAGGAGCAGCACGACAAGGGTCGTTCCACGATCGACTCAGTAAGCTACGGCCTGCAGCACTCGGGTCGAATCATCACAACCGCGGCCCTCGTTCTGGCGGTCTCGTTCTTCGCCTTCATCACCAGTGGCGTAACCATCATGAAGTTGCTGGGTCTTGGAGTGGCGTTTGCCATTCTCCTGGACGCCACTGTGGTTCGGGCGCTGTTGGTGCCTGCGCTCATGAGGCTCTTTGGCGAGTTCAACTGGTGGGCCCCCAAGTGGCTCAAGGTCATCTATCGCAAGGCGGGCTTAGAGCACTAGTCGGTTGGGTATATCCTTGACTTATGCTCATGTCAGATCGCGATATTCGCGCACAAATCGAAGCCGGCAACATTGGCCTGAATCCACTCAACCTGGAACTCATTCAGCCATCCAGCATCGACGTTCGTTTGGACCGTTTCTTCCGCCTGTTCCACAACCACAAGTACGCGTTCATTGACCCACGCGAGGACCAGGCCGATCTGACTCACATGGTTGAGGTCAAGAGCGACGAAGCTTTCATTCTGCACCCGGGTGAGTTTGTGCTGGGTAGCACCTTCGAATTTGTGACCCTGCCGGACAACATCGCTGCTCGCCTCGAGGGTAAGTCATCGCTGGGCCGCCTTGGCCTGCTGACCCACAGCACCGCCGGCTTTGTTGACCCTGGCTTCAAGGGTCACGTAACACTAGAACTGGCAAACGTTTCCAACCTGCCGATCAAGCTGTGGCCGGGCATGAAGGTTGGACAGCTGTGCTTCTTCCAACTGTCTTCGCCAGCCGAAACCCCTTACGGTAGCGCCAAGTACCTCAACCGTTACCAGGGCCAGCGCGGCCCAACTGCATCGCGTTCGCACCTGAACTTCCACATCAGCGATGTAGGCAACGAGCCGCTGGCCTAAGGCTAGGTCACCGCAAAGAAATTTGCCCGCTGGCACAGAAATTCGAGTGCTAGCAAGGAAATTCCTACCCGCCAATTTGCGCTCTACATTTTGTCGAAATAAACTTGTTCTACAAACCGTAGAAAGTGATTCTCGCAATGCGTTCAAAGATTCAATCGGTTGTTGCTATTGCAGCAGCCGCTGGCCTAGCTCTGGCCACCGCAACTTCCGCTTCGGCACACATCAGCATCCGCCCAGGTGTTGAGACCACCGGCAGCAGCACCCAGGCTCTGACCGCTGGTCAGTCTGGCACCCTTAACTTCCGCGTAGGCCACGGCTGCACCGAGGCCGAGGCGAACATCGTTGACCCAAACACCGGCAAGAGCCTGCAGGGCACCAAGTGGGGCACCCACGCATTCAGCGTGACCATTCCGGTTATCGCACAGGGAACCGGCACCACCGTTCCAAAGGCACAGTACGTTCCAGGTTGGAAGACCAGCCTCTCCAAGGACGCCGCGGGCAACTACACCGTCACCTGGACTGCAATCTCCTCTGACTTCGACATCCCAGACGGTCCTTCTACCACCGATTCCTCGATTGCGGCCAACCAGTACGCTGACTTCGGAGTTTCCATCAAGTGGGCTGCGACCGCGGGTGGTCAGACTGTCTTCTTCCCATCGCAGCAGACCTGTATCGTAACCATCCCAGGTGCAGTAACTACCAAGACAGTGAAGACCAAGGTTAAGGGCAAGACCGTTTCTAAGACTGAAACCTTCAACGCACCAAACACCACCCACTTCATCTACAACAGCTGGACCGTCACCGATGGTTCGGGTGCAGACACTGTGGCCGACGATACCGAGCACAACACCGCTCCAAGCGTCGTAGTTCTCAAGCCGTAGTAGTTTGAACCTATGAGTTCAGCACGCAAAACAATTAGTTTCGCTGCATTCGCGCTGGCCTCCACACTCGTTGTGGGGGTCAGCGCTCCTGCATTTGCGCACGCCCAGCTACTGGTGTCCAGTCCCGCAGTGGGAAGCACCCTTTATGTGGCGCCTACTTCTGTGACCCTAACCTTCGATGATGACCTCATTGATTTGGCCGGCGGCAACCAAATTGTCGTGACGGATCCTTCGAACGCCCGAGTAGATACAGGCGACACGGTTCTGAAAGGCGCGACACTTTCAATCGCGCTGCGCAAACTTACAAAGTTTGGCAAGTACCTAATCAGCTATCACGTGATCTCGAATGACGGTCACCCAGTAGGTTCACAGTTCCCTTTCTACTACCAGGCGAAACCGACGCCTAAGGCAAAGCCGGCACCTAAGCCGAAGAAAAAGAACTAACTAAAACTCAAAGAGAGCCCTGGCAGACATCAAACTGTCGGGGTTTACTTTTGTGAGGGCATATTGGTCTGCCCAGGCTTCGCAGAGCTGTGCCACCGCGGCGGGCAGTGCCCTTGTGAGCGGCAGGCGCGGCGCCAGAGCCGATGCAACGCGTGCGATGCGGTTTAGGCCGTTGTGCTCACCAACCGCATGACCCAGTTCGTGCCAGTACACCGCTTCAAGCTGATCGGGCAAAAGCTGGGCTTTAGCGAAGCTGGTAATCAGGATGGTCGGGCGTCGGTGAATGTCCACCAATGCCGCTGCCAGGTAAGGCGCGTCAAGCACTGAAACGGGTAGTCCGTGAAAATCACCTGCGGGCGTGCTAGCCAATAAAAGAAGTTCGGTGGTCTCCTTAGCCGCCGCACGCGCAGGCTCTAAACGAGTTAGTACCAGTGCAATGGCTGAACCTACGCCTGCAAGGGCAACATAAGGCAGGATGCTCACCAAGACGATGTACCAGAGGTCGCTTACACCGCGATCAGCGCGGTCTAGGTCCGCCCAACTGACGACGATGATTACTCCCGCCGCTAACAAAGCGGTTAGGCCGCTGAAGATAAGGGAGTAGAGCCCGCCGAGCCAAAACAGAACGTGGCTTCGGGGGTGGAGTCGCCTGGGCAGAAGCTTCAACAGATTCGGGCCGAATAACCCCGATGCAAGAAACCAAAGGAGGCTTACAGCCAGCAGCGCCGCATAGCCGAGCATGGCTACTTCTGGCTAAGGCTTTGGCGCAACTGGGCCAACTGTTCAGCGTTGAGCGACTGAGCAAAGTGGCTGAAGGCAAGAAGTGGGTTCTGGCTGCCTTCAAAAACCTTCAACAACAACTGCGCGTCATGCTGAGCGCGTGTGGTGGAGGCCTTGAAGCGAAGTGAGCGCCCACCTGACTGGTGGCGTTCCACCAGTCCCTTGTCCGAGAGTCGGCTGAGGACGGTTAAGACGGTTGTTAGAGCAAGTGAACCGTCAGATGCAACGCGTTCCAGGATCTCTTGGCTTGACAATGCTGATCCCTCAGGGGCATCCCAGAGAACTCCGAGAACTGCGGTTTCGAGTTCTCCCTGATTGCGGTTACGTGTGGCCATACCTTTATTCTACTAAACGTAGAGCGCGAATCATCAAGACGTGCGCTTAAGAATCGCTCGGCTAGAGCGTTATTCAGTGACCCTCGGGTTTGGATGCACGCGACTCATCAGCCAGATTCCCACAACCAGAATCACGACGATTCCCAGCACGCCGAAAAT
>JBDLQA010000046.1:0-10718 GCA_039800845.1 Actinomycetota bacterium
GCCACATCAGCAAAACAACAACCACAACAGCAATGATTGTCAATTCGCCTTCAAAAGGCAGCGTGCCCATAGTTCCCATAAATAGCCTCCTGGCTTTTTACAAGCGCCAACGCACACAAACCAGTCCCGAGCCTAAACAACATTCCCGAGCTTAAACAAAAGGCCCGCCATTACTGGCGGGCCTTCGCGGGTCGAGCTTCGGCGAGCTCTACCTCAAATGTGGAGATGGGGGGAATTGAACCCCCGTCCAAAGCCTAGAAACCTGTACTTCTACGTGCGTAGTTTCACTATTGTTCTACTCGGCCCCGGTCATAGCGTGAAGCAACCTAACCGACGAGCCCAGCCTGAGTTCAAGTCCCAAACAGCCCTAAGACATAACTGTTCAGCAAGATTTCTAAATGACGCCAGAACACCCCACGAAATCAAAGGAGGTCTGACGGACTTCGGGCTCGCTAGCGCTTAGGCAGCGAGGGCAAAGTCAGCGCGATTTGCATCAGCACTTATTTTTTGCAGCGGACATTTACGAGTTGACGCTACATTCTCGGCACGCTTCTCCAAGCATCAGTAGACACTGTCGAAACCGATCATCCCCATATTTAGTTACCAAACTCTATTTCTCGAGCAAGGTCAAGGATACGTCATTGCACAGACATTTATCCTGTGAGTTCCCTCTGAACGAAAGATAGAAAGGTGCTACCAGTCCTTGCCCTTGGTGGACATAGCACGGGCGGCCTCGCGGGTATCCTGCTGTTCCTTCAGGGTCTGACGCTTGTCATACTCGCGCTTACCCTTCGCAAGAGCGATCTCCACCTTGGCGCGACCATCCTTGAAGTAAAGGCTTAGCGGAATCAGCGTGTAGCCGCTCTCCTTGAGTTCGCGAGCGAGTTTGTTTATTTCGTTGCGGTTAAGCAGCAGCTTGCGACGACGGCGAGTGAGGTGGTTGTTCCAAGTACCGTTTGAGTACTCCGGAATGTGCACATTTTCCAGCCAGGCCTCACCGAATTCAACCGTGGCGTATCCATCCACCAGGGATGCACGACCAGCGCGCAACGCCTTCACCTCGGTGCCCGTCAAAACCATGCCGGCTTCGTAGACGTCTTCGATGTGATAGTCGTGGCGCGCTTTACGGTTGGTGGCCACAACCTTCTGACCACGTTCTCTTGGCACGATTCACTCCTGATTGAAAGCCCAAAGCGGGCTAGCGTGTCAGTTTATCAAATGCCTAGATCTTCAGGTAGCGACGAATCGCAGCCCCGGATGCAACGGTCGCCAGCACAACGCCGATGCCAACCAGGATGGGGGTGATCAGCAGAGCCTTGTCCAAGCCCACAAAGCTAGTGAATGGCAGCGCCTGAGCCAGGTATCCCTGAACGAAGAACTGAACCACGGCAATAACCGCGCCGCTGGCCAGAACACTTCCGATGGTTGCCGCTACAACACCTTCAAGGATGAACGGCAACTGGATGGTGAAGTTCGATGCACCCACGAGTCGCATGATTCCAAGTTCGCGCCTTCGCGAAAGAGCGCTGAGGCGGATGGTTGTGGAAATCAAAAGTGTTGCGGAAAGCAACATCAAAACAGCCACACCGATGGCGGCCAGCGATGCCGCATTCAAGATGCTGAAGATCTGATCCAGGTATGAACGCTGGTCTCTGACCTCTTCAACGCCGGCAACCCCGTTGAAACTCTGGGTGATGATGGCGCTCTGGTTTGGGTCTTTCAGCTTGACCCAGAAGGTCTGGTTCAACTGAGCCGGAGTAACGTACTTGGCGATGGACTGGCCTTTGAACTCGGATTCGAAGTTCTCGTATGCCTTCTGGTGGTCTTCGAAGTAGTAGCGAGCCACATAAGGCTTCAAGAGCTCACTGTTTAACTTCTGCTCAACTGAAGTCTTTACGTCCGCACCAGCTTCGCCCTGAGGGCAAGCAGCACTCGGACTGGTATCGGTGCAAAGGTATACGGCAACCTGCGCGCGCTCGTACCAGTAGTTCTTCATCTGACCGATCTGGAACTGCAGCAGCAGAGCGGTGCCCACGAAGGTGAGCGAAACCAGGGTCACCAGCACGATGGAAATGACCATCGAAACGTTGCGGCGAAGGCCCTGACCGACCTCGCTAAAAATAAAGCCCAGGCGCATTAGTTCTGCTCC
Source organism: Actinomycetota bacterium (assembly GCA_039800845.1). GTDB lineage: Bacteria > Actinomycetota > Actinomycetes > Actinomycetales > Microbacteriaceae > Rhodoluna. The sequence goes on from JBDLQA010000046.1 coordinate 2,150, forward strand.
TCTACTGGCTTATCCACCGATACATAACCGCTCTCGCGTTCATCGGAGATTATCTTGCCTTGACTCAGAACAACCACGCGCTTTTGAAGGCGGTCCACGATTCCGCGATCGTGAGTGGCCATAACAACTGTTGTGCCGGCAGCGTTGATGCGCTCAATGAGTCGCATGATTTCCTCGCTGGTGGCGGGGTCGAGGTTTCCGGTTGGTTCGTCGGCAAGCAGAATGGCGGGCTTGTTTACGATTGCACGAGCCAAAGCAACTCGCTGCTGCTCACCACCGGAAAGTTCGCTAGGAAGGTTGCCAGCCTTGTGACCGAGGCCAACCATTTCAAGCACATCCGGCACGGCGGCATCGATGAATGCGCGGCTCTTACCGATGACCTCAAGACTGAAAGCCACGTTCTGTGCGACGGTCTTGTTAGGAAGCAGACGGAAGTCCTGGAACACCATGCCCATCTTGCGGCGGAAGTAGGGAACGCGACGACCCGGGATGCGGCGCAGGTTCTCCCCAAGAACAAACACGGAGCCCTTGCTCGGGATGTCCTCGCGCAGAATCAGGCGCATTAGCGATGACTTACCGGAGCCACTTGCGCCCACGAGGAAGACGAAGTCTCCCTTTTCAATTTCGAGGGTGACGCCATCCAGCGCCGGACGGTTTGCGCCGCGGTACTGCTTGGTGACGTTATCGATGCGAATCATGGTTGTTTCAGCCTAACTTTCAGGCCAGACAATGGCTCGGTGGCACACCGATGAAGTCGCGTAGATTTAGGCGGCGTCGGATGATTTGCGCCAGCGAATTCCAGCAGTGATGAAGCCATCGAGGTCGCCATCGAAGACGGCATCCGGGTTGTTGACTTCAAACTCAGTGCGCAGATCCTTGACCATTTGGTAGGGAGCCAGCACGTAGGAGCGCATTTGGTCGCCCCACGATGCCGTGGCGTCGCCGGCCAGCTGCTTCTTCTGAGCTTCTTCTTCGCGACGGCGGATTTCAAGCAAACGACTCTGCAGAACTCGCATAGCCGAAGCCTTGTTCTGAGGCTGGCTCTTTTCGTTCTGACAGGAAACAACTATGCCGGTTGGAAGGTGGGTGATGCGGACCGCGGAGTCGGTGGTGTTGACCGACTGACCGCCCGGGCCTGAAGAGCGGAAAACGTCGACGCGAATGTCGTTGTCCGGGATGTCGATGGCATCGGTTTGCTCGATGACCGGAACCACTTCAACGGCGGCAAAGGAGGTTTGACGCTTGCCCGCAGAGTTGAAAGGACTCATGCGCACCAAACGGTGTGTGCCGGCTTCCACCGATAGGTTTCCGAAAGCAAACGGTGCATCAACTTCGAAGGTTGCGCTCTTGATGCCGGCACCTTCGGCGTAGGAAATGTCCATGACGTTGCTCTTGTAGCCGTGCTTTTCCGCGTAGCGAAGGTACATGCGCATGAGCATTTCTGCGAAATCAGTGGCGTCATCGCCACCGGCTCCGGCGCGGATCGTGATCACAGCCGAACGAGGGTCGTATTCGCCGTTCAGCAGCGTCTGAACCTCAAGATCGGACACCACGCGCTCAACCTCGGCAAGTTCCTTCTTCACATCTGCCTGTGCGCCGGAGTCTTGCTCGGCGTTTGCCATTTCTACCAGAATGTCAAGGTCTTCGATGCGCGTCTGGGCGTCCACAATGCGCTTCAACTGAGCCTGTTTGTGACTGAGTGCACTGGTTACTTTCTGAGCCTTTTCCGTGTCATCCCAGAGGTTTGGAACGCTCGCCTGCTGCTCCAGATCCGCAATCTCGGTGCGCAACTTAGGCAGGTTCACCACACTGGCCACGCTCTCCATGGTTTTGCGAAGCGCGCGGGTTTCCGCGGAGATGTCTAGCTCAGTCATTTGTTCTAGTTTAAACCAACGGTCCATCCCCCGCGCCGGCAACGCTCACAGGCTTGCCTTAGGCTTGAATCGTGACCAACGCCGAGTTCAAGAAACGCCACCTAATAGTGCCCGTTTTCATTCCGTCGGTTCTTTTTTCGGCGGGTGAAGGCGCCGTTGTGCCGATCCTTCCCGCCGCCGCTCAGCACCTGGGTGCTTCGCTTCCGGTCGCAGGCTTCGTTGCTGGCTTGACCATGCTTGGCACGGTTCTATTCGATGTGCCAGCCTCGAAGTTCGTACAGCGAATGGGCGAACGCAACGCGATGTTGATTTCCTCGGGAGTGGCCGCACTGGCACTCCTGGTGGGTTTGATCGCACCAAACCTCTGGGTGCTCTCCGCTGCGGTGATTGTTGCCGGCGCCATGCTATCGGCTTTCGGCCTGGCTCGTCACGCCTACATGGCGGAGCAAGTACCCGTGCACCAGCGCGCTCGCTCACTGTCTTTGCTCGGTGGCATGTTCCGCGCCGGTGGTTTCCTCGGGCCGATGATAGGTGCGGCCATCGTCTTCCTGTTTGGCATTACCTGGGTTTATCTAGCCGCCGCGCTACTGTGCCTTGCCGCCGGTGTTGTACTGCTGGGCACCCCCAAGGATGCCCCAACCCACGACGCCCACAAGCAAACTCACAGCACCTGGGCGATCGCCAAGCGCGAGCGCGGCAAGCTCAGCACCATCGGCCTTTCGGCCGCCATCCTGGCCATTGCCCGCACGGTTCGCCAAGTGGGTCTGCCGCTTTGGGGTATCTACATCGGAATGCATCCGGGAACCGTCTCTCTCTTCATCGGAATCGCTGGGTTCATGGACCTGCTGCTGTTCTATAGCAGCGGCCAAATCATGGATAAATGGGGTCGTCGTTGGGCGCTCATCCCGACCCTTGTAGGCATGGCCGTCACGTTCATCTTTTTGACTTTCGCGCACAGTGAGATTAGCTTCCTAGCGGTTGCCATCGCGATGAGCCTGGCGAACGCTCTTGGCTCGGGCATCGTGCTGACCTTAGGCGCGGATCTTGCCCCCACCGATGCCCGAAACGAGTTCCTGGGAGCGTTCCGGTTGCTGGTGGATGCCGGTTCCGCCGCCAGTCCGATGCTGCTGAGTTTGCTGACAGTGGCCATAAGCCTGCCGGGCGCGGTTTTGAGCTTTAGTGCAGTGAGCCTTGTTGGCGCATGGCTGGGCTGGCATTACCTGCCGAAGCACGGCATCAAGTAACAAGCGCGCCTTTTATGGCGCCCGGGCGCAGCCAAATAAATCAACTGCTACGCGCAGCCAAAAATTAGCTGCTTCGCTGGGCAGCACTTGCCACACAAATCGTCGCGCCGGAAAACAGCACGCTGATAACCATGCGATTTGGCTGGCAAAGCCTTACCCAAGACGAATCCGCATCCGGCATTTTCACCTGATCGATGGAGATGCCCTGGTTTGGGTAAAGGACTTGAAGCTGAGCCGCAACAGCGTCGGCTGGTGGAGTCTTCTTTGAACCCGTTTCAGCCAGCAAATAAAGCGCCATCGAATCGGTTATCCCATTGAGCCTGCGTTGCTGCAATAAATAGCCGCTGGCGGTTACGGCAAGCGTGCTAACGGCGAGCAAGAAAGCTACCCCAAACAAAAACAGTGGCAGCGCGGATCCGCGGTCATCTCTCATTTTTCGCCAAACATCCTGGCCACCTCGGTGGCACCATTCACTGTTGCGGTCGCAGTGATCAGTTGCCGGCCCGACCGCGTCGACTCAGCGACATCAAGCCGCACATCAGCGATGCCAAGGCCAATCTCACCGGCGATGTTGGACTGAATGTCGGCCTGATTTTCGGAATCAAGTTCGTTCAGAACCGACATGCGAACCAGCTCTCGTGCAGCCTGCTGGGCCACAAGATGAGAGCGTTGGTCGGCCAGGATTTGAAGCGCCCCGACAACGATGAGAGCCGGCGCCAAGATCCCGAAGGCAATCACCTCGATGGCTACGCTGCCTGTCTGCTGGCTAAAACTTGGTTTCATCCACTGCTTCCGCCGTCTCACTTATGGGAATGAGCCCAAACGCAAGCACCGGACTCGTTAGGCTGACCGAGATCAGCGATGTGCCGCGCGCCGCAGAGACTCCTGTCGAAGATGAGACCGTGGCGCTTGCAATACCGACCATGGCCTTCAACGCTGCTGTTGCACGTGCCACGCCGTCGGTCAGGGTTCCATCAGCGGTTGCCGCTATGGTGGCTCCCTCGCTGGCAGCATCGAGAGCGATATTTGCCAGATAGCCGCTCCAAATGATCTGAAAGCCAGCCATCGCCAGCAAGAAGCCCGGCAGCCCGAAAGCTAGGAACTCCACCGGAGCCGATCCGCGCTCAGAAACTGACAACTTTGTTCATGGCTTGGTCGAAAACTTGGCTGAGCGCAGGAGCGGCCAAACCCCACAGCACAACTACCAGCGCCGCGGTCATCAATGTGATCAAAACCCAGCCTGGAACGTCGCCGCGCTCATCGGCGAATGTTTGTGAGTTCTTCATCTTCTTCCTTTCTAGACACCGAGGCGCAGAAGTTGCAGGCTCGGAAAAACAGCGAACGCGATTGTCACCGGCAGAATCAAAAACACCAACGGGATGAGCATCTTCAACTCGTTCCGGCCTGCCGCTCGCAACTGGGCGACTTTCAGCTGGGCTCGCGCCGCGGATGCCAAAAGCTGAACCTGATTGGCCATCGGTGTTCCGCGCTGTAAACCCAGCACCACTTTGTTGGAAAGCTCGGCCACCATCGGGGAATCGCTTTCGTCCACAAGTGCCGTTAGAGCCGCCTCGATGGACTCCCCCAACTGGAGTCGAACCGCCATCCGACGAAGGGCAATTGCGAACTTGCCACTGGCCTGCGCCTGCTTACTGAACACCGCGAAAATGTTTTCACCGTTCTGCAACCGGGCCGCCATCAAGTCCAGGTGCTGCGGAAGCTCCAAAAGCAACGGGTCGAACCCCTTTGGAGCCAGGCGAAAGCTGACCCGCGAAAATCGGTTGGTGGCGGCCGGCTTTACCGCGGCAACGCGCTTGCGGAGTGGGCTAGGCGACATCGATGAACACCCGCTTTGCTTTGGGCAGACGGCCGGCCGCGACAATCAGCAGGTATGCCAAAAGGCAGATGATCAGACCCACGGAGAGCAGGGCGAAGCCGGCAGCCGATGCGTAGAAGGCGTGGGCCTCGGTGCGAGCATTGAGGAAAATCACAATCAACCAGGGAGCAACGAGCCCCAACTTTGCGGTGCCCGTGACCCAGCCCTGTTTGGCGGCCAACTCTTCTTCAAGCGAGCCTTGGACGCGGATGATTTCACTCAAATGCTCCAGGTTTGCAACCAGACCAGCACCACCGCTGCGCAGACTCACCTGCAAGAGTTGCACGAGCTGATCCGCGTAGACGTTGCTTAGTTCTACCTGTAGCCAACCCAAGGCTTGCTCCAGCGACGTGCCCTTCTGAAGCAGTTGGGCCATTTCACCAAATGATTTGCGCAGCGCCTTCGGGCCGTGCGTGGCCTGCTGAATCATGGCGTCGCCCAACTCCTGCCCACTGGAAATTCCCGCGGCAAGGGCCTCGATCAGTTCCGGCAAACCCTGCACCAGGGCTCGCTCCCGCTGTGATGCCAAGATTCGCAACAGCTCCAAAGTTGCGGCCGCCCCTAAAACCAGGCCGGCCAGCCCAACGCCAGCGATGCCGGTTAGCTTTGCAAGGGACAAAGCCAGCGCTGCGAGACCCACGGCGATTGCGAGCGTGATTTTGGAGGCGGGAATGTGCCCTAACCCCGCGCCAGCGTAAATCTGACGAATCACTAGAACTGCACCCGTTCAACTCTGGGGTTGCCATCGGTGTCTGGCAGAACCCGCGCAATTTCAGAAACCCGGCGTCTGCCGCCGCCAAGGTATTCGCAGTGAACAATCAAATTCACTGCGTTGGCAACGGTGTTCAAAACGAACTGCGATGAGATGTTTGGGCCAGCCAGTAGCGGAAGTGTGCAGAGTTTAGTCAGTGCAGCCTGTGCGGAATTCGCGTGAATGGTGCAGGCGCCCGAAACGCCGGAGTTCATGGCGATCAGCAGGTCCAGCGCCTCGGCTTCGCGAACCTCACCGATCACAAGACGATCCGGACGCATTCGGAGTGATTCCTTCACCAGACGCCTCAACGGAATCTCACCCCGCCCCTCCAGATTCGGCTGGCGCGCTTGCATCGGCACCCAGTCGGTAAGCGTGGTCCGCAGCTCGAAAGTCTCTTCGCAAGAAACCAAACGGGTCTGGTTCGGCAATTCCGAGATGAGCGCGCCGAGGAGTGTTGTCTTACCGGTGTGGGTAGCGCCTGAAATTAGCAGGTTGCTGCCGCCAATCACAGTTTCACTCAGGAATGACGCCTGATCATCAGTGAGAGAATCCGAAGCCACAAGGTCGCTAACTCTCAAGATGTTGGCTGGGAACCGTCGAATGTTCACGCTCCAATCGGCGGCCGTGACATCGGGGATCACAACATGCAGGCGCGAGCCATCAGCCAGAACAGCGTCAGCAAATGGCAGTGATGAGTCAACGCGGCGGCCGGTATCGCGCAGCATTCGAAGCACCAGAGTGCGCAAGGTCTCGGAATCGAGTTGAACCTCGTGAACCTCCACCTCGCCGCCCCTGGCGATGTAGACCTGATTCGGCCGGTTTATCCATAGCTCTTCAACGCTCGGATCCGTAAGGAATGGTTGAAGTTGCCCAAAGCCAAAAATCTTGCTCTCGAGCTCGGTGCGCAAAACGGATTCGTCGGAGTGGAAAGTTCCCTGCAGCGCTAAATCATCGAAGGTTGCCTCGATTGCGGGTGCAACTGCGGCTAAATCAGGGGCTTCTGACCTCAAAACGCGGTCGCGAACCGAACGCGCGATTTCGTCCACGATTGCCATGCGCCCGCACCTAACTTGCTCTCAAACGAAGGTATTTACAAGAGCGTGGCAAATGGTTTGCGGAAGAGGAAAAAGTTTTCCACAGGATTCGCTAGAATAGATGGGCATGCGGGAGTGGCGAAATGGCAGACGCGCTGGATTTAGGTTCCTGTGCCGCAAGGCGTGTGGGTTCAAGTCCCACCTTCCGCACCAAATGAATGGGTCCCTCCGGGGGCCCATTTTTTGTTTGCGGGTTATGCGTGTTTTCGGGTTACCTGTGTTCGCGGGGCAAGTTGCCCCGGACTGCCTTGGAGCGCTAGTTCTTGAGAACGTATTCCACGGCAGCACCCGCGTTAGCGATGCCAATTCCGCAGGATAGATCCTGCGATGCAGTGGCACAGAAGGAACCGACCGGCCAAGGCGTAGCGGTGGATTTCAACGCGGTCCAGATCTGGTCCGGTGTAATAGTCGGCTTCACGGAAACCAACAAGGCCGCAATGCCGGAAACCATTGGCGCGGCCATGCTAGTGCCCTCAGCGCCGTCGTAGATCGGTTTACCTGGAGTTGACGTACCGTCGTTGAGCGTGCTCCAAATCTGCCCCCCTGTCTCGGCAGGTGCATCACCAGGAGTTTTATCGTCTCCACCGGGAGCGGATATGTCCACGCCCTGACCAAAGTTCGAGTAATAGGCACGGTCCCCGGTAAACCCTGTGGCGCCAACATTGATAGTTGGGTAGCAGTTACCCGGGTAGGAATAGAAGGCCTGGCTGTTATCGTTGCCGGCGGCGGTGATGACCATCACGTTTGCGTCATGAAGTGATTGCATGACCGCAGCTGTTCCGGTGTCGCACTGTGCATAGGTCTTGTTACCAAGCGACAGGTTTATCACCTGCGCCGGGTGCTGGTTCTTTGGCACACCCGGAACGTCCTTGCCAGCCGCCCAGTTCAAAGCAGCGATGAGGTCGGCCGAACTGCCGCCTTTGGTTCCCAGAGCTCGGACTTCCAGCAGCTTGACCCCTGGAGCAACTCCGGTGACACCGATGTTGTTGGAAGCCGCCGCGATAATGCCCGAGACATGGGTTCCGTGCCACTCATTGTCGGCGGTTGGGTCACTCGGGTTAGCATCCCAACCATCGCCGTCGCCCGGACCATTTGGCGTGCTCACGAAATCGTAGCCGTAGACACTGCCGTCTAGGTTGTGCCAGAGGTTCGGGTTGAGATCCGGGTGGTCGGTGATTCCCGAGTCAATCACGGCAACGGTCACATTGCTGGAACCGCGAGTGTGCTGCCAAGCCTGTTCCGCTTGGATTCCATACTTCGAGTTCAGGTGCCACTGCAGTCCGTAGAGCGGGTCGGCAACGCTTAGCCCGGAAACTTCCGCGCTGCTTCCGTGGGCGTTCTCGGCATGAAGTGTGACGGTATAACTAGCCCCCGGTACCAATCCCTGGAAGGTGCAGCTGGAGCCCGAAGTCTTGCACGTGATACTTGGTTGATCCTTGGCTGTGGCAACCGCAACGTAGGTCACTGGCAAACCACCGGATTCGGTGATGCCAAGCAGTTGCCAGCTGGTGGTTGGGTAAAGACTTGTTACGCCCGGACCGTTGAAAGTTGGCGCCTGCGGAAGGGTCGTTGGGGTTGCTGTTGCCCAACTGGAATAGGTGCCGGTCTTGGAGACCTTGCCGTTGCTGGTAACCGCAGCCACGCGAAGTGCCACGCGGGAACCCGCCACCAGGCCGCTAGTGAGTTTGGCGCTGAGTTGCTTAGGTCCGTAGGTTGCGGGAATGTCC
>JBDLQA010000047.1:0-24221 GCA_039800845.1 Actinomycetota bacterium
TGGTTTGATCGTGGCCGATGCCAAGGGCAAGCTTCGCGTTCTGATCACCTCGATTATTCGCGATGCCCATGGCAACGTGATGGGCTTCGGTGTTCCAGTTGAGCTCGGCTTGCCGTGCTTCTCTTCGTAGCGCCTGTATACCTCGGCGGTTGTAACGGGATTGTCATAGCGGGAGACGCGCTCAGATGACCATGGATCGCTCCCAAGCCACGAATCCGAGTCCCAAGCCTGCAGACGCTCCTCCAAGGCTTCCTTGCGGCGTTTAGCCTTGGCTTGCTCGAAGCTTAGGAATACCCCCAAAACCACAAAATCAATGGCTCCCAGGATGAAACCAGGCGTGGTCAAGGTCGCCACCACTGCATGCCAAACATGCGTAAACATTTGCTCCTCCCCCACCCAAAAAAGTCGCGGGTTGCTCTCCGGCGACCCACCTATTGAGGCGCCGCATGCCGAGCCAGCGCATCTGGCTAGCTCGCTCATGAAAATAACCTAGACGCACCCTCAGACATTTTGCTCCGCGCCTTCAGACATTTTGGAGGCTGGGAATGGGTTTCCGAATTCGGGCAATGAAAAAGGCCCGTCCGAAGACGGGCCTTTCAAAACTAGTTGCGACTAGTGAGCGTGCTGTCCGCGGCTGTACTCGAATACGAGGCCAATCACGGCTACCAGAGCCAGTGGAACGCTCACGAAGGTGAGCCACCAGCCGACTGCCAGCGAGGCAAACACGATAGAAGCGAAGAAGCCTAGAGCCAGTGGCCACCAGGACCATGGACTGAAGAAACCGATCTCGGCATCTCCGTCTTCGATGTTTGCATCAAGGCGGTCCTCAGGGAGAACGCCAGTGTGGTTTGCGGTCTTGTTGATGTAGAAGTAAATGAAGCCCGCTAGGAACACCAGCATGCCAATAGCGGCGGTACCGATGATCTCAACCTTGCCATTCGCATAGTACCCGTAAAGCGCGTACGCAATGGCATCAACCAGATAAAAGGCAGTGAGGAGCAGGAATAACTTTGCGTTAGTCTTCACGGTTTTTAGCCTTTCTTGCTCTCGGCCTTGGCCTCAGGAGCTGCGAACTCCGGGTGGTTTAGGTCGAACGCTGGGGACTCCGAGCGAACACGTGGGATGGAGGTGAAGTTGTGACGTGGGAATGGCGACGCGGTTGCCCACTCCAGCGAGCGTCCGTAACCCCAAGGGTCGTTCACAGTGACCTTCTGGCCCTTCTTAGCTGTGATGTAGACGTTCCAGAAGAACGGAATCATGGATAGCGCCAGGATCATCGAACCGATGGTGGAAATCATATTCAGGTTTCCGAAGCCATCCGAAGCCAAGTAGGAGTAGTAACGACGTGGCATTCCCATTACACCCAGCCAGTGCTGCAGAAGGAAGGTGGTGTGGAAGCCGATGAACAGCAGCCAGAACTGAATCTTTCCGAGCTTCTCGTTCAGCATCTTTCCGGTCATCTTTGGGTACCAGAAGAAGATGCCCGCAAACATGGCGAACACGACTGTTCCGAAAATGACGTAGTGGAAGTGTGCAACCACGAAGTAGGAGTCTGAAAGACTGTAGTCAAGAGCAGGAGACGCCAGGATTACACCGGTCAGACCACCGAAGATGAAGGTGGTAAGGAAGCCCAGCGAGAACAGCATTGGGGTTTCGAAGGTGATGGAACCGCGCCAAAGGGTACCGATCCAGTTGAACACCTTCACACCGGTAGGAACCGCGATGAGCATGGTGGTCAATGCGAAGAATGGAAGCAGTACGTCGCCGGTCACGTACATGTGGTGTGCCCACACGGTCATCGACAGCGCTGCAATAGCGATGGTTGCGTAGACCAGAGTCTTATAACCGAAGATCGGCTTGCGGCTGAATACCGGCAAGATCTCCGAAATGATGCCGAAGAACGGCAGCGCAAGGATGTAAACCTCTGGGTGGCCGAAGAACCAGAAAAGGTGCTGCCATAGCATTGGTCCACCGTTGGCTGGGTCGAACAGGTGCGCACCGAACCGACGGTCAGCGCCCATGGCGAAGAGAGCTGCTGCCAGTGGAGGGAAGCACATGATTATCAGGATCGAGGTAACCAAGGTGTTCCAGGTGAAGATTGGCAGACGGAACATGGTCATACCAGGCGCACGCATGGTGAGGATGGTGGTGATGAAGTTCACACCACCCATGATGGTTCCGAAACCGCTGAGCGCCAGACCGAAGACCCATAGGTCTCCACCGATGCCCGGGGTGTAAGTGGTGTTAGCAAGTGGCTGGTACGCAAACCAACCGAAGCCGGCAGCACCCTGAGGAGTGAAGTAGCCGGAAACAGCTGCGAACGAACCGAAGAAGTAGAACCAGTAAGCGATGGCGTTCAGACGTGGGAATGCAACGTCTGGAGCACCAATTTGAACTGGCATCAGAATGTTCGCGAAGGCTGCGAACAGCGGGGTCGCAAACATCAGAAGCATGATGGTGCCGTGCATCGTGAACAGCTGGTTGTACTGCTCGTGGGTTGCCACAACGGACAGACCTGGCAGCGCCAACTGTGCTCGGATGATGAGCGCCATAATTCCGCCCACAATGAAGTAGGAGAACGAAGTGATTAGGTAGAGGTAACCGATCTTCTTGTGGTCGGTTGTGGTGAGCCAATCAACGAGGATACGGCCCTTAGTCTTGCGCTTTGCGATGACCGAAGAAGCGCTAGCAGTTGCGGTTGCGGTTGCCATTTCTCGATTCCTTAGTTGTTGATTGCGTTCTTGCCAGGCAAGGTGCTCATACGGTTGAGGTCATAGCCCAGCTGACCGACGTTACCGGCGGCCTTCAGTGCTGCGATGTGAGCCTCGTATGCAGCCTTGTCTACAACCTTGAGGTTGAAGAGCATCGCGCTGTGGAATTCGCCACAGAGCTCGGCACACTTACCCATGTAGGTACCCGAGCGAGTCGGGGTGAAGTAGATGCGGTTTACGCGGCCTGGGAACATGTCCTTCTTGTAAAGGAAGTCCACAACCCAGAAGGAGTGAATGACGTCGCGGGAGGTCAGGTCGATCTCAACCGGAACGTCCTTCTCCAGGTACAGGGTTGGCAGGGTTGCCTCAGTCTTGGCGTTTGCGCCGTCCTGGTACTGAACGCCCGAGTCGTAGGTGTTCTCGTTGGTGTAGTTGAAGTCCCACGACCACTGCTTACCAATCACCTGGACGATGCGGTCCGCGTGGTTCGGCTGCTCGATTGCAGTCATGGTCTTTGCGGTGAAAGCAAAGAAGCCCACGGTGATGATGAACGGCACCACGGTGAACAGGGTCTCGATTGGCATGTTATAGCGAAGCTGAGCCGGCAGGCCGGTCTCACCCTTGCGGCGGCGGTAAACGATCAGCGCCCAAGCCATCAGACCCCACGAGATAATGCCTACGGCAAGCAGCACAATCCACGAAGTGACCCACAGGCCAACAATCGAAGAGGTGTGATTGGTCACAGGCTCACCGCTGGGAACTGGCATGTAGCCGTTTAGTTCCTGCTGTGAGCAACCGGTGAGCAAAAGAGTTGAAGCGGCAGCGGCAACGCCGGCCCACTTCAGTTGGCGCTTAGGAAGCACAATCGACCCTTCAGAAAACGAATTCTTACACCCCTATCCTATTCCCAGCGGGGGTGTCTAAAGGCCCGAAACCAGCGAAAGGCTGGCAAAAAATTCGCGTTTTCAGTTAAAAAGTTGTTAGCCCCACCTAACTAACAGGTGAGGCTAACAATAGAGTGTCAAAACCTAGTTGAACGAGTTTCCGCAGGCGCAGCTGCCGGTGGCGTTCGGGTTGTCGATGCTGAATCCCTGACGCATGATGGTGTCCTCGAAATCGATGGTTGCACCGGTCAGGTAAAGAGCCGACGAAGGGTCGAGAATGATCTCCACGCCGTCATAGTTGACGATGAGGTCGTTCTCATCGCTGTTTTCGTCAAGCCACATGTCGTACTGCAGACCAGCGCAACCGCCGGCTTTAACTTCCATGCGCAGACGCAGGTTTGGATTGCCTTCGGCTTCAACAGCCTTGCGGAGCTTCTCCTGCGCTGCAGGGGTAACCAGAACGCCGTGAGCCGGCGACTTCTCGATGGTTTCAGTCATTTTTTCACTCCTGTAAGTCGTGTGTCGGCGGAATCTGGCCCTTGGGTTTAGCCCCGGAGAACATTAGCCCCGACACTGAAATTGTAAATCAGTTTTGGCGCGAATTGCTTCCCAAAAGCAACAAGGTTTCGGCGACCATCGCGTTCTTCAGCGATGCCAGGTGAACTGACTCATTTGGGCTGTGTGCGCGGGAATCTGGGTCTTCAACACCGGTAACCAAAATCTGCGCCTGAGGGAATAGCTCTGTTAGATCAGCGATGAATGGAATGGAACCACCGATGCCCAGGTCGACTGACTGGTGACCGTAGGCGCGCGCCAGAGCATCCTCCATCAGTTCCTTAGCCCAGCCGCGATCGGTTAGCTTCACCGGCTTTCCGCTTTCGATGGCACCGAATTCGATCTTCGCGCCCCACGGCAGGTTGTTTTCCAGGTGCTGGCGCAGTGCCTGAAGCGCATCGTCCGGGTTCTCCCCCGGCGCGATTCGCATGCTTACCTTCGCCTTGACGCTCGGCTGCATTGTGTTGCTGGAAACAGCCACCGATGGGTTGTCGATGCCGATCACGGTCAGAGCCGGCTTGGTCCAGTTGCGAGACAGCAGACTGCCTTCACCGATGAATTCCACGCCGTCCAGGATGCCCGAATCGGTGCGCATCATTTCATCGGTGATTGGAAGTTCGGCGGCTTCACCCTGCACGAGTCCTGCAACGGCAACATTGCCCTTGTCATCGTGCAAACTGGCCAAAACCTTGATCATGGCCATCATGGCGTCCGGTACCACTCCCCCGAACATGCCGCTGTGGACCGCGTGGTCAAGGGTGCGCACCTCAAACTCCTGGCTTACTAAGCCACGGAGAGTGGTGGTGATGCCCGGGATTTCCGTGCTGAAGTTGCCGCTGTCGGCTACGACGATTACATCTGCCGCTAGGTCGGTGGCATTTTCCTCAAGGAAATTGCGGAAGGACGGGCTTCCGGCCTCTTCCTCTCCCTCGAAGAAGCAGGTGATGCCGAGGTCGAAGTCATTGCCAGCCAACTGCTTTAGCGCCTCGATGGCGGTGAGGTGAGCCACGATTCCGGCCTTGTCATCGGCGGCTCCGCGACCGTACATACGGCCATCGCGGATGGTTGGCTGGAACACTGGAGTCTGCCAAATGGCTTCGTTGCCCGGCGGCTGGACATCGTGGTGGGCGTATAGCAAGACCTGAAGTGCGCCGTTCTTGGCGGCGCGACGAGCCACAACCGCAGGTGCGCCTAGGTGATCGCCGTGCACGGGAGCGACCTTGGCGCGTCGAATGTCGACGAAGTCAAAGACGCCAGTTCCCCGCAGTAAATCGGCAACGGCATTTGCGCTGGCTTCCAGATTTGCCGGGTCAAAGGCTTCCCAGGCGATGCCCGGAATCCGGACCAGATCACCGAGGGTGCCCACAGCCTTGGGGAAGGCTAATGTAACGATTTCGGCGGCTTTGGAGACTTGCTCTTCTGTTAGCGAGTTGCTTGCTGTCATACGGGTAATCTTATTTCGCGGGCGAGAGCCCGCCCCTAACGCATAAGGATTTTTTTATGACCGAGCAAGCCCCAGAGCAGAAGTCGCCAGAAACCAAGGCAGCAGGCAAGGGTAAGGCAACCCCTAGCCGTAAGGAAGCGCAAGCAGCAAATGTGCGCCCGCTTGTAGGCGACCGCAGCCCAGAGGCTAAGGCACTTGCTAAGGAGAAGGCCAAGGCGGAGCGCGCAAAGATGCGTGCCGGTCAGCTTGCCGGCGATGACCGCTACCTCCCCATCCGCGAGCGCGGCCCGCAGAAGCGTTTCGTCCGCGACCTAGTGGATGCTCGCTACACCGTCGGTGAATTCCTGGTGCCAGCGATGGTCTTCGTTCTGGTTCTCTCGTTCACCGATTCAAACCAGACTTCGCTATTCAACCGCATTCTCAGCTGGGCCTCCATCGGCATCATGCTTGCCATCGTTATCGACAGCATCTTCATCGGTCGCCGCATCAAGAAGCAGGCAACCGAGAAGTTCGGTGCGGACAAGCTGGAGTCGGGCTTGGCTTTCTACGGCATTGTGCGCGCCACTCAGCTGCGCGTAATGCGCATGCCTAAGCCAGCGGTTGGACCATTCCTAAAGAAGTAAAGGCTCAAGCCAGAAAGTAGTCAAAGTGAAGTATCGCTACCTCGGAAACTCAGGATTCAAGGTGAGCGAGCTCACCTACGGCAACTGGCTTACCCACTCCAACCAGGTGGATGACGCGGTTGCGATTGCCACAGTTCACGCGGCGCTTGACGGCGGCATCACCTCGTTTGATACCGCGGACGTTTACGCTAACACCGAGGCCGAGGTAGTCCTTGGCAAGGCTCTGGCCGGCCAGCGTCGCGAGAGTCTGGAGATCTTTACCAAGACCTACTGGCCTATAGGTCCTCGCGGTGCCAACGACACCGGTTTGAGCCGCAAGCACATCATGGACAGCATCAATGGATCGCTGCGCCGTCTGCAGACCGATTACGTTGACCTTTACCAGGCCCACCGCTTCGATTACGAGACGCCTCTGGAAGAGACCATGCAAGCCTTCGCGGACATTGTTCGCCAGGGCAAGGCGCTTTACATCGGTGTTTCGGAATGGAACGCCCAGCAGATTTCCTTGGCGCACGAGATGTCAAAGCAGCTCGGTTTCCAGCTGATCAGCAACCAGCCGCAGTATTCGATGCTCTGGCGCGTGATTGAGGCCGAAATCGTGCCAACCTCCGAAGCGCTTGGGGTTTCTCAGATTGTTTGGTCGCCGATGGCTCAGGGCGTGTTGACCGGCAAGTATCTGCCGGGACAGCCGGTGCCTGCGGATTCCCGCGCCGCGAACGACAAAGCCAACATGTTCATCAAGGAAATGATGGATGACGCACTGCTAACTGCCGTGCAGCAGCTGAAGCCAATTGCCGATGACCTTGGGCTTACCCTGGCTCAGCTGGCCCTTGCCTGGACCCTTCAGAACCCGAATGTTTCCAGTGCAATCGTTGGCGCCAGCCGTCCAGACCAGATCACTTCAAATCTTGGCGCTGTTGGCGTTGAGATTCCTGCCGAAGTCATGGACAAGATTGAGGCTCTTACTAAGCCGTTTGCCAAGTTCGATCCGGCACTGACGGAGTCTCCAGCCACCCGAATCTAAGGGTCAGAAATTGAGAATGCCGCTCGGTCGCCCGAGCGGCATTCGACTTTAACGTCCTAGATTCCGCGGTTGACGCGGCGAGCCCACAACGGACCCTCGTAGATGAAACCGCTATAGCCCTGGACAAGCGTGGCACCGTTTTGCAGTCGCTCACGGGCCTCAGCTGCGGTTTCGATACCACCAACCGAAATGATGGCGATCTTGCCCTGCAGGTGACCGGCCAGCAGGCGCAGCACCTCAAGGGATCGCTGCTTCAGTGGGGCTCCGGAGAGACCACCGGCACCGATTTCATCGATGCGGGCCTTTGGAGTCTTCAATCCTTCACGACCGATGGTGGTGTTGGTCGCAATGACACCTGCCAAGCCAAGTTCCAACGCTAGGTCGGCTACGGCAATGATGTCTTCATCGGCCAGGTCAGGCGCAATCTTAACCAAGACCGGCAGCCCCAGGCTCTCTTCCTGAACCGCCTGAAGGATTGGTCGAAGTGCAGAAACTTCCTGCAGCGAGCGCAAGCCAGGGGTATTTGGCGATGAAACGTTGACGGCTAGGTAGTCAGCGAACGGCGCCAGTAGACGGGCGCTGGTGCGGTAATCGGTGGCGGCTTCTTCAACCGGCGTGACCTTGCTCTTACCGATGTTCACACCGATGATAGGCAGCTGCTGACCGTACTTGGCGCGCAGTGCACCCAAGCGCTCCGCCACAGCGTGCGCTCCCTGATTATTGAAGCCCATGCGATTGATGAGCGCGCGGTCTGCAGGAAGGCGGAAAAGTCGCGGCTTATCGTTGCCCGGCTGTGCCAGCGCGGTGACCGTGCCGATCTCCACATGGCTGAAGCCCAGATCGCCCAGTGCACGGATAGCGGCGGCGTTCTTGTCGAATCCGGCGGCCAAGCCGAAGGCGCCATCGAAGGTTAGGCCAAGGGCCTGTACCTGCTTGACCTGACTGGCGCGCACCGCACCCCAACCGGTGATGCCCAGGGCCTTACCAATGCGGATAAGGCGGACCACAACATGGTGTATCCACTCTGGGTCGAGTTTGGTGAAGAAGGTGCGGAAAATGAACTGATACATAGCGTTTAAAGGTTAGTCGACCCGATGGCAGGCGCGTTCACCCGGCAGCACCGCTCGCAGCACAACAGGGAAAGCCTGCCCCGATGGCAGCAGCCAGCGTCCTTGGTCATCGTTGTTTGCAAGCTGCTTGGCGAGCGACTTGGTGCTGATTGCAGTGCAGCTGGCCACAGAGTCTCCCGTGATACCGGGCACCGTATAGCCAGCCGGCCAGCTTGGGAGCGTTGCGAGGGCGGAACGGAAGTTATCCCATTCGTCAACGATGTCACCGCTTGGCAGCTGGCAGGTGCCGGCCTCCCCCGCTGCAGTTTGGGTGGTTCCCACTTCGCCACCAATGGACGCGCAGTAAACACTGGCGGGGTTCGGCATGCCCATCGACCCGGCTTTTCCGGTGCCTATTGCCTGGGTAAGCCCCCAAACCTCGTAAACGGAAGGGCTGTAGGCGGATGCTTTGGTAAGGGCCTTTTGGAAGTTGGTGAGGGCGCTTGCCAAGGCCTTGCGGGCCGCCACCTGTGCCGGCTTCATGTTCACGCCGTTGGTGAATTCCAATGCGTAAACGCTGGTTTTGAAGTATCGGCCTGCCAAGTTCACGCTAATCGCGGTGTTTGGAACATCGGCCACTCCCGGGAAGCCCCAACCACCCTTCGGAGTCTTGGCTAGTGCCAGCAACTGGTTGGCGAAGTCTCGGGCTTTCGCCACCGAGATAGAACCCGCGGCTGCATCGCGCACATAGCCGTGCTTAGGCTTTGGATTTTCAATGAAGAAGGTGCCGTTAGCCAAGATGGTGAGACGCGGAAGGCGTGAAACCGACCATGCTGGTGCAACAAAACCGCCGACGGTGTTGATTTCCACTAGTGGCTTTGCAGTCGTGGCACGCGCAGCGCTTACTTGTGGTGCTGCAAGGGCAGGGCTGGCCGCAATGGCCGGACTAAGGAACATCCCCAACACCGCCACCATGGCTAGACGGCGGCTAGTTCTCGGTTGAGGCATCTTTGTCGATCTCGGCCACTGAGTGCTCGAGTCGCATTAGTTTGATGGCCGCCTCAAAGTCTTCGAGGTTCTCCCAGCCCTGGTAAACACTAGCGAAGCGCATGTAGGCAACTTCATCCAGCTTGCGCAGTGGCTCCAGGATTGCCAGACCGATGTCATTGGCCTCGATCTGAGCCACGCCGGTGGAACGCACGGACTCTTCCACGGTCTGGGCCAGGAGCGCGAGATCGCCATCGGTGACTGGACGACCCTGGCAAGCCTTGCGCACACCGTTGACGATCTTCTGGCGGCTGAATGGTTCCAAAACGCCGTTGCGCTTGATGACCAAGAGGCTGGCGGTTTCAGTTGTTGAGAACCGGGAACCGCACTCTGGGCACTGGCGGCGGCGGCGAATCGCGGAGCCGTCTTCGGTGGTGCGAGAATCCATCACACGGGAATCAGGGAAACGACAGAACGGGCAGTGCATTTCTATCCTCTTCTGGTGCTGGCAACTACATGTAGTTGAATTTGACCTTGTTGACCACTATATCTGGAACAAAGGCGCAAGGCAACTACCTTAAGCTTTAGCCCCTGAAACGCGCAGTGATGGCCTCGCCGTGAGCTGGCAAACCTTCCGCTTTCGCGAAACCGTCAATCAGGTTTGCGATGGGCTCAAGGCCCGACTTTCCGTAATCAATAACCTGCTGGACTCGCAGGAACGAGTGAACTCCCAAACCGGAGCCGAACTTGGCCTGCTGGCCGGTTGGCAACACGTGGCTGGAACCCGCCATGTAATCGCCCAAGCTGACCGGCGAATACTTGCCCAGGAAGATTGCTCCGGCGTTAGTGATGGCAGCCAGATTTCCGTGGTCATCACTGGAATGGATCTCCAGGTGCTCGGTGGCGTATTCATTGGTGAAACGAACGGCATCCGCCCAGTTGTCCACCACGACCAGCGCGCTCTGCTGACCGGCCAGCGCGGTTGCAACACGCTCACTGTGGTGCGTGGCCGCGATCAGGGCAGGAAGTTCATCGGCTACTGCGGCAGCCAACTCAGCGCTGTCGGTAACCAAAACAGAAGCCGCAGCTTCATCGTGCTCGGCCTGGCTCACTAGGTCGTAGGCAATCAAGCGTGCGTCTGCCGTGGAATCTGCCAGCACCAAAATCTCGGTGGTTCCGGCCTCGCTATCGATGCCGATCTTGCCGCGCAGGGCGCGCTTGGCTGCAGTCACATAAATGTTGCCCGGGCCGGTCACCAGCTGAACTGGTTCCATGCCGATTTGCGGCAGACCGTAGGCAAAAGCTGCGACTGCAGCAGGGCCACCCATCGAATAAACCTCGGTAACCCCGAGAAGGCCCGCTGTCGCAAGAACGGTTGGGTGCGGGCGGCCACCGAAGTCTTTCTGCGCGGGGGAAGCAATAGCCAGGCGCTGCACGTTTGCCACCTGAGCCGGCACAACGTTCATCACAACGCTGGATGGATAGACGGCCTTGCCGCCAGGAACGTAAAGGCCAACCGAATCGACCGGCTGCCAACGCTGGTGCACGACTGCGCCTTCAGCGAGCGTTACAGAAGTATTTTGCGGCAGGTTGGCGCTGGAAACTTTGCGCACGCGGGCAATGGATTCCTCTATTGCGGTTCGCAGTTGCGGTTCTAGCCCTTCGACCGCAGAATCGATCTCGGCCTGGGTCACACGCACCGGATTTGGGTCCACGCCATCGCGGGCAATAGTTACTTCAACAACCGCGTCCAGGCCGCGCTTCGCGACATCGTCGATGAGGGGAAGAACTGATTCCAATGCGATGTTTACATCCACGGAGGCGCGTGGCACCAAAGTGTTGACCTGCTGATTGGTGAAACCAGCGGTTACGTCTAGGGTGCGGATAGCGGCTTTGGTCACGTTTTTGCCTTCCTGGGGATAAACCAATTTTACGGGCACTAGTAACCTGATAGTCGGAGAAATGAATGCTTGAGTTTGATACCACCCAATCCCCCACCGATGCACT
Organism: Actinomycetota bacterium; assembly: GCA_039800845.1. GTDB lineage: Bacteria > Actinomycetota > Actinomycetes > Actinomycetales > Microbacteriaceae > Rhodoluna. The sequence continues at coordinate 11,285 of JBDLQA010000047.1, forward strand.
GCTGGCAACCTTCCGTCGCCACGCTTCAGGCGTATCGGTAATTACATGCAACGATGCCGAAGGCAACCCTGTTGGCTTCACTGCAACATCGATGACTTCGCTGGGTGCAAACCCGCCACTGATCATGTTCTCGGTTGCCCGCGGAGCATCAAGCTGGGAAGCGATCTCGGCCTCTGAGTACGTTGCCGTTCACACCCTTGGTGAGAACAATCTGGCTCTCGCGCAGCGAATGGCAGCGGATCACACTAAGCGTTTCGCCACCGATGACTGGGAGCACGGACCACACAACGTGCCAGTTTTCCCAGAGGTAACTTCGGTTTTGGTGGCCAAGGTGCGCGAGGTGATTCACGTTGAGAGCAACGCGGTTGTTATCGCCGGCGTTGAGGTTGGCGCGCTTGGCGCTCAGCAGCCTGCGCTTCTCTACTACCAGCGCGGCTACCACTCCCCTAACCCGCTATAGGTCTAGCGGGGGCGAAGCAGCGCCAAGAACACAGCGCGGGCGAAGCAGCGCCAAGAACACAGCGCGCTCTATTCGCCTTCCGGCGGAACTTCGTCGTGCAGCGGCGGCGCCTCTAGGTCTAGGTTCGGTAAATCTTCTTCCGCGCCTTCAGCTGAATCGCCTGCTTCGATGTCCGTGCGCGGGGCCCCGACTGCGGCACGACCGAGCAGAACCTTGAGTTCGCCGTAGAGTTCACCCGTGATTTTCACCTCAACCGGAAGCATGAAGAGTTGGTTCTCTTCGGGGCTAGTTAGGGTCACGTACACCTCGGTTGAACCCGGGTACTGGCGCAGGATGCGGTCCAGTTCCAGCAAGAGCTCCCTGGTTGCCTGAATAGCCGGGATTCGCAAGTGAAGTGGCGCAGAGGTGTCTTCTTCGGCGCCGATGTCCACGATCTGCAGGTTCATGGCGCTCAGACTGAAGGCGTCATCGCGTTCGCGAAGACGGCCCTTGATGGCCACCACTTGGTCGGTCTTGAGCATGGATGCAAACTCCGCGTAAACCTTACCCATGAAGGTGACCTGTAGCTCGCCGGTGAAGTCTTCAACCACCACTGCCGCCCACGGGTTTCCGCTGGCGCGAGCCACGCGATGCTGCACCGAGGTGATCAGACCTGAAACCGAAAGGATGTCACCGTCGCGGAGTCCACCAACGACCTCGGCGCCTTCTTCGTCCGCAATCGGTGGGCGAATATCCACGATTGGCTTGTCTTGGAAGCGAGTTAGAACCTTTTCGTGGCCGGCCAGCGGGTGGTCGGAAACATAGAGGCCCAGCATCTCGCGCTCGAATGCCAGCTTGTCGCGCTTGTTCCATTCCGCGAGGTCTGGAACCTGAACTCCAGCATCTTCGTCTCCGAAGAAATCGCCGAATAGGTCCACCTGACCGATAGCCTCGTTCTTCTTCACCGAAGTTTCGGCATCGACGGCTTCTTCAAAAATCTCGAATAGTGCGCGGCGCGAGTGACCCAGGGAGTCGAACGCGCCAGCTTTGATCAGCGCTTCAATGGTGCGCTTGTTGCAGACGACCGGAGGAACCTTCTTGAGGAAGTCGCCAAACGAGGTGAATGCGCCCTTCTCGGTTCTGGCCTCTACGATGCCCTCAACCACGTTCGCGCCAACGTTACGCACAGCGCCCATGCCGAAGCGGATGTCATCGCCAACAGCGGTGAAGCGAGTGAACGAGGCGTTTACGTCTGGTGATAGCACCTGGATACCCTGGCGACGGCACTCGTTTAGGTAAAGCCCCAGCTTGTCCTTCGAGTCGCCGACAGAAGTGAGCAGTGCCGCCATATACTCGGCCGGGTAGTTGGCCTTGAGGTAGGCAGTCCAGTAGGACAAAACGCCGTAACCAGCGGAGTGCGCCTTGTTAAAGGCGTAGTCGGCGAATGGCAGCAGGGTGTCCCAGATGACCTTGATAGCGCTGTCCGAGTAGCCGTTTTCCTTCATTCCAGCCGAGAATCCCTCGTACTGTTTGTCCAGCTCTTCTTTCTTCTTCTTACCCATGGCTCGGCGCAGAACGTCCGCTTGACCAAGGGTGAAGTTTGCCACGCGCTGAGCCACAGCCATTACCTGCTCCTGATAAACAATCAGACCGTAGGTTGGGCCGAGGATGTCCTCTAGCGGCTTGGAAAGCTCGGGGTGCAGCGCCTCAATCTGCTGGATGCCGTTCTTTCGCTGCGCATAGTTGATGTGCGAGTTCATTCCCATAGGACCCGGACGGTACAGCGCGATAACAGCCGAGATGTGCTCAAACTCGGTTGGCTTCAACATTCGAAGCAGGGAACGCATGTTTTCACCATCGAGCTGGAACACGCCAAGGGTGTCGCCACGGGAAAGCAGATCGTAGGTAGGTTTGTCGGAGTCTAGGTCTAGATCCTCAAGTACAACCACTTTGTCGCGGTTGCTCTTGATGTTGGCAAGTGCGTCTTCCAAGACGGTCAGGTTTCGAAGACCTAGGAAGTCCATCTTCAGAAGGCCTAGCGCCTCACACGGTGGCTGGTCGAACTGGGTGATGATTGCGCCGTCGTCTTCGCGCTTCATGATGGGCAGGACGTCCAGGAGCGGCTCGGCCGACATGATCACACCGGCAGCGTGAACGCCCCACTGACGCTTCAGACCTTCCAAGCCCATCGCCAGCTCCAGAGTCTTCTCGGAATCTGGGTCGCTCGCAACGATGTCGCGGAATTCCTGAGCCTCTTTGTAGCGAGACTTTTCTTCCGCTTCCTTGGTCTCCGGCTTGTTCATGATCTCGCCCAGCGACACATCCTTACCGAGCACCATCGGCGGCATGGCCTTGGTCAGGCGTTCACCCACCGAATAAGGCATACCGAGCACACGAGCGGCGTCCTTCAGGGACTGCTTGGCCTTGATTGTGCCGTAGGTGACGATCTGAGCAACGCGGTCAGAGCCGTACTTCTGGGTTACGTACTTGATGACCTCGCCACGGCGACGGTCGTCAAAGTCAACATCGATATCCGGCATGGATACACGCTCTGGGTTGAGGAAGCGCTCGAAGATCAGGCCGTGGTGAACTGGATCAAGCTCCGTGATTCCCATGGCGTAGGCAACAATCGAACCAGCGGCCGAACCACGGCCAGGCCCAACTCGGATGCCCTGTTCACGCGCCCAACCGATGAAGTCGGCAACGACCAAGAAGTAGCCCGGGAAGCCCATCTTCTTGATGACATCAACTTCATACGCCGCCTGTTTGGCCTGCGCTTCAGGAACGTTGCCCTTGAAGCGGCGATCCATGCCCGCCATTACTTCGGCTTCAAACCAGCTGTCCTCGGTGTGGCCTTCGGGAACTGGGAAACGAGGCATAAGGTTGCGCTCAGCGAACTCGACCTCACAACGCTCTGCAATCAACAATGTGTTGTCGCAAGCATCAGGGTGCTCCCTGAAAATGGCGCGCATTTCCGCCGGGCTCTTTAGGTAGAACTCGTTGCCGTCAAACTTGAAGCGGTTTGGGTCGGCCAGTGTGGAAGCCGACTGCACGCAGAGCAACGCCGCGTGAGCGTCGGCATCGTGAGAGTGAGTGTAGTGGAGGTCATTCGTGGCTAGGAGCGGAATGCTCAGGTCTTTCGCCAACTTGATCAGGTCTTGCATGGTGCGGCGCTCAATGCCGATGCCGTGGTCCATGATTTCAGCGAAGAAGTTGTCCTTGCCGAAGATGTCGCGGAACTCCGCAGCGGCCTCTACTGCCTCCTGGTATAGCCCGAGACGCAACTTGGTCTGCACTTCGCCACCAACACAACCGGTGGTGGCGATTACGCCCTTGGCATAGGTCGACAGAAGCTCGCGGTCCATTCGCGGCTTATAGAAATAACCTTCGATGGACGCCAATGATGACATGCGGAAAAGATTGTGCATACCCTCGGTGGATTCCGCCAAGAGGGTCATGTGGGTGTAGGCGCCGCCACCGGAAACGTCGTCGGCTCCGTCATCGCCCCAGCGAACACGAGTGCGGTCGCCTCGGGCTGTACCCGGGGTGATGTAGGCCTCGGTTCCGATGATTGGCTTTACGCCGGCAGCCTTCGCCGCCTTGTAGAACTCGTACGAGCCGAAATTGTTGCCGTGGTCGGTGATTGCAATGGCCGGCATGCCCATCTTGGCAACTTCTGCCACCAGCGGCTTAATCTTGGCCGCACCGTCCAGCATGGAGTACTCGGTGTGAACGTGCAGGTGCACGAAGGAATCTTCGTTAGCCACGGTCACCTACCCTTAATCGCACGCCACTTTACTGGGCTCAGGCAATAACTTTACTAGGCGGAAACTACATCTTTATTAGCCGCGAAGCACATCTAAAGCGTGTTGAAGATCTGCGGGATACGTGCTCTCGAATTCCACCTGATCTCCGGTGGTGGGGTGGGTGAAACTCAGCCTCATCGCGTGCAACCACTGACGGTCCAAGCCCACCTTCGCGGCCAAAACCGGATCCGCTCCGTACATTGTGTCGCCCACCAGCGGGTGCCGGAAAGCACTGAAATGTACGCGGATCTGGTGGGTGCGCCCGGTCTCCAAAACAATTTCAACCAGCGATGCCGCCGGGAATGCCTCGATGGTCTCGTAGTGAGTCACCGAGTTCTTGCCGTCCTGCATCACGGCGAACTTAAATTCGTGCTTTGGGTGGCGGCCAATCGGTGCATCGAAGGTGCCTGCCAACGGGTCCGCCAGACCCTGAATGACAGCGTGATAAACCTTGTGAACCGTGCGGTCACGGAACGCCTGCTTCAGCACGCTGTAGGCGATCTCGCTCTTAGCCAAGACCATGAGGCCGGAGGTGCCTACATCGAGGCGCTGAACGATGCCCTGGCGCTCCTGGGCACCACTGGTACTGATCTGGATTCCCAGCGCCAAGAGAGCACCGCCCACCGTGGGACCATCCCAGCCAACGGAAGGGTGCGATGCAACGCCTGCGGGTTTGTCTACAACAACGATGTCGGTGTCCTGGTAGACCACCTTGAACCCGGGAACCTCAACCGGCACAATCTCCAGCGGGTTCTTGGGCTGCGGAAGGGTCACTTCCAGCAGCGCGTCCTCCACCAGCCTGTCCGACTTACCAAGGACCTTGCCGTCCTGCAAGACGCAACCCTCAGCCAGCATGTCCGCAACGGCGTTACGGGACATTCCTAGAAGTTTGGAAAGGCCGGCATCGGCGCGCGAACCCGCAAGGCCTGGGGTAACCGGAAACATGCGTGAAGACATTTAGCCACCGAGCTTTCGCCCGCGGGCAATTTGGATAATCACGATCGCGGCCGACACGCAAATAGCACTATCAGCCAGGTTGAAAATCGGGAAGTTGAAAGGAATCTGGATGTAGTCCACGACAAGCCCGGAACCAAAACCGGGCGCACGGGTGAGTCTGTCGATGAGATTTCCGGTGATGCCACCAAGTGCCAAACCTGCGATGACCGCCCAGCCGATGCTGCGGACCCGCGGACCGAACCAAAGGAGTGCGAGCGCGGCGACTGCCGACAGGATTGCGAAGAACCAGGTCTGGCCGAAGCCGATGGAGAACGCGGCGGAGTCGTTATAGACCAAGACCAGGCGCACTAATCCACCGATGAAGTCCTGCGGGATGCCGGGTTGCAACGACGCAATGACGGCGTTTTTGATGACTTGGTCGGCCGAAGCGATTGCTACCGCTACGGCAAGGAACCAGACGGCTCTAGTGATTTTGGATTTGGTCACTGGCACTAGATCTGGATTGCGCCAGTGAATCCGCTCGTTGGGTTGAACGCACCGATGGCAGGAGCCGGGGTGGATGCGGTGTTTGCTGGGCGCTCGAACGATGGCGACTCGAGGTCTGCCAACTGCGATTCGATGAACGCCTTTAGCTTGAGTCGGTATTCGCGCTCGTACGCCTTCAGCTCGCTGATGGTGTGCTCAACCAGAGCCTTCTCGCGCTCGAAGCGGCTGAGCTCTGCGCGCTGAGCAGCCTCGGCCTCGCGCACCAGGCGGGCAGCGGTTGCGTGACCTTCAGCAATCAGGGAGTCGCGCTTGGCGATACCTTCGGCAACGTGCTCATCGTGGAGCTTACGTGCCAGTTGAAGCAGGTTGTTGGTGTTACTGGAATCTAAGGTGTTGATGTCCGCAACTGGCTCCGGGAACGCGCTCGGAGTGATGCTGGCTTCAACAGTTGGCGCCTGCATCTGAGCCACAAGACCAGCGCCAGAACGCTGAAGTTCAGCGATGCGGGCTTCCGATGCCAGCAAACGCTGACGGAGGTCGTCGTTTTCGTGGCTGAGGCGGCGCAGTTCGACGACGATCTCATCTAGGAAATCGTCAACCTCGTCCTGGTCGTAACCCTCACGGAATTTGGTTGGCTGAAAACGCTTATTAACTACATCTTCTGGAGTCAATGGCATGCCTGGCACCTCGTGATTGCGGACTGATAACTAAGTTAGGTTACCCCAAGGGCCACCTAAAGTGCTAACCAAGACGAGCGATTACCGACTGCAGCAGAGAAATAAGAAGGATGGCGACAGTCCAAGAGAAGTCGAGCGCCACATTACCAAGACGAATGGGCTTGATGAACTTACGGAGCAACTTGAGCAACGGATCAGTTGCGGTCATTGCAATTTCCGCAGCGTAAAGCACGATACCGCGCGGCTTGAAGCGGGGATTAAACGCACGTACCCATTCCAGAATGAACCTCGCGATGAACATCCAAAAATAGATGCGCAAAGCCCACTCGAGGATAAGTACGATGACCTGCATTAGCGTGCCGGGTAAAAAGGCTCCGATGAGAAGGAGCGCTAGACCTTAGTAAGGGCGACGGATGTCGAGGTCGTCAGAGTTCTCCATGCCGGTGACCTCTGGCTCGCCCTCTTCGGTGACTGCCACGTGCGATGGGCCGAGCAGGAAGACGGTCTTGGTGACGCGCTTGAGGTTGCCCTCGAGGCCGGCCTGAAGACCGAGCATGAAGTCGAGCAGGCGACGCTGGTCGGTGCTTGCGAGGTCCGCCATGTTTACGATCACCGGAGTGCCTTCACGGAAGACAGCAGCGATTTCCTTCGACTCTTCCCAGGTGGTTGGCTGGAAAGTGACGATCTCATTGATGTCTGCACTGCGGCGGGAGCTGCGAAGCGGGGTTAGGCTGCGGGTGCTGGCGGCAGCGCGAGGAGCCGCAGGTGCTGCAGGGCCCATCGGAAGGGATGCGTCATCCTTGAAACCGAGCCAAGTTACAGCCTTGCTAATTGGATTTGACATGACACTCCTAGAAATTTTTCGCTGCGCAAACAGTTCTATTTTCAGGTTAGGTCAGGTACTGGCGCGGACCCGTGATTGCCGTGCCAATTCGCAGGTGTGTCGCGCCAAAGCGCAGTGCCTGCTCGAAGTCATTGGACATTCCAGCAGAGATCAAAGCGGCCTCGGGCGCCAGGGTCTGGAGCCGAGAGCTGGCCGCTTGAATGGCCGCGAAATCACGACCTTCTTGACCCTCAAGACTTGCCACGCCCATAACGCCCACAAGCTGCAGGCCATCGGTGGCAAGTACCTTTTCCGCAAAAGGCAGCAGGTTGTCCGGCCGGATTCCCCCGCGGTCTGGGTCATCGGTGAGGTTCAGCTCAATGAACACCTTGGTAGCCGCGGTGCCGGGTTCAAGCTTGGCGCGTTCCTTGGCCAGAGCCTGTAGCAGCGAATCGCGATCCAGCGAATGGATTGACTCCGCGTAGCGCAAAACCGACTTGGCCTTGTTGGACTGTAGCTGGCCGATGAAGTGCCAGGTAGCCAGGTTGGAAATCTCTGCAACGGCAGCAGCTTTGGGGGCTGCTTCCTGATCCTTGTTTTCACCGAAGTAGCGCTGACCTAAATCCAGCAGGTCCAGCACCAACTTCGCCGGGTGGAACTTGGTCACCACAATCAGGGTCACATCTGCCCTGGGCCTACCGGCCAACCGGCACGCCTCGGCGATGCGCTCCTGAACCAGACCGTAGCGCTCGGCTAGGCCTGGGTTTGAAGCCGACATTTCAGCAGACACCTCGGGCTAACTCCGTTCGAAACCGCCTAAGCGGGGTTTAGCGAAGGAAGTCAGGGATGTCCAGGTCGTCGCCCCACAGCGAACCCTTTGGGCTACTAGAAGGTGCAGATGGAGCCTGCGCGATGGAACCAGTCTCAGGCTCGGCAACCTCTTCTACAGCCATTTCCTCGACTGCAGCTGCCTCGTAGGTTGGAGTGGCGGCAGGAGCCGACCAGGAGTTGGTTGCCGGTGCAGCAGGAGCCGCAGGCTCAGCAGCCTTAGGGGTGAAGATCTCGCGCTCGGCCTTGCGGTAAGGCAGTGCGTTGTCATCAAAGCCGGCGGCGATAACGGTTACACGAACCTCATCGCCCAGAGTGTCATCGATGGTAGAACCGAAGATGATGTTTGCGTTCGGGCTAACGGCCTCGGAAACCAGGCGGGTTGCCTCGTCGATCTCGTGCAGACCGAGGTCGCTTGCACCGGCGATCTGAATCAGAACGCCGTGTGCGCCATCGATGCTTGCTTCCAGAAGCGGGTTGCTGATTGCTTCTTCAGCGGCACGGATTGCGCGCTGGTCGCCCTTGGCGGAACCGATACCCATCAGGGCCGATCCCGCGTTCTTCATGACCGACTTGACGTCGTTGAAGTCAACGTTGATAAGGCCAGGAGTGGTGATGAGGTCGGTGATGCCCTGCACACCCGCGCGAAGCACGTTGTCGGCTTCCTTGAAGGCCTCCACGAAAGATACGGTCTTGTTGGCCATGTCCAACAGGCGCTGGTTAGGAACAACGATGAGGGTGTCTACGTCTCCGCGGAGAACCTCAATGCCCTTGTCGGCCTGCTCGGCACGGCGCTTGCCCTCGAAGTTGAACGGGCGGGTAACAACACCCACGGTAAGGGCCTCAAGCTTGCGTGCGATGCGTGCGACTACAGGTGCGGCGCCAGTACCGGTGCCACCGCCCTCACCTGCGGTCACGAAGATCATGTCTGCACCCTTTAGAGCCGCTTCGATTTCATCGGCGTGGTCTTCGGCAGCCTGGCGACCCAACTCTGGGTCGGCGCCTGCACCGAGGCCGCGAGTGAGGTCGCGTCCGATGTCCAGCTTGACGTGCGCCTCGCTCATTACGAGCTGCTGTGCGTCGGTGTTGATTGCAACGAACTCAACGCCACGGAGGTCAGACTCAATCATGCGGTTCAGCGCGTTGACACCGCCGCCACCTACACCTACGACCTTGATTACGGCCAGGTAGTTGTTGTTCAAACCGCTCATTTAAGTTCCTCCGGTTGTTGCTGTTGTTAGCTGAAACCTTCGCAAAACCCTCAAGTTAAGGGTGAAACTTAGAGTTTTTGCGATTTATTCACTTGCGCCAGAAAGGTAAAAGCCAGCCGCGAATTAATTGGTTAAGCAACTGGGCGTGTTGCGATATTCGGTCGCAAAATCGACTTTTTCCAGACGATTTCTGTAGCCCGACTAGAAGCTGCCAAACCGAACGGTTGGCGCGTTGGGCGACGAGACATCGAAGACCACCAGCTGGCGGCGTTTAACCGTGGCGAGCAGCGCCTTAAGCACCTTGCTCTTCAGCAGAGACTTCGACGAATCACCCCAGAGGATCTGAGTGTTGGCATTGCCGCGAAGGTGGATTCGTACGTCGTCAACCGAGGTCGCCTGAATGCTAGCCACCTTTGGGTACAGCGTGGCTGGCAGGGCCAAAAGCACCGATACGGCCTCTCGGAAACTGGAGCTGTGCGCGGGGTTACCCGACACCAGAATCAACGGATACTTGGAACGGCTGTTGGTTGGGCTGATCTGCACGCCAGCCGGGTCGTATAGGTAATCGGTGGCACCTATCGTGACCAGGCCGATTGGCTGGCGCTCGCGAATGTAAATCTGCAAGGTGTGCGGCGGCAGGCTCACTGTGGTGAACGACTCAATCAGCGGGAAGCCCTTGAGTCGCTGCTGAATCTGGTTTTCATCAACCGTGGTCAGCGGCGTTCCGATGAGCGATTTCACCGCGTTTTCCACGGTGGCTTGCTTCATTCGGTGAAGCCCCACGATTTCAATCTTGTCGATCGACATCAGCGGAGTGAAGATTGTGGCCAGCACCAGCGTGACCAGGGCAACAACCGAACCCAGGCTGGTGAAGATGATTCCGCGCTTTAGCTTGGAGCCTTTGGTGAGCTTCTTGATTTCGCCAAGCTGGCTTCGCACCGATGAACTCTGCGACCTTGCCTCAGTGCGCTGGCTGCGCTTTTGCTGTCGCTTCGAATCCAATCGGGTCACCGATAGCGCGCCGACTTTAGCCGCGGGAGCCTTGTCCGCGGCAGGCTTCGGGGCCGCCTTGGCCGATGGCTTGGCCGAAGTCGCGCTCGTTGAGGCACGCGAAGGGCGAGCAGCACCAGCGCCTCGCCCACTCGAACCTGAGTTCGGGCGGCGTGGCGGCATCGGTGGTTTTTTCACGTGAAGCTTTCTTAGGCCTAAGCCTTCAAGGCGTCTAGCAGCTGAGGGCACATGCGGTAAACATCGCCGCAGCCCATGGTGATGATGAAGTCGCCAGCCTTGGCAATGCCCGCGGCAACCGCCGGAGCGTCATCCCAGAGCGGAACGTAGTGAACTTTCGCCTTGTCTTGGAACGCGTCCGAAACCAACGCGCCGGTAACGCCCGGCTCAGGATCTTCGCGCGCCGCGTAGATGTCCAGCACAACGACTTCGTCGCTGAGGGTTTCAAGTTCGTGCGCAAACTCGTTCTTCATAAGACGAGTTCGCGAATACAGGTGCGGCTGGAAAACGGTGATGAGTCGACCCTCGCCGACCACGGCGCGGGCAGCCTTCAGAGCGGCCGCAACTTCGGTTGGGTGGTGCGCGAAGTCGTCGTAAACCTTCACGCCACGCACTTCCCCGTGTAGTTCAAATCGGCGCTCGGTGCCTCCAAAGCCGGCGATGGCGGCCAGCGACTTTGCGGCATCGTGACCGAGGCCGACCAGAACAGCCAGCGCACCGGCCGCGTTGATGGCGTTGTGCTCGCCCGGAACACTCAGCTCGGCCGAAAGCTTCTGCCCGTTGACCTCCACATCGAAGTTGACGCGAGCGCCCGAGGCATCGATGCGGGTAAGGCGCACGAATGACCCCTCAGCCTTACCAAAGGTGAGGATTCGCTTGTCCTTCAGTAGCGCAGTCACCCGCACCGCACCTGGGTCGTCCGCGCTGATAGCCACGAACTCACGAGCGCCCTGCGCAAACTTGCCGAACTCAGCCTCAAAGGCTTCCAGGCTGCCGTAGTGGTCCAGGTGGTCCGGGTCCACGTTGGTGATCAGCGCCATCGCGGTGTCGTAGTGAAGGAACGAGCCGTCAGATTCATCGGCTTCAATAACGAACAGTTCGCCGCTTCCCGCTGCCGAAGATGCACCGAGAGAGGCAATCACGCCACCGTTCACAAACGATGGGTCCTCCCCCAGCTCCAACAGTGCGGTGATGATCATTCCGGTGGAAGTGGTCTTACCGTGCGCACCAGCGACCGCAATTACGCGCTTCTTGCCTGTTAGATAGGCAAGCGCCTGAGAACGGTGAATAACCGGAATTCCGCGTTCCTTGGCGAGCAAGTATTCAGGGTTGGTAGGCCAAAGCGCGCTAGTTACAACCACGGTGTCCGGGTTGCCCAGGTGCTTGGCGTCGTGGCCGATGAAGATCTCGGCGCCCAGCTTGCGCAGCGCTGCAACGTTTGAGGTGTCGCGTAGGTCGCTGCCGGTCACCTTGTGGCCCATTCCAAGCAGCATGGCGGCGATGCCGCTCATGCCCGAACCGCCAATGCCCACGAAGTGCACGGTGCCGAGGTCGGCGGGGACCTTTTGGGTGAAGTCTGGTTTGATCATTTGTTACCTCGCTAGGCGCGAATTGCCTGCAAAAAGCCTATGCGCGGAATGCCTCAGCGCTTGGCTAACACGCTCTGGACCAGGTCCAGAAGACGCTTGGAACCGTCTGCCACTCCAACTGCCTTAGCTGCGGTCGCAATGAGGTTTCGCCCACGGCTGTCAGAGATAAGCGGAATCAGGGTGCTGTTCACAAAATCGGGGGTGAAATCGGCATCCAGACACATCAGGCCGCCGCCGGCGTCAACCACATCGGCCACATTGAAACGCTGTTCGCCGTTTCCAACCGGATACGGCACGTAGGCAGCTGGAAGCCCGATGGCGGTGAACTCACTCACGGTCGCTGCGCCGGCACGGCAAACCGCGAAGTCTGCCGCCGCGATGGCCAGGTCCATGCGATCGCAGTATTTGATGCGCACGAAGTCTGGGGTCTGCTCGGCCTCGTATTCGCTGCGGTCGCCCACGATGTGCAGTACTTGAATGCCCGCATTCTTAAGGGCAGGGCGCGCGGCTTCGATGGTCTCGTTGATGCGCTTTGCGCCCAGCGAGCCTCCGGTGACAAGCAGGGTCGTGGTGGACTCATCCAGGCCAAAGTGAGCGCGTGCCGCGAATCGGTCCGCGGTGGTGATTCCGGCGGCCAAAGTTTCAATCTCACGCCGCAGCGGCATGCCAACGAAGGTCGCTCCGGCCAGAGGCGTGCTTCGGAATGCAACGCCAACCGCTGCGGCGCGCTTGGCTGCCATTTTGTTCGCCATGCCCGGCAGAGCGTTTGCCTCGTGCACAACCACCGGAATGCCAAGTTTGCGAGCCGCGGTGTAGGCGGGCGCACTGGCGTAGCCGCCGAAACCGACAACTACGTCAATCTTGTGCTGGCGTAGGTAGCCAACAACTTGATTCACCGAGGCACGGTAGCGCAGCGGGAACTTGAGCGCTGCCGCATTGAGGCGCCGCGGGAAAGGCAAGCGTGGAACCGTCAGTAGCTGATAGCCACGCTCCGGAACGAGTCGGCTTTCCAACCCCTCCGCCGTACCCAGCGCCCATACCGTGGATTCCGGCTCGGTGGCCCGAATCTGATCCGCCAGCGCCAGCAGCGGGTTTACGTGACCCGCGGTGCCA
>JBDLQA010000048.1:0-18325 GCA_039800845.1 Actinomycetota bacterium
AAGGGTCTGTCGCGTTTGGTTACCGAGACCTGTGACGCGGTTGTGAGCATCCCAATCGGTGCCGCAACCGAGAGCCTTAACGCCGGCATCGCGGCTTCGGTCACTCTCTACGAAATCTCCAAGCGTCGTATGGCTAAGTAGGACGCACCTAAAAACTGTTCGACATAAAGCTGATGGGCTCCCGATCGGGAGCCCATCAGCATTTAACGTTTTTGCGGTTTTTACACCAGATCGCGCCAGTCCACTTCGTCATCATCGATGACCGTGATGGTGCCGGTTGGCACAGGGGCGGGAAGTGTGAAGCTGTCCGATGTCTCCGGCATGATCAGGGCGGCTTCATCGCGGCGCTTGGAAAGCACGTTGATCATGTAGTCCTGCACTGCTTCCGCCATGGCGACATCGTGGCCGGCGTTCTCGCTCATGTACCAGCGGTGTTCCAGAACCTGGTGGTACACCTCGGCTGGCTCTAGCTTGCCCGTGAGCTCCTTTGGAATGGCCAGAATCACCGGTTCGAAGCTATGGCTCAACCATTCGTGGGCAAGCACCTCTTCATCGGCACCTAGTCGTTGATGTTCCACGCGGTACTGGTCCAGGTCGTTCAAAAGACGGCGGGCCTGGTTTTCCTCAACGTCTAGGCCGGTTAGCAGCAGCAGGCGGCGGCCGTGATGACCGGCATCCACCACCTTCGGCTGAATCTTCACGACTTTGCCGTTGCCGCTGGCACTGATTGCCAGCTCTTCGATGTCGAAGCCCAGTTCGTTGAGGCGCGTGACGCGCTGGCTGATCTTCCAGCGCTCGTCCGCACCAATTAGCTGCACGCCGGTGAGCTCGGTCCAGAGGTCTCGGTACGCGGTGACGATGCGGTTCGAGATAGCAACCGGGTCAACGCCCGGTGCCGCGTGACCGCTGGCAACCAGGTCCATGAGCTCGCCGGCGATGTTCACGCGAGCGATTTCTAGGTCGTTTTCGCGCTGACCGTTACTAAGCCCCGAATCGTAAAGGTGACCGGTCTCAGCATCCACCAGGTAGGCGGCGAACTTGCCGGCATCGCGTCGGAAAAGAGTGTTTGAAAGGCTCACATCGCCCCAGAAAAAGCCAGCGATGTGCAGGCGCACCAGCAGGAGCGCCAGGGCGTCCACGAGCCTTGTAGCGGTTTCAGGGCGCAATCCCTGGCTCCACATGGCACGGTAAGGCAGTGAGAACTTCAGGTGCCTGGTGATTAGCACCGAGAGCAGTGGTTCACCATCGGTGGTCTGGCGGCCATTGATGATTGCGAACGGTTCCACGCTTGGAACCGCAAGCTTGCCCAGGTTCTTGAGCATCTCGTATTCGCGCTTGGCAAGCTCCGGAAGGGTTTCCTTGATTGCAATCACGTAGTCGCCAAGGTGCGCGAAACGCACGGTGTGGCGGCTGAGGCCCTTCGGTAACGCAGCTATGTTTTCTGCGGGCCAGTCCTCTAACGGCAAATGCCACGGTAGATCCAGCAGAGCCGGTTCTACCGTGGCAGCCGTGATTTCCAAATCGGAAGTCACAATAACCTTTGCGGTTTGGGTTAGTTCAGGCGCTCGCCCGACTCAACGTCGAACAGGTGAACGATGCCCTCACCGACAGCCAGCTTGACAGTCTCGCCAGCCTGTGGGTGCTCGGTGCCGTGTACTCGTGCAACAATCTCGGTGGCAACGCCATCGATCTGAGCGGTTCCGTAAGCGAAGCCGTCAGCGCCGAGCTCCTCGACTACGTCCAGGTGAACGTCAAGGCCAGCTGCCTGGCTAACGTCCAGGCCCTCTGGGCGGATACCGACGGTGATCTTGCTTGCATTGGTCTTAGCCAGGATGTCGCGCTCGATTGGCAGAACTGCCGAACCGAACTGGACGCCACCTTCAACGATTGGAAGCTGGAGTAGGTTCATAGCAGGGGAGCCGATGAAGCCAGCAACGAATACGTTTGCTGGGCGCTCGTACAGGTTACGTGGGGTGTCAACCTGCTGCAGCAGGCCGTCCTTCAGAACTGCAACGCGGTCACCCATAGTCATAGCCTCAACCTGGTCGTGGGTAACGTACACGGTGGTTACACCAAGGCGGCGCTGTAGCGAAGCAATCTGGGTACGGGTCTGTACGCGAAGCTTGGCATCCAGGTTCGACAGTGGCTCATCCATGAGGAATACCTGTGGGTTACGAACGATCGCGCGACCCATGGCTACACGCTGACGCTGACCACCCGAAAGCGCCTTTGGCTTGCGGCTCAGGTATGGCTCAAGGTCAAGAATCTTTGCGGCTTCCAGAACGCGCTGCGCACGCTCTTCCTTGGAAACGCCAGCAATCTTTAGTGCGAAGCCCATGTTCTCGGCAACGGTCATGTGTGGGTACAGTGCGTAGTTCTGGAAAACCATCGCAATGTCGCGGTCCTTTGGTGGTACGTCGGTGACGTCGCGGTCACCGATGAGGATGCGACCCTCGTTTACGTCTTCCAGGCCTGCAAGCATGCGCAGGGTGGTGGACTTACCACAACCGGAAGGGCCAACAAGAACAAGGAACTCGCCATCGGCGATTTCAAGGTTGATCTTGTCAACAGCTGGACGGGTGCCGCCTGGGTAGAGGCGGGTTGCGTTGTCAAAAGTTACAGACGCCATGATGTATCTCTCTTTCATCGGTAGGTACGTACCGAACGATCCTTAGTGAAATGAGCCCTGCCCAAAACGGACAGGGTTCTTCAATTATCCACGTTCAGGAAGGTGGTTTATCATTGAAAAATCGTCCGAACGGTAACCATTAGGTATCGATTTTGGGCACAATGAGCCAAGAAGGACTTCCATGTCTCCGAATGAATCACGCGTAACTCGCTCTGAGCAGCGCGAAGCAACCCGCCAGAAGGCACGCGAAATGCGTGAGGCCAACGCCCGCAAGGAGCGCACCAAGAGCCTCGCCCTCCGAATCTCCCTCGTCGTCGGAATCCTGGCGGCCGTAGGTCTTGTCGTTGTGGCAATCCTCGGAGGCATCCAGCAGCAGGCGGCCACCCAGGCCGGACCAGCCAACATGCTTTACAACAGCGGCATCAAGATTGGTGCCAACCTCCAGGCGTTCACCAAGACTCAGACCCCGGCGCCAACCCCTGCGGCTAGCACTTCGGCTTCTGTTCCAAACATCGTCATGTACGTGGACTACCAGTGCCCTATCTGTGACACCTTCGAGCAGGGCAACGTGGACCAGCTCCGTCAGTGGGTGAAGGCTGGCGTTGCCACCGTTGAAATCCACCCGATCTCGTTCTTGGACGGCCGTGGTTCGCCAAACACCTACTCCAGCCGTGCGGCAAACGCGGCGCTTTGTGTGGCCAACTACAGTCCAAACCAGTTCTTCGAGTTCAGCGCTCTGCTCTTCGCGCACCAGCCTGAGGAAGGCACTCCTGGTCCGGAGAATAACGCTCTGGTTCAGCGCACCACCGAGGTAGGCGTGCAGAACGCATCTCAGATTGCCGATTGCATCAACAACAAGACTTATGGCAAGTGGCTGGAAAACACCACCAGCACAGTTCTGGGCGCAAAGTACAAGGTCGCAGGCACCGATATTGCGGTTACCGGAACCCCGACCATCGTGGTGAACGGCAAGCAGTACGCCTGGACCACCGAGCCTGAGCTTTCCAGCCCTGCTCGCTTTGCAGCCTGGTTCCAGCAGGCCATCAAGGGCTAGTTTTCAACAAGAAAAGTGGCCGGTTTCCCTCGGGGGAGACCGGCCACTTTTTCGTTTGCGGGGGTGTGATTCGCGCCGTTACAGAACCTCGCGGCTCATCAAGCCGATCTGGTTACCCTCGGAATCTTCGATGAATCCCAGCCATTCGTTGCCCGGTGCGTCAAAGAGTCCGCCTTCATCGGGGAAGACCACATGCGCTTCGGTGGTCACCTTCACGCCACCTGCACGAAGCTCTTCTAGTTTGGTGCGAACATCGTCCACCTCAAGGTAGATCAGCGATGCCGGCGCATTTACGTCCAGGAAAAGACGCACTCCCTGCATGTCAAAGAAGGCGAATCCGGGTGGATTGAATTTGGCGGTTGGCTCGGCGCCAATAATGCGGGTGTAGAAATCGGTGGCGCGGTCAATATCTGTGACCCGCAGGCCAATCTGACGAAACTTCATGGCTTTACACTAATGGCGGTTGATTACCGAAACCAAGAAGTGCCAGCCCAGCCACCACCAAAACATGACCATTCCAAGGCGGGTTCCGCGGAATTGCAGCAGGTGTTTCAAGAGGCTGCTGAGGTCGGTTAGGTGCTTGCCATCGTTTTTGCGGGTGATGAACCACAGGACAAACCCGATGGCCAGAATAACCAGGTATCCGCCTACGGTGAGCGCGTGAGTATTCACTTTGCACCGCTTTTCAGCAGGTAGAAGCCCAGCGCCAGCCAGACAACCACGAATCCTGCTTGGCCCACCTGCTGGTCCAACAGTGGGTCTACCAAAACCGAGATCGTGGGGAAGGCTTTGTCGCCTCCAAACAGCTGGCCCAGGATGTTGGCGCCGAACTCCCAGAGGCACATGGCGATGGCCCAGGCGCTCCAAACAAACCTGGTGGTGCGGTCTCGTTTGGTGAGCATTGGCTTAGGTTTCGGTTTCGATCCCCAGGCAAGAGCGATGACAATTGGCGCTAACAGAACAAAGATGCCTAGGTCGAAAAGGCTGTGGCGGGCAGTGAATGCTAGAGCGATCATCAGCACCAAACCGGACCACTCAACGTGTCGCTCGGTCACGATAAAGCGGCTGGGGAACTCGTTGTTGCGAAGCAGAGTTGTACTCAAAACCAGCACGGTGGTTCCGGTGAAGAAAATGATCTCGTCGCCCACGGAGCCGCGGAAAACTTGAAGCGCGGAACACAGCGCGAAGGCAACCACCCAAAGACTGAGGGTTGGTCGGCTACCTTTTTGCTCCATGAGTTCAGCCTATGCCCAGATGCTCAAATGGTCAGCAGCGGATTGCCCGAAAGGGTGGCCCAGCAGGCCAGCCAGAATCCCGCGAGCATGTATGGCCCAAAGGCTATGGCTGCCGGTCGTTTCGCCTTGCGCTTCAGAAGAGCCCAAACTGCACCGATTCCACCCAGCACAAAACCCGCGGCGATGGCCGACACCACGGTGGCCAGTCCCAGCCAGCCACCGCCGAATCCGAGGAGAATCGCCAGCTTTACATCGCCCATTCCCATGCCGCCTCTGCTGGCAACGTGCAGTGCCAAAAATACGATGCCGCAGCCGATACCGGAAAGAAACGCGGTGAGGCATAAGGCTTGGTTCGTGCCACCGATGACTGCCAGCCCATTTAGCGCAATCATCGCCAGCCCCGCCGGATAGGTTATGACGTTTGGTAATCGGTGCACCCTGATGTCAATGACGGTTAGTGGCAGCGTTATGGCGGCCAGCACGCCCAGCGAAGCCCACATTATCCAGTTGCTCAAGTTTCCCTCCAGAGGGTCAGGCTAAGGGGTAGAGGCGTTACCCCTTTCGTTGCTGTGGATAAGTGGGTTCATTGCTTAGGCTGGCAATGAAACGAAAGGTGAACATGCAGCCGCAGGAGATTTTTGGATTCATCGCCGGTGCCATTGGTATTTACATGGCGGTGCCGCAGGCGTTGCACATTCGCAAGGTTGGTCACGGCACCGGCGTGAGCCTGGGTTACTGGATCATCCTGCTGTTTGTGAACGCGTCCTGGACCGCTTATGCCTTGCTGGTGAACTCGCCTTCGATCCTGTTTGCTAACGGCATCGGCTATTTGACGAGTGCCATGGTTGTTGCTGCATTAGTCAAAAACAACGTGATTGCCTGGCCTGTGATGCTGCTTGCTGGCGCGGGTTGGGTCTGGGCCTTCATGAAGCTTCCGATGAGTGTGATCGGCGTGGTTTTGGTCGTGCTCACTTTCTCGCGAATCCCGCAAATCATCCGTTCGGTACGCAGTTACCGTGCCGGCATCTCAACTGCCGTCTCAATGCGGTCCCAATACATCGGTCTGTTCACCATGCTGCTGTGGGAGGGCTATTCGTTCGCCAGCGGCCTGGTACAGCTGGTGGTTACCACCACGGTTGGACTCACGCTTACACTCACCGTTCTGATTCTGGAGCTACTGGGCAAGCGCAAGGCGGCGCGCCTCAGCGCAATCGAGCTGGTGGATGGGCCTCAAGTCAGCAACATATAATGCTCAATGCGGTGGCGGAAAAGCGCTGCACCAGCTGCGGTTGTTTACTTTCGTAGGCATGCCGGCTAGCGCGCTGGTAAAGTTGTTGGGTGCCCGCAAGGGTGCAAGCCGCTTTGGCGCAATTGGTAGCGCACCGCACTTGTAATGCGGGGGTTGTGGGTTCAAGTCCCATAGGCGGCTCAACAGGTTTCGGGGGATTCATGTCGGCCAATAAGGCACTTGTCTCAATAATCGCCGTAACTGCCCTGGCCTCCGGTGTTTTCATCGATGTGCAGCTTTCTGGCCATTCCTTCACAGATGCCCCCACCGCCAAGCCGCTAGCCAGCGATAGTTGGAAGCCGGGGTCCGCTTTGAAGGCCTCCACCGTAGTTGCAGATCTCATGAGCGCCGGCATCTGCAAGCAGATTCCTGACACTTCAAACTGGGATGGCACCGAATACGGCCACCTGCTTCACAAGGATGTTGCCGGACAATGCCTCACTTACGCGGGGGATAACCCGGTCTCAAGTAGGTGTGATTCGTACATTTATGTCACCACTGGGGCTGAGGCCATGAATAGCGACCCAGAGCGTTCACTGGGCTATGAGGATTCGATGTCCGTCGGTCTGGTTTACGGCACCAACTGGCAGATAGAGATCTCGCCGGTGCACGGCGCGGAGGATGACATCGATGTGACTCTGGCCAATTGCAAGGGCAAGCCTGAGCGGCTACAGCAGTGGGCCGGCGGCAACCTCACTAAGTTTGGGCAGTACAACTAACAGGCCGTTTTCGGCACCGATAAATGTCCTAGGTTGCTCCTAGTCTGAACCCGCAAAAGAAGCGAGGTTCACATGAGGCTAAATGAAGCCGTCAAATTGGAAAGCGCTGGCTACACGGCGTGCATCAAACCCACCGAGGCCGGTATCGAATTCCGCTGCCTTGGGCAATTTGTTGAGTGCGTGCACCTGCTGAAGCCGCACCAGTACGGCGAATTCTTGGATGCCATCGATGAGCGGGGCCTGCCCACCACCGAGGGCGTGATTCTGGCCCTTCAGTGCGCGATGTTGCGAGATAAAGGCAAACTTGTTGACTCGGTCATGGAGCAGATGGCCCAGACGGTGTTCAGCTGGATCGACTTCGACTGACCGGTCAGGTGTTGCCGGTAAGGCCTATTCGGCGCCTCGGCCGCGCTTATTCTCGGCTTTATGCCGCGCTTATTCCGCGCTTTCAAACTGAATAGACACCGAGTTGATGCAGAAGCGGTCACCGGTTGGAGTCTGAGGTGCATCTTCAAAGACGTGCCCAAGGTGTGAACCGCAGTTTGCGCAAAGCACTTCGGTACGCACCATGCCGTGGCTTCGGTCTTCTTTCAGTACAACCGCGTGATCCGCCTGTGGCTCGTAGAACGATGGCCAGCCGCAGTGGGAGTCAAACTTGGTTTCACTCTTGAACAGGAAGGCTCCGCAGGCGCGGCAACTGAAGGACCCCTGGCGCTTTTCTTCAAGCAGCTCGCCGGTGTAGGCGCGCTCTGTGCCAGCCTGGCGCAGCACGAAGTACTCGAACTCGGTGAGTTCTTGGCGCCATTGTTCGTCAGTCTTCTGAACTGGGAATTCCATGTCAGCCTCCAGAGCCTAGAATTGCATTGTGCCCACCAACCTTTGGTGCGCATCCGAATATACAAGCAGGAACGATGGCAAAAGACTTCCCCAAAGACGAGTTCGACTCCGTCTCGGCTCCGGGTGGCCGCCATCGCGCTAAGCGCACTTTCGGATCGCGTCTGGTTTCCTTTATTCGCTATGCCTCCGTTTCGGTTGGCTTGGCGGTTGTGGGCATCGTTGCGCTAAACGTCACCAGCGGCAATAGCGACTTCAACACAGCCGGCACCACCGTCACGCAGGCTCAGTTCAAAGCCGGCGGCCTAGGCGTGACCGTTGTGGACGCCACCGATCGCAGTGGTCTTGCCAGTAAAGTGGCGCACCAGCTGTTCGACGAAGGTTGGAATGTGCTCAGCGCAACCAACTACAACCTGCTGCCAAAGTGGAGCCAGCTGGGCAAAACTCCAGCCGTCACCTCGGGTACGGCCCCTAGCCCAACTCCAACTGCCACGGCTACCGGTCCCGTGATTGGTGAGCAGACCGTGATCTATGTAAACAGCACCGATGCTCAGAACGCGGCTAACGAAATCTTGGGCACCCTGGGCAAATTCACCGTGGTTCAGTCCAATGCCTATGCCGACCCAATCACCATCATCCTTGGAAACGATTACAAGTAATCGCCGTAATTCGGCCCTGTTTTCATAACATTCCAATAACCATGAGGAATATCAGTCCGCAAACGCTTGTGCTTTCCTGTGTCGTTCGGGCTAAACTGCGAGTAGTCGAAAAGCGCCTGCATTTATGCTGCGCCTGTTAGCAACCTCGGTTTCTAAACGACCGCACCGGCGCCGAGTCGGTGGATTCATATGTAACAGGAGCAACAAATGGCACAAGGAACCGTAAAGTGGTTCAACTCTGAAAAGGGTTTCGGATTCATCACCCAGGACGGCGGAGCTGACGTATTCGTTCACTTCTCCGCAATCCAGACTGACGGCTACCGCGAGCTGAAGGAAAACCAGCGCGTAGAGTTCGACGTCAAGACCGGTGACAAGGGTCCACAGGCTGACAACGTTCGTCCTCTCTAGGCCTTACCTAGGATCGACGACGACTATCTAGTCTTCACCAGCACTTACCCCCTCTTCGGAGGGGGTTTTTGTTTGCCCTGAGCTTCACGCGGTCCGGCGCTGTGAATATCGGTTTGTCGTTTGCACTCTGGGGGCGAGAGTGCCAAAATGGGATTAGCACTCACACCTTTCGAGTGCCAAACCAAAGTACTTAAACCACACGGGAGAAACCCTAAATGGCAAAAATCATCACTTTCGATGAAGAGGCACGTCGCGGTCTAGAGCGCGGCCTGAACATCCTGGCTGACACCGTAAAGGTCACCCTTGGCCCACGCGGTCGCAACGTCGTACTGGAGAAGAAGTGGGGCGCACCTACTATCACCAACGACGGTGTTTCCATCGCTAAGGAAATCGAGCTGGAAGACCCAATGGAGCGCATCGGCGCCGAGTTGGTGAAGGAAGTTGCCAAGAAGACTGACGACGTAGCTGGTGACGGAACTACCACCGCTACCGTTCTGGCTCAGGCACTGGTTCGTGAAGGTCTGCGCAACGTTGCAGCCGGCGCCGACCCAATCAGTCTGAAGCGCGGAATCGACAAGGCAGTCGGCGCGGTTATCGAGCAGCTGCTGGTTGACGCAAAGCCAGTTGAGACCAAGGACCAGATTGCTGCAACCGCAAGCATCTCGGCAGGCGACTCCACCATCGGTGAGATCATCGCAGAGGCAATCGACAAGGTTGGCCGCGAGGGCGTTGTAACCGTCGAGGAGAGCAACACCTTCGGCATCGACCTTCAGCTCACCGAGGGCATGCGCTTCGACAAGGGCTACCTGAGCGCTTACATGGTCACCGACCCAGAGCGTCAGGAAGCAGTCCTGGAGGACGCCTACGTTCTGATCGCAAACAGCAAGATCAGCAACATCAAGGACCTCTTGCCAGTTGTTGACAAGGTCATCCAGGCAAACAAGCCACTGCTCATCATCGCCGAGGACATCGAGGGCGAGGCACTCGCTACCCTGATCGTCAACAAGATCCGCGGCATCTTCAAGTCGGTTGCCGTCAAGGCTCCAGGCTTCGGCGACCGCCGTAAGGCAATGCTGCAGGACATCGCTATCCTCACCGGTGGCCAGGTCATCAGCGAAGAAGTTGGCCTCAAGCTTGAGAGCGCAACCCTGGACCTCCTGGGCCGCGCACGCAAGATTGTTGTCACCAAGGACGAAACCACCATCATCGAGGGTGCTGGCGACCAGGCTCAGCTTGCTGGACGTGTCGAGCAGATCCGCCGCGAGATTGCCGCTACCGACAGCGACTACGACCGTGAGAAGCTGCAGGAGCGCCTGGCAAAGCTTGCCGGCGGTGTTGCAGTCATCAAGGCTGGTGCAGCTACCGAGGTAGAGCTGAAGGAGCGCAAGCACCGCATCGAGGACGCAGTTCGTAACGCTAAGGCTGCTGTTGAGGAAGGCATTGTTGCTGGTGGTGGTGTTGCACTGCTGCAGGCTGGCAAGGCTGCATTCGAGAAGCTCTCGCTTTCGGGCGACGAAGCAACCGGTGCAAACATCGTTCGCGTCGCAATCGCTGCTCCTCTGAAGCAGATCGCTATCAACGCAGGCCTGGAGCCAGGCGTTGTTGCAGAGAAGGTTTCGCACCTGCCTGCAGGCCACGGTCTGAACGCGGCAACCGGCGAGTACATGGACCTGCTGAGCAACGGCATCATGGACCCGGTAAAGGTAACCCGCTCTGCTCTGCAGAACGCGGCATCGATTGCTGGTCTGTTCCTAACCACCGAGGCCGTAGTGGCCGACAAGCCAGAGCCAGCAGCAGCAATGCCTGCAGCTCCTGGTGGCGGTATGGACT
The DNA here is from genome assembly GCA_039800845.1 of Actinomycetota bacterium. Lineage (GTDB taxonomy): Bacteria > Actinomycetota > Actinomycetes > Actinomycetales > Microbacteriaceae > Rhodoluna. The sequence continues at coordinate 10,657 of JBDLQA010000048.1, forward strand.
TCTAAGTTCAAACACAAAAAGGGCCGGTCGAAAGACCGGCCCTTTTTGCTACCCGCTATGTTTGGCCTGCATTAGGCACTTGGTGCGGTTAGTCTGTGGCTACCCGAGGAACAGGCGCTGGTTGATTGCTTCGATTTCCTGGTACTGCTTGGCGGCAGTGGTAAGCGCCTGACCGATCTCGCCAAGCTGTTGCTGAACCAGGGTGGCGGTAGTGCGCCACTTACTGGCCAGTTCCTGGAATGAGTTGGCCGCTTGACCCTGCCACGAGCTCTGCAGGTTGACCAACTGAGTGTGCAGCGTATTTACGTCGGTCTGAAGTTTGTCGATGGTGCTCTGGACAACGGTGTTTGTCGCCAGAACTTGCTCGGAGTCCACCAGGATTCTTGTCATGATTTGCCTTTCTGTTTCGGCAATCATCGCAAGTTTGATTTAGCGGGTGCGGCAGTAATCCACAACTGTGGGTAAACGGGTCTGTGAGGCCTGTGAGCGGCCTCAGAGTTAGTTTGTGTGCAACCCTTGAGGTTGCCTAGGCCTTAGGCAGGGTCACGCGGAAGGTGGCTCCGCCGCCAGGTGTCTCATCGGCCACGATTGTGCCGCCGTGGTTCTCCACGATGGTGGAGACGATAGCCAGACCAAGGCCTGAACCTCCGGTCTCACGGTTGCGCGAGTTGTCGGCGCGGAAGAAGCGCTCGAACACCTTGGCGCGAAGCTCCTTCGGGATTCCATCGCCGTGGTCGCGGACTTCAAGAATCAGGTTTTCATCGTCCTGGCCTAAAGCGATCTCCACGCTCTTGCCATCGGGGCTGAAGCGGCAGGCGTTGGCCAGCAGGTTGGTTAGAACTTGACGCAGCTGGGCGCCATCGCCGCGGACTTCAACAACGGCGCTCTTAGCCAGAGTCTTGCCGTCCAACTTCACAAGCTTGATTTCACGGTTGCTATCGGCCACCGATGCATCCTTGGCCGCGGTCCGAGCTAGGTCGTTTAGGTCAACGTTTTGCTGCTCAACCGCCTTGCTCTCGTCCAAGCGGGCAAGCGCAAGTAGGTTCTCCACCAGCTCGCTCATTCGAACGGCCTCAGACTCGATGCGTTCCATAGCCTCAGCAACATCCTGCGGCTTTTTCAGCGCGCCGATTCGATACAGCTCCGCGTAGCCGCGAACCGAAACCAGGGGAGTGCGAAGTTCATGGCTGGCATCTGCAACGAAGCGACGCATCTGTTCTAGGGCCTGGCCGCGGCGATCGTCTGCTGCCTGGATGGAGTTCAGCATGGAGTTCAAGGATCGGTTTATGCGTGCAATCTCGGTGTCGCCTTCATGCTCCAGCAGGCGCTGACTGGTGTCTCCGGCGGAAACCGCTGCGGCCACACGCTCAACTTCATTCAGCGGGCGCAGCGCTTGCGTGATGGTCACCCAGATGGCAATACCGCTGAATGCCAAAAGCAGCAGGCCAAAGCCCGCACCGATGTTGCGGTACTGATCCAGTAGTTCATCGTTGGAGGTGTTTGGAATAGCAACGATGAGGCTGCCGGCCATGCTGGTAAGAGGCACGGCCACAATGCGCCAGCTAGTCTGGCCGCCGCTGGCACCGCCGGATTTAGCTTCGAAAGGCAGGCCGTGGGTCTTCACCACGAAGCCGTAGGTGTAGCCCTTGACGTTCGGGGTGTCCTGGGTGCTACGCGTGGATGAAACCAGACCGATGAGCAGGTTGCCATCGGTGTCTAAATAGCCGATGTAGTAGTCATTAGGCAGGCGCGGAAGCTGAACCGCCCGGGTGGCCAAGCGGCTCTCCAGAAGTGCTGGATCCTCGTGGCTCAGGGTGGCGGCAGTGCTAGTGAGCATGGTGTCGATGTTTTGCTGCAGGTAGGTGCGCAAGAGGGTGATGGTGCCAACGCTGGAGACAAGCAAAAGCAAGCCAATGAGTGCAACACTCAGTGTGGCCAGTTTGGTGCGGAGCGAAATGCGCTCCCAGGCTTGTCCCAACTGATTCATTGAGGGTTAGGCCTTTTTGCCGGAGCGGAACATGTAGCCAACACCGCGCTTGGTGATGATTACCGGCTCGGAGGTTACGGCATCCAGCTTCCTGCGCAGGTAGGAGACGTAAGACTCCACAATCGCGGTGTTGCCGCCGAAGTCGTATTCCCAAACGTGGTTCAGGATTTGCTCCTTCTTGAGCACCTGGTTTGGATTGCTCATCATGAAGTGCAGCAGGTTGTATTCGGTAGGGGAGAGGTCAACGAGGTTGCCGTTCACGAATACCTCGTGGGCATCGTTGTTGATTGTGACTTCACCGACTTCCAGCACGGAGTCATCCGCCTTGGATGCCTTGGTGCGGCGAAGGATGGCGTGGATGCGCGCAACGATCTCGGCCAGGCTAAACGGCTTGGTCACGTAGTCGTCGCCACCGACGGTCAGCCCCTGTACCTTGTGTTCGGCTTCGTCCTTGGCTGTCAGGAAAAGCACCGGAGTGGTAACGCCCTGCGAGCGAATCTTCTTGGTGATGCTGAAGCCGTTCATGTCCGGGAGCATTACGTCCAGCAGGATGATGTCCGGCTCGAAAGCAGCGATGGCCTTGATGGCATCCTCACCGTTGCCGACGGCATGGGTTTCGAAGTCTTCAAAGCGCAGTGCGCGGGTGAGGAGGTCGCGAATGCTCGCTTCATCGTCAACGATCAGAACTTTGATATTTGCGCCAAGTGTGCTGTTCATATTCAAACTTTCCCAGTTTTGTCTGGAAGTTTCCTGAGAAACGCCTGTAAGTGACTTGGGAAAAACCTGACCGAATCAGCGCATCGCGCCATTGAGCCCCGGCCTAGCTGAGGCCCGCCTAGCTGAGGTCCGCTACATCCAGGATCTGGTACGAGTAGCCCTGCTCGGCCAGGAAGCGCTGACGGTTCTGTGCAAAGTCCTGGTCCACTGTGTCGCGGCTGATCAGCGTATAGAACGAAGCGCTCCGGCCATCGGCCTTCGGGCGTAGCACGCGGCCAAGGCGCTGGGCTTCTTCCTGGCGGCTACCAAACGAACCGGAAATCTGAATGGCCACCGATGCCTCCGGCAGGTCCACCGAGAAGTTGGCGACCTTCGAAACTACCAGTGCCATGAGTGCACCTTCGCGGAATTCTTGGAACAGGCGCTCGCGCTCATCGACGGGGGTTTCACCGGTGATTTGCGGGATGTTCAAGGCCCCAGAAACCGCCGCGATCTGGTCCAGATACTGGCCGATGATCAGGGTAGGTTCGCCCGGATGCTTGGCGATCAGCTTCTTGATCACATCAATCTTCACCGCGCTGGTGGCAGCCAAGCGATAGCGCTCGTCCTGGTTCGCAATCGCATACTCCAGGCGCTCTTCGTCCGGAAGGTCAACGCGCACCTCGAAACAGTTGGCCGGGGCAATGTAACCCTGAGCCTCGATGTCCTTCCAAGGCGCGTCATAGCGCTTTGGTCCGATCAAGCTGAATACGTCGCCTTCCTTGCCGTCTTCGCGCACCAGGGTGGCGGTAAGGCCGAGTCGACGACGCGCCTGCAGGTCTGCGGTGAGCTTGAAAATCGGTGCCGGCAACAGGTGAACTTCGTCGTAGACCACAAGGCCCCAGTCCTTGGCGTCCAGAAGCGCCAGGTGGGCGTATTCCGCCTTACGCTTTGTAGTCAGGATCTGATATGTGGCAATGGTTACCGGCTTGATTTCCTTGGTGCTGCCGGAGTATTCGCCAATCTCGTCCTCGGTGAGGCTGGTGCGCTTCAGCAGTTCCTGCTTCCACTGGCGTGCGCTGACGGTGTTGGTAACCAGAATCAAAGTGTTGGTCTTGGCAACGCTCATTGCGCCGGCTCCAACGATGGTCTTACCCGCTCCACAAGGCAGCACGACCACGCCACTGCCGCCATCCCAGAAACGGTCTACTGCTGCGCGCTGGTAGTCGCGGATCTTGAAGTTGTCGCTCTCAACTAGATCGATGGCGTGCGGGGTTCCAGGGGTGTAACCGGCAAGGTCCTCGGCTGGCCAACCCAGCTTTAGTAACTCCTGTTTCACCTGTCCGCGCGCGAAAGGTTGGATTCGGAACGACGTTGCCGAAACCTGACCATGAAGCAGCTCGGCGATTTTTCGCTGGCGTGAGGCTTCGATCAAAATCGGTGCGGAATCGCTGCGAAGTTCAAGGTCGCCGTTGTCGGCTCGTTCGATGGTTAGGCGGCCGTAGCGGCCCATGGTGTCTGCGATGTCGGCTCGCACACCTGCCGGAACTGGGAACTTGGCGTAGCGGTCTAGAACTCCCAAAACGAAGTCGGAATCATGGCCGGCAGCGCGGGCATTCCAGAGGCCGAGGCGAGTGATTCGGTAGGTGTGAATGTGCTCGGGAGCACGCTCCAACTCGGCGAAAATGCTCAGGTCGTGGCGGGCATCGGCGGCATCGGGGTGGTCAACTTCAAGAAGTGCAGTTTTATCGCTTTGAACGATCAGAGGCCCCAGAGACATAACTTCTAGCCTAACTCCACGCGCTTGATGCGATCTAACGGAAGGGTGCGTTCAACGTCACTTCTGCGGTCCATGCCGCGCAAACGACCGTTGGCTAACGCTGTTGGCAGAATACGGAACTCAACCTCATTGCCGCTGCGGTCTTCGGCGTAAACCGTCAGGGCGGCCTTGTTCTTTACTGCCAGCTGTATCTGGCGGGTCAGGTCTTGGTCATCGGGTTGGGCGCCAACACGGGCATCAGAGGCGCGCAGGTTGTCCACGAGCAGTTGCTGCGGGCTCGCACTGGAGTTAGCCAGCCCGCCCGAATAGTTGTGGGCGGCTCGCGGCGAAATCACGGCACCGGAATCGTCCAGGCGGACCGGCAAATAGCCGTTGTCGCGCAAGCCAAAGTAGACAATCTCGGGGTCGAATCGAGTCACCAGGCTGTTGGCGGTCAAGGCAAAGAATGCAAAGGCTCGCAGGCGGGAATCGTTCAGGATCTCGGTGAGCAAAATGCCATCGGAGCTGTGAAGCACCGATTTCTCGGAACCGCTCTTGCCTGCTTTTATGGTGAGTCGACCGAATCGCTGCTCGGCCTCCTTCAGCAGGTATTCCACCGGTTGCGGCAGCGGCTTTGCGCTGAGCTCCTGCAGCATGGCGCGAATCTGGTCCACGGTTAGACCGCATTCCAAGCCGTGGCTAACGCTGAGTGCCGAAAGGCGATAGGTACAGGCGACCGAAACCTGTTCGATCTCCGCAAACTTGCGCAGCGTAGTTTCGGTGGCGGTGTCCAGCGGGCCGGGTGCAATCAGGCTCAGGTCCGCCTGCACGATCAGGCTATGTTGCAGCTGCGGCAGGTGGTTCTTCAGCAGGTCGGCGGCAACATCGGGTTGTCCGTTCAGGCAGTATGCCAAAAGCACCGATGGCTGACCCGCCACGCTAAAGCCGATTCCCTGGGCTTGCTCGGCCAGTAGATTGAGTTCCTCGCCAAGGCTGATGTCCGCTAGCGGGAAGACGTGCTTGAGGGCGGCGGCCAGGTCTAGCTCCGGGTGTTCCTTCAGCACTGCGTTGAGCTCGCGTGCGCCAACCGGCCCCAGCGACGAAATCCACTGTTGCGCCAACTTCGACCAGCGGTCGATGACCGAACCGTTCAGGAACTGCTCCGCGCCACCGCTCAGCCACCATCGCTCGCCAATGAGGATCAGCAGCTGAAGTTGCTCGGCTAGCGCATAGAAGCCGCGGATGGTCTGGTTGCTGCGGCGCAGGTGAGCGGCAACGCGCTTCACATCGCTCACGCCAAAGCCAGTCTTGCCCGTCAGTTTGATGGGGTGCTGCTCGGCGTCAAGCAGTAGTTCGCAGATGGCCTGCTGGGTTTCAAATGCAGCGATGGCCGCCAGCCCCAAAACAGAGCCGTCTACCGGCAGAACTAACAGGCCGGTGGCGGGGAAGGGGTCGCGCTCGGGTGGCAGGTTCCGCAGTATCGGTGCGGCTGCATCTTTGACGGCATCCAAAACCTGAATCGAGCCACTGGCACTTGCAAAAGCAAGGCCCAGCTCCACCAGCGACGCCTGCGCTTGCTGAATGACCTCAGGCTTTAAGCCCGCGGTAGGGTCGCCCGGCAGGCCGATGAGTGCTGCCAGGGTGCGAGCCTCGGAACCGCTCAGCTTGGTGAGGGCGGGGGTGAGGCTCTTGCTGGACAGAAGCGCCTGAGCTAGATCGAAAAAGTCCTTTGGGGCACCGAATCCGGTACGGCGACGAAGCAGCGCCAAGACCTCGGCATCGGTGCTGGTACGGATGCTGTTTGCAAGGTGAAGTAGGTCGCTCATTCGGTGACCATGCCCTTCGCCTTAAATCCTTAGGTAGCTTCGCTTAGTTGGCTCGCGACTTACGAACAATCGAGAGAATCAGCAGCGTGATGACCAACACGAAACCGATTGGAAGGCCAACGATTGGCAGGATGATCAACACTGGTGGAAGGGCAAACTTCGCCAGCGATGCCACGAGGAAAATGACAATGGTGAGGATCGAGACGCCAACAACTGCGGCAGCCATGTAAGCCAGTACGTTTTCAACTCTGTTTTCGCGCATCCTTCTAGACTACCGCCGATGTGCGGGCCTAAGAAGGGCTGATTATTACGGTGAGGTAAACTATGGGTTGGTTTTTACGAAAGAGGACTCATGCCAACCGGAAAAGTTCGTTTCTTCGACGAAGAGAAGGGCTACGGCTTCATCGAGAGCGATGAAGGCCAGCAAGTATTCCTGCACGCCAGCAACCTGCCAGAGGGTGTCAGCACCGTTCGCAAGGGTGCGCGCGTGGAGTTCAGCATTGCTGACGGTCGCCGTGGTCCACAGGTTCTGACTCTGCGTTTCCTCGAGCCTCAGACCAGCCTTGCAAAGCTGAAGCGCAAGCCAGCCGATGACCTCGCTGTCATCGTGGAGGACACCATCGCTGTTTTGGACAACATCAACGGTGGTTTGAAGCACGGACGCTACCCAGAGGGTGGCGCTGCTAAGAAGATCTCCGCGCTGCTTCGTCGCCTAGCCGATGAACTAGAGGCCTAGAACTTGACCGATTACCTGGCCCTCGCGCGTGAGGCTGCAATCGAAGCACATGGCAAGACTGCCGTGGGCGAATACAGCCACACCGTTCAGGAGGGTCAGGACAACGTCCTCACCTACCTTTTCACCAGCAAGCTCAAGGGTTACCCGGACTGGTTTATCGCCGTTACCCTTTTCATCGATGGCTGGGAAGCAACCGTTTCCGAAGTGCTGTTGACCCCGGGTGAAACCAGTTTGGTTGCGCCAAAGTGGGTTCCTTGGTCGGAGCGCCTGGCGGATTACAAGGCTCTGCAGGCTGCTCTTGAGGCCGAAGCTGCTGCCGCCGCTGCACTGGCTGAGGATGAAGACGATGACGACGAAGATGACTCTGAAGAGTCAGACGCTGACATCGATGGCGAAGCTGGCGATGATGGCGATGCTGGCGATGGCGCTGCGGTTGCCCACGAAGTGGCTGCAGTAGCCGTTGAAGACTCAGCGGTTGCGGACGTGCCAGAGACCCCAGAAGCCCAAAATGATGCCGACAACGCAGGTGGTAAGGCCAAGGGGTTCTTCAAGTGGAAGACTCTTCGGGGCAACAAGAAGCGCAAGTAGCGCAACAACCCACAAAATCAAGCCAACGTAAATGGCTCGCTTTGCGTTTACCTTTACGGGTTCAGGGTCGGGCTTTC
>JBDLQA010000049.1:0-9716 GCA_039800845.1 Actinomycetota bacterium
AATCCTTGTTTTAGTGAGCCAGCGACTACTGGGCTACCTGGTCGATGATGTAAGGCTTTGGCTGCTGTGCAGCGTGTGGGTGCGAAGGACCTGCGTAGACCTTCAGCTTCGACAGCTGGTCGCGGCCGAGGGTGTTCTTTGGCAGCATGCCGCGGATCGCCTTCTCGACTGCCTTCTCAGGGTTCTTCTCTAGGAACTCCGAGTAAGTGGTAGCGGTCAGACCACCTGGGTAACCAGAGTGGCGGTAAGCCTTCTTCTGTGCAAGCTTCGAACCGGTCAGGGCAACCTTGTCGGCGTTGATGATGACTACGAAGTCACCATTGTCCATGTGAGGAGCGAAGGTTGGCTTGTGCTTGCCGCGCAACAGTGCTGCTGCGTGGGTTGCGAGGCGGCCCAGTACGACGTCAGTGGCGTCGATGACCAGCCACTCGTTGGAGAGCTCGTGAGCCTTTGGTGAGTAAGTACGCACGCTAAATTGCCTTTTCGTTCTAGTCGGATTGAAATGAATCCGCACCTTGAAGAAAGAAGTCTTCTGGGGATCCAAGTTTTCACATTGGCTGACAACCGAGGTTAGCCAATACCAAGGGTTTAGTTTACCCGCCTTAAGGCGCGCTGGTCAAACCCGATTTTCATGAAAATGAGGGTTTGGGTCCTAATCGGTCTCGTCCAGGTTGCGAATATCCCTGGTTCGCGCCACCTGAGCGGCCATTTCAGCGGCCTCGGGATAACCAATTTCCATCAAAGTTAGCCCCTTGGCGGCCACCACTTTGTAGCTTGAAGAGCGGTCTGCGGCCTTCAAACGGGTCGCAACGTCAGCGGCCGTAGCCCTGCCCTCTCCTACGGCAATTAGCGCCCCGACGATGGAGCGAACCATGTTGTGGCAGAAGGCGTCGGCTAGTAGCTCAATCTCGACTACACGATTCTCGTCTTCGCGGCGAGAGACCTTGATTGCTCGAAGTTCGCGGATCGTGGTACTGAAGGGGCGCGGGCGGCAGAAAGATGCAAAATCGTGCAGTCCGTAGAGCGCCAGGGCCGCGCGCTGCATTTCAACTAGGTCGAGTGGCCTGCGGGTCCAGAGAGTGCTTCGCGCCTCGATCGGGTCTTTCACGGCTTCCCCGTCCGCAATGCGGTAGCGATACCGGCGATGGGTTGCTGCGAATCGGGCATCGAAGCCTTCTGGGGCGAATTCCACCGAGAAAACTCGGATGTCGTCATCCAGCAGCGAGTTTAGGCGGTCACGGATGGCTCCCTCAACCAGGGTTGAGCCCGAGAAACGCCCCAGGCGCTTGATCTGGGCCTCGTTGAGGTCTATGTGTAGAACTTGATGCCTAGCGTGCACTCCGGCGTCCGTGCGGCCAGCCACGGTCAGTCCGTAGCAGTCGGAATCCGGGCCAAAGATTTGCTCCAAAACCTGAAGGAAACAGCCCTCCACCGTGCGGAGGTTTGGCTGTTTAGCCCAGCCGTTGAAGTTCGTGCCGTCATAGGCAAAATCGACTTTAAAGCGAACGAGTCCGCTGACAGTGTCAACGGACTCGTTCATTAGCTTTTTAGCGAGTGCTAGTGAGCGTAAAACTACTCAGCAGCAGCCTCGGTTGCTGCCTCTTCAGCTACAACCTCATCAGCAGGTGCTTCTACAACTGGGGCCTCAACAGCAGGAGCTGCGGTTGCCTTGATTGCGTTAGCAAGCTTGGTCTTGTTAGCAGCTGGCTTTGCAACTACTGGGTCAAGAACCAGCTCGATTACTGCCATAGGAGCGTTGTCGCCCTTACGGTAGCCGAGCTTGGTGATGCGGGTGTAGCCACCGTTGCGGTCTGCAACCTGTGGAGCAATGTTGGTGAACAGCTCGTGCACAACACCCTTGTTGGTGATCTGCTGCAGAACACGGCGACGAGCAGCCAGGTCTCCGCGCTTTGCGAAGGTTACTAGGCGCTCAGCCACTGGACGCAGGCGCTTTGCCTTGGTCTCGGTGGTGGTGATTCGCTTGTGCTCGAACAGCTGTGCTGCGAGGTTGTTGAGAAGCAGGCGCTCGTGTGCTGGACCGCCGCCCAGACGTGGGCCCTTAGTTGGTGCAGGCATGGTTTTCTCCTATAACTTTCTAAAAATTAAGCCTGGTCGTCGCCGTCGTAGGCCGAGAAGTAAGCGGCGTCAAAGCCAGGAACTGCGTCCTTGAACTTCAGGCCCATCGAAGCCAGCTTGTCGCGAACCTCGTCTACCGACTTGCTACCGAAGTTGCGGATGTTCATCAGCTGGTCTTCGGTCAAACCGATGAGCTCGCTCACGGTGTTGATGCCCTCGCGCTTGAGGCAGTTGTAGCTGCGAACAGTCAGGTCGAGGTCTTCGATTGGGGTTGCGAGCTCTGGAGCCAGACCAACCTCGGTTGGTGCAGGACCGATCTCGATACCCTCGGCGTCGACGTTCAGCTCCTTAGCGAGGCTGAACAGCTCTACAAGGGTCTTACCTGCGGAAGCGAAAGCGTCCTTAGGGTTGGTGCTGTCCTTGGTCTCAACGTCAACAATCAGCTTGTCGAAGTTGGTGAACTCACCGGCACGAGTTGCCTCAACGCGGTAAGCAACCTTCAATACAGGCGAGTAGATGCTGTCAACTGGGATAACACCTGGGTCTGCCTGTGGGTTGCGGTTCTGGGTGTCCTGAACGTAGCCACGGCCACGCTCAATAGCCAGCTCCATCTCGAACTTGCCCTTGTCGTTCAGGTGGCAGATAACGAGGTCCTTGTTGTGGATCTCTACGCCAGCAGGAACGGTGATGTCTGCTGCAGTTACTGCACCAGCACCGGTCTTGGAGATGTGTGCAACTACTGGCTCGTCGTTCTCCGACGAAACAACGAGGTCCTTGACGTTAAGGATGATCTCGGTGACGTCTTCCTTCACACCTGGGATGGTGGTGAAAGCGTGTGGAACGCCAGCAATACGAATGTTGGTCACAGCTGCGCCAGGGATGGACGACAGCAGGGTGCGACGCAGCGAGTTACCCAGGGTGTAACCGAAGCCAGGCTCCAGTGGTTCAAGGGTGAAACGCGAGCGGTTTGACGCTAGAACTTCTTCTTTTAGCTCGGGACGCTGTGCAATGAGCACGTTGTTTCCTTTCATCTAGGCATCCGATATATGACGCCTATTTTGGGGTTGACGCGCAGTGGCCACTACGCGACTAAATCATGAAATATGAAGTTTTTGGATTGTGAGTTACCTCACGGAGGCACCCGCCAATAGGCGGTTTCCTAGTTTGTTGCGGCACCCCTCCCGCGGCATTTCGTTCCGATGGAATCGAAACACCTGCGGGTGGGTGACTGCAAAAACTTAGACGCGGCGACGCTTTGGTGGGCGGCAGCCGTTGTGTGCCTGTGGGGTAACGTCCGAGATCGAACCGACCTCTAGGCCAGCGGCCTGGAGCGAACGGATAGCGGTCTCGCGGCCCGAACCTGGACCCTTTACGAAGACGTCAACCTTCTTGAGGCCGTGCTCCTGAGCCTTGCGAGCTGCCGACTCGGCTGCAAGCTGGGCTGCGAATGGGGTCGACTTACGCGAACCCTTGAAACCTACGTCACCCGAGGACGACCACGAGATTACTGCGCCGGTAGCGTCAGTGATCGAAACGATGGTGTTGTTGAAGGTGCTCTTGATGTGCGCCTGTCCAACGGTGATGTTCTTCTTTTCCTTGCGGCGTGGCTTACGAGCGCCAGCTGCGGTGGCCTGCTTCTTTGGTGCTGCCATTTGAGTTTCTCCTAAATCCTGTTTGGGCTTCGAAGTGCCTAGCGGCTACTAACGAGCTGCCTTCTTCTTGCCGGCTACGGTGCGCTTTGGACCCTTGCGAGTACGTGCGTTGGTCTTGGTGCGCTGACCGCGAACTGGGAGACCCTTGCGGTGGCGGATACCCTCGTACGAGCCGATCTCTACCTTGCGGCGGATGTCGCCAGCGATGTCACGGCGGAGGTCACCCTCAACCTTGAAGTTGCCTTCGATGTAGTCACGGATAGCAACGAGCTGGTCGTCGCTGAGGTCCTTGACGCGGATGTTCTTGTCGATCTTGGTGTCGGCCAGAATCTTGACCGAACGGGTGCGACCGATACCGAATACGTAGGTGAGGGCGATTTCAACGCGCTTTTCGCGTGGAATGTCGACGCCGGCAATACGTGCCATGTGGATTTACTCCTGTTTTTTATGAAGGTCTGCAGCAACTCAACCCCGGGTTTAGCGACCCGAGCCTCCGCCTTCAACGGAGGGTGCCCGATGCAATCAGAGAAACTTGATTGCAACATCGTGCGTTGCCTTGTGTTTTGTTATTTAGTTATGCCACCGGAGACCGGCGGATGGTGCTTCGAAGTTTGGGTTAGCCCTGGCGCTGCTTGTGACGTGGGTTCTCGCAGATGACCATGACTCGACCGTGGCGGCGAATGACCTTGCACTTGTCGCAAATCTTCTTGACGCTTGGGTTTACCTTCATGTCTCTTACTTCTTATCGAGGGTTCTTACGAACCCGGTTTACAGCCGAACATGGTTTGCTCAGCCGAGCTTGTTTGAATAAGCGCTGTTTTTAGGCAGTACGGCTTATTTGTAGCGGTAGATAATACGGCCGCGAGTGAGGTCGTAGGTGCTGAGCTCAACAATGACGCGGTCCTCCGGGAGGATGCGAATGTAGTGCTGACGCATCTTGCCGGAGATGTGTGCCAAAACCTTGTGCCCGTTGGTCAGCTCAACGCGGAACATCGCGTTTGGAAGAGCTTCGACAACGCTGCCTTCGATCTCGATTACACCGTCTTTGTTAGCCATGCACTCACTTGTCTTGTCTTGGCGTTTATCTTGCTAGTTGATGTATTCCGCGCACGAAAAACCCCGAATCGCTTCAGGGATTAAACGTGTAGAAACACCGAGTTTCAATCCTAGCCCAATCCGAGAAGAAATGCTAGGCGGATTTTGGGGCCAAACTGCACCCGCTAGACCATCCGAAGTTATCGGCTGGAAACTTATTCGCCCAGTGGCGCGACGGTCACTCCGAGCTTCGCGAGTTCCGCAGCTCCGCCATCCTTGGCAGTCAACACCCAGATTCCACCTTCGTGGATAGCGATTGTGTGCTCCCAGTGGCTGGAATCCGAGCCATCGATGGTGGAAACAGTCCAGTCATCGTCGAGGACCTTGGTGATTTCACTGCCGTTGGTGACCATCGGTTCGATTGCCACCACCAAGCCAGGCTGGATCTTTGGGGTGAGTCCGCGCACCGCATAGTTGAAGACCGGCGGGTCCTCGTGCATGCTGCGGCCAATGCCGTGACCCACGTACTCCTCGAGGATTCCAAACTTGCCCTGCGACTGCACGTACTTCTCAATCGCGACGCCCACGTCGTTCAGGCGCTTGCCCTTGGCCAATGCCGCGATGCCGTGCCACAGACTTGCCTCCGTCACACGCGAAACTCGCTCGCGCTTGGCGGCAACGTTCGGGTCTCCCCCGGGAATCAAGATTGAGATTGCGGAGTCGCCATTCCAGCCATCGATGATTGCACCGGCGTCGATGCTAACCAGATCACCCGGCTGAAGAATGCGGTCTTTACTCGGGATTCCGTGAACCACTTCATCGTTGATGGAAGCGCAGATTGTGTGGTGGTAGCCCGGAACCAACTGGAAGTTACTTTTAGCGCCTAGCGACTCAATGGTTTCGTTGGCGATGCGGTCAAGTTCCAAGGTGCTCACGCCAGGCTTGGCTGCCGCGCGAACTGCGTCCAGTGCCGCCGCAGTGATCAGGCCAGCGCGACGCATCAGCAGAATCTGCTCGTTGGTTTTTAGCTCGAAATCGCTTCGCGACATTTTGTGTTTCGCCGCTACTTAGGCGGTGATGCCGCGAGCAGCCAGCGCGCTGAGGATGCGGCCGGTCACTTCATCCACTGCGCCCAAGCCATCAACGGTGACAACTAGGTCACGTGAAGCGTAGGTGCTGATCAGCGGAGAGGTCTGCTCTTCGTAAACTTCAAGGCGACGACGGATTACGTCCTCAGTGTCGTCTGCGCGACCCTGCTCGATTGCACGATTGAGAAGACGGCGGACAACCTCATCAGTGTCTGCGGTAAGAAGAACGACTGCATCCAGCTTGGTGCCGGCATCTGACAACATGCTGTCAAGTTCAACAACCTGATCTGCGGTGCGAGGGTAGCCATCCAACAGGAAGCCCGGCTTGGCGTCATCGTGGGTGAGGCGGTCACGGACTAGGTCGTTGGTGACGCTGTCCGGTACGTACTCGCCGCGGTCCATGAACGACTTTGCCAGTTTGCCCAGCTCGGTCTCGTTCTTGACATTGTGACGGAAGATGTCTCCGGTGGAGATTGCAGGAATCCCGAAAGTTTCCGCCAGCTTTACAGCCTGAGTTCCCTTGCCAGCACCTGGAGCACCAATCAAGAGTAGACGGGTCACTTGAGCAGACCTTCGTAGTTGCGCTGCTCCATCTGTGCGCTGATCTGCTTAACAGTCTCCAGACCAACACCAACGATGATGAGGATGGAGGTACCGCCGAACGGGAAGTTCTGGCTGGTGCCGAGCAGGCCGTAAGCCACGAGTGGGATAAGCGCAATCAGACCCAGGTAAAGAGCACCAGGGAAGGTGATGCGGCTGAGGACGTAGTCCAAGAACTCCATGGTTGGACGACCCGCACGGATACCTGGGATGAAGCCGCCGTAGCGCTTCATGTCGTCGGCAACTTCTTCAGGGTTGAAGGTGATTGCAACGTAGAAGTAGGTGAATCCGAAGATCAGCAGGAAGTACACGATCATGTACAGCGGGTGGTCGCCGCGGGTCAGGTAGTTGGAAACCCAAGTTACCCAAGGAGCAACGTTGCCCTTAGCGTCTGGCTGGTTGAACTGAGCGATCAGAGCAGGCAGGTACAGCAGGCTCGATGCGAAGATAACTGGAACAACGCCGGCCATGTTGACCTTGATTGGGATGTAGGTGCTCTGGCCACCGTATTCACGACGACCCACTACGCGCTTTGCGTACTGAACCGGAATGCGGCGCTGAGACTGCTCTACAAGGATGACCAGACCGACGGTTACAACAGCAACAGCCAGAACTGCAAGCAGGGTCTCTACATCGCGGGTCTGCGCAATCTGAACCAGCGATGCTGGGAAGCGCGATGCGATGGAAGTGAAGATAAGGAGCGACATACCGTTACCGATACCGCGCTCAGTTACAAGCTCACCGAGCCACATGATGAGACCGGTTCCGGCGGTCATGGTTAGAACCATGAGCGTGATTCCCACCCAGGTGTTGTCCTTGATTACAGGAAGAACACAGTTCTGGCCGAACAGCGCACCCTGGTTTGCTACAGCAACAAGAGTGGTGGACTGCAGAACCGCGAGGGCGATGGTGAGGTAACGGGTGTACTGGGTCAGAGTGGCCTGGCCAGCCTGACCTTCCTTGTGCAGGGTCTCGAAGCGCGGAATGACCACGCGAAGGAGCTGCACGATGATGCTGGAGGTGATGTACGGCATGATACCCAGCGAGAAAATGCTGAGCTGCAGCAAAGCGCCGCCGCTAAACAGGTTCACCAACTCATACAGGCCACTAGTGGACTGGTTCTGAGAAATACATTGCTGGACGTTCGTGTAATTCACCAATGGCGAAGGAATGAACGATCCGAGGCGATACAACGCCACAACGAACAAGGTGAAAGCGAGTTTGTTACGTAGGTCCGGTGTACGGAATACGCGAGCGACGGCGCTTAGCAACTTAGGCCTCCAGGCTTAATTGAAACTATTGAGACTACTCGGTAACCGAGCCGCCAGCTGCGACAATCTTCTCAGCGGCAGAGCGCGAGACCTTGTCTACACTGACAGTCAGTTTAACCGACAGGTCGCCGGTTCCAAGGACCTTTACGAGTTCGTTCTTACGAACTGCGCCCTTTGCAACCAGATCGGCAACGGTTACGTTACCGCCCTGAGGGTAGAGAGCCTCGAGCTTCTCCAGGTTTACAACCTGGTACTCAACGCGGAATGGGTTCTTGAAGCCACGGAGCTTAGGAGTACGCATAACGAGACGCACGCCACCACCCTCGAAGCCTGGGCGGACCTGGTAACGAGCCTTAGTACCCTTGGTACCACGACCTGCGGTCTTACCCTTAGAAGCCTCACCACGACCAACACGAGTGCGGTCCTTCTTCGAACCTGGCGCTGGGCGCAGGTGGTGGAGCTTTAGAACCGAAACCTTCTCCTCGGCCTCTGCCTTCTTAGCAGCTGGCTTTGCAGCAGCCTTAGGAGCAGCAGCCTTTGCAGGTGCCTTCTCAGCAGCTGGCTTTGCAGCAGCCTTTGGAGCGGCGGCCTTCTTCTCAGCGGCAGGCTTAGCAGCGGCAGCAGCCTTTGGAGCTGCAGCCTTCTTCTCGGCGGCTGGCTTAGCAGCGGCCTTAGCCGCTGGCTTCTTCTCTTCTGCCATTAGTCGATCTCCTCAACCTTTACGAGGTGGGCAACTGCCTTGACGAGGCCGCGTACTACTGGGCTGTCGTCCTTGACGACGATGTCGCCAATTCGCTTCAGGCCGAGGGTGCGGATGCTCTCGCGCTGGTTCGGCTTGCCACCGATTTCACTCTTGATCTGGGTTACCTTCAGACGAGCTGCCATTAGGCACCTACCTTAGTCTCGGCGCGAAGCAGACGCGCAGGCGCTACTTCGTCCAGGCTCAGGCCACGACGAGCGGCAACTGCACGAGGCTCTTCCAAGCCCTGGAGTGCTGCAACGGTGGCGTGGACGATGTTCAGGGTGTTGCTCGAACCGAGCGACTTGCTGAGGACGTCGTGGATTCCGGCGCACTCAAGCACGGCGCGAACTGGACCACCGGCGATAACACCGGTACCAGCAGCAGCCGGGCGAAGCATTACAACACCTGCAGCGGCCTCGCCCTGTACTGGGTGAGGAATGGTGCTGCCGATGCGTGGAACGCGGAAGAAGTTCTTCTTAGCGTCTTCTACACCCTTGGCGATTGCAGCAGGAACCTCGCGGCTCTTACCGTAACCAACGCCAACCAGGCCGTTGCCGTCGCCGACAACTACCAGAGCGGTGAACGAGAAACGACGACCACCCTTAACAACCTTCGAAACGCGGTTGATAGTAACAACGCGCTCTAGGAACTCGCTCTTCTTCTCTTCGCGCTCACGACGGTCGTTACGAGGACCGCGGTCGCGGCTGCCACGGCGGGCTTCGCGCTCGGTCGACTCAACGGTCTCGGTGGTTGCAGCTGCAGTTGCTTCAGTGGTCAACTCTTGCTCCTTGTTTTCTGCCATTAGAGGACCAGTCCTGCCTCGCGGGCACCGTCAGCGATAGCTGCAACGCGGCCTGCGTACTTGTTACCACCGCGGTCGAATACGACCTCGGTGACGCCAGCGGCCTGTGCGCGCTTTGCAACGAGCTGACCGATCTGCTTGGACTTGTCAGTCTTGGTAGCCTCCAGAGCGCGGAACTCCTTCTCCATGGTGCTAGCCGATGCCAGGGTGATGCCCTTGCTGTCGTCTACAACCTGAACGAAGACGTGACGTGCCGAACGAGTAACGACCAGACGTGGACGCTCTGCCGAACCAACGATCTTCTTGCGAAGACGGTCGTGGCGACGAGTACGGGCTGCGGCCTTGCTCTTGCCGCGAGTCTTAGTGGTGAGACCCATTACTTCTTACCAGCCTTTCCGGCCTTGCGACGAACAACCTCGCCTGCGTAGCGAACACCCTTGCCCTTGTAAG
>JBDLQA010000050.1:0-3444 GCA_039800845.1 Actinomycetota bacterium
TGGGTAATGTGCAGTTCTTCGCGAACCTCTGCACTAGCCAAATCCTGAATCGCCATTTGGAAGGCTCCGGTGCTTGCCTCACCAACGGAAATTTCAATCACCCATTTAGGATATTCGGCTGAGCGTTAGAAGCCCGATGCCACGCCGCTATGAGCGTGTTGTGGCGCTGATTTCCGTCCACCGAGTAAAGAACGTGCCATCCACCACTTGAGCCGATTCGAGCGATGCACCGGTGACACCTAAGTTATCCAGCGCAGGCTTTGAGGCGAGCAAAGGGTTGCTCTCGTTGGATCCAACGATGGAGAGCGCCAGCCCTCGAATGAGGTGGTTGGCAAGCAGCCAGTTGGCGAAACTCGGTCCGGCTTCTACCAGGATGCGACGCCAACCCAGCCGAGTAAGGCGGAACGAAAGCCCAAATGAGCTTCCACGGCCAACCGAACAGACCTGAACCCAAGGAAGGTTGTAGCGCTTCGCTGTCGTTCGAACCAGGCCTCGTCTTACCAACAAGAACACCTTTGATTCCACAGGACCGGCTGCCTCAAGTTCAACCGCAGGGATTCCGGAGAAATCTCCGCTCTTAGAAATCAGCGCTAGGGGAGCAAAGCGGGAGCGACGATACGCCTCGGCCCTTGCGGTTTTCGCGGTGGTCAGGATGCCATCGGCTGCCATGCGATAACCGATGAGCGCCTGATAGTCGGCCTCGTTAGAGATGTCGCGACTCGAACCAGTGGCGCCAACAAAATTGCCTTCGGAGTCGGAAACGATGTTTAGCAGGAACGAGGGAGCATTCCAGTTCTGACTGGCGAAGTGCGATCTAAGCTGCTCAAACGAAGCAAGTTCAACTTCAGGCGCAGCCGGAACCAGACTGACCAGCTTCAAGCCAGTTTCTCCCTAACCTGACGCTTGATACGCGCCAACATGGCTCGCATTCCATTCATGCGCAGGGGAGAGACAGCCTCGTTCAACCCCAACTTGTCCGGGAAATCAGGGTCTACAGCCAGTAGGTCCTCGGCCGATACACCGTCCAGCGCCTCGTGTAACACCGAAGCGAAGCCGCGTGTTGTAGGGGCTTCCGCAGGTGCACTGAAGAACAGGTGCACGTCCTTGGCATCGTCAACTTCAACAAAGAGGTAAACGGGAGACTGGCATTCCTCAACGCGCTCCAGCAGGTCTGGGTGATCGGCGTAGCGCGAAGGCAGCTCCGGCAGGTTATCGCTGAACTCAAGCAGGAGCGTAAGGCGCTCGCGCACCGGGAGATCCAGGAAGTCTTCGATTACCGAATCAAGAGCAGGAGTTTTAGACATCTCTCCAGATTACTTGCTGTGAAGCCCGGTTATTTCTTTGGAGCAGGCGCGGTTCCACGCTCTTCGCCCTTGACGATTGGCACGCCAACCAGCGAGCCCCACTCGGTCCAGGAGCCGTCGTAGTTACGAACGTTTGGAAGGCCCAGCAGGTAAGTGAGCACGAACCAGGTGTGGCTGGAACGCTCGCCAATACGGCAGTACGCGATCACGTCATCGCCAGGCTTCAAGCCGGCCTCATCGAAGTAAAGCGACTTTAGGTCCGCAAGCGACTTGAAGGTCTTGTCCTCGTTGGCAGCCTTCGCCCATGGCACCGATGCAGCCGAAGGAATGTGGCCGCCACGCAGTGCACCTTCCTGAGGGTAATCAGGCATGTGAGTGCGCTCGCCAGTGTATTCCTGTGGCGAACGGACGTCGATCAGAGGGTTTCCGAAGTGGGCCAGTACGTCGTCGCGGAAGGCACGAATTGGGGCATCGTTGCGCTCTACAACCGGGTATTCGCTAGGCGAAACAGCCTCAACCTCGCGAGTTAGCTCGCGACCTTCAGCAATCCACTTGTCGCGGCCGCCGTTGAGCAGGCGAACATCCTCGTGACCGAAAAGCCTGAAGACCCAGAGGGCGTAAGCAGCCCACCAGTTGCTCTTGTCACCGTAGATAACCACGGTGTCGGTGCGCTTCACACCCTTGCTAGAAAGCAGTGCAGCGAAGCCCTCGGCGTCGCGGTAGTCACGCACAACATCGTCGTTTAGTTCAGTGAACCAGTCGATTTTGCGGGCGGTAGGAATGTGCCCGGTTTCGTAAAGAAGTACGTCTTCGTCAGATTCCAACACAACAAGGCCATCGGTTCCCAAGTTCGCTGCCAACCATTCGGTGGTCACCAAAACTTCTGGGTGAGCGTACTCGGCAAGGGACTGGGCTGGGTCAAATGGAACCGACATTCGGGAATCTCTCTCATCGCTGGATGTTTAGACTTAACAGCGTCTGATTCAAGGATATTCCACTATCACCGTGGTGACGAATCGTGACAAAAGATTTCTTAGCCCAAGGGACTCATGTCGATACCAGCTGGACTTTACCCGTCCATTTCTAGCTTCAATCCGGAAGTTAGCACCGCCGAGTTGTTGGCGCAGCTTGTTCCCCCACGGGAGTTCGATCAAGCACGCTTCGACACCTACAAGCCGGACGCCGCGTTTCCGTCGCAGGCGCAAGCCGTTGAGATTGGCCGCCTCTTTGCGCATGGCGGAAAAACCGGTGGCGGCTTCTTCGCCAAAAAGGTAGAACAGCCCGCCGGCCTTTACCTGGACGGTGGTTTCGGTGTTGGCAAGACGCACCTCCTGGCATCAATTTGGCATGAATTCAAGGGTCGCAAAGCCTTCGGTTCGTTCTTGGCTTTCACTGGTCTCATTGGCGTTTTGGGCTTTGCCAACGCCGTTGAGCAGCTGAAGGGCATGGACCTAATCTGCATCGATGAATTCGAATTAGATGATCCAGGCGACACCATGATGATGTCCCGCCTTCTCAGCGAGCTCGATGCGAAGGGCGTGAAGTTCGCCTCGACCAGCAACACGCCGCCGAACGCGCTTGGTCAGGGGCGCTTTGCCGCCGCAGACTTCGCCCGTGAAATCAACGCAATGGCTGGTCGTTTCCGCATGGTTACCATCGATGGTGAGGACTACCGCCACCGCCCAGTGGATGCCAGCCCAACTTCGGTGAGCACGGACGAACTGGAGGCCTGGGCCACGGAACAGACCAAGGCAGGCGCACGAGTTGCTCACGATGACTTCGCCAAACTTTTGGCTCACCTGGCAACTCTTCACCCGAGCAAGTATCTGAACCTGGTGAAGAACTTTGAGGCACTTGCTCTGGATAACGTGACCGAACTGCACGATCAGGTGGCCGCTTTGCGATTTGTTGCGCTGGTAGACCGCATGTATGAGAGCCAGTTGGCAATCCGAAACACGGGCCACTCACTTACAAGCGTTTTCAGCGAGGAAATGCGCGGAGGCGCCTACCGCAAGAAGTACCTACGCGCTGTGAGTCGCCTCGGCGCGATGGCCGCGCGTTAGAACTATCGCGCCAAAGATCGCAGAGATCGCACTGGCAATAAATGTAGCCAGGACAGCCGCCGCCTGATTTTGCGGGC